>JBLMWU010000026.1:0-49647 GCA_050257395.1 Gemmatimonadota bacterium | reverse complement strand
CGCCCGGCCGGCCAGGCCGGCCCGGGCCCCGCGTGCCCGCCCCGCCCGGGAGACCCGCCCGGCCCGGCGGCCCGGCCAGGCCCGGCGGTGCGCCCCGGCCAGGTCGGCCAGCGCCTCGCCGCGCCCGGTGGCGGTGCGAAGCACGCTGTACGCCGATGCCGCCGCGGCGAACCGGGCGGGATCGCCGCCGTCGGCGCGGTCGGGGTGGGTGGCCGCGGCGATGCGGCGCCAGGCGGCCCGGACATCGTCGCCGGTCACGTCCGCCCGGGCGGGCAGCCCCAGCGCGGCGAACGGGTCGGGCGGGGTCATGCCGGTGCCTCGCCGAAGACCTCGTCCAGGAAGGGCCCGGCATCCGGCAGGCCCGCCCGCGCGGGCGGGGCGGACGGCGCGGGCGCAGCTGGCCGCGCCGCCGGGGCCTGCGCCGGGCTGAGCGCGGCGGGGGCAGCCACCACCCGTTTGACCTGGATGAACGTCACACCGCCCCGGTAGAGGTAGGCGGCCTGGCCGACATCCAGCGCCCGGACCAGCTCCGGATCGGCCACCGGCACCTCGCGGGTGCGGGAAGACCCCTCCCTGCCCCACCGCCCGGTGCCGAGCAGCCGGCGGGTGGTTCCGGTCACCTGCCTGCGCCCGGCCAGCGCGGTCACCGGCTCCGGGTGCGGGGTGCGCAGCAGCCAGATGCCGCCCTCCGCGGTCGCGGCGATCCGGTACCGCTCGTCCTCGCCCGCCGCCAGCCCCTGCCAGGACTGCGCCGACACCTGGACGGCCAGGCCCAGCGAGCGGGCCCGTTCGTACAGCTGCCAGATCGGCAGCCGCCGGGACACGGCGCTGAACTCGTCCACCGCCAGCAGGATCTCCCGGTGCCGGCCGCCGCCGCGGGCGGCGTAGCCGGCCAGCAGGTCCACCAGCGCGCGGGCCTGCGCCTCGGCCACCGGCACCTCATCGGTGCCCTCCAGGATGCAGTACCAGGCGTCCGCGTCGGCGAAGCCGCCCGGCCCGTCCAGCCCGCTGCCCAGCCGGCGCAGCAGCGTGCGGAAGCGCAGGGCGACATCGGTGATGTGCCCGGACGCGGACCGCAGCAGGTCCGCGTCGCCGGCCCGGCCGCTGCCGGCGTAGGCCGCCGCCAGCCAGCCTGCGTCCAGCCGGGCCAGGAACTCCGCCGCGCTGCCGGGCGGCCCGCCGGGCGCGCCCACCGCCAGCGCCACCACGGCCTCCAGCACGTCCGCGTAATAGGCTGCGGCCCCGCTGCCGTGCTCGATCATGTCGGTGAGGGTGGTCACGAGCTGGCCGGGCGGCAGCGCCCACAGGGACAGCGTCGCCTCGTCCGGCCACACGGCGGTGGCGCGGGCGCCCGCCTCGCGCAGTACCCGGCGCGCCCGGTCAGCGACCCGGCGCGAGTCCGCCCCGCCCTTGCAGTCCAGCACCACCAGCAGCGGCCGCGCCCCGGCGCCGGCCGCGTGCCGCTGCAGCCCGCGCGCCAGGAAGCCGGCCCACAGCCGCAGCAGCAGCGTGGTCTTGCCGGTGCCGGTGGTGCCGATCACCACCTGGTGGGAACGCAGCCGCTGGTAGGGGAGCAGGGCCAGCGGCCCGGCCGGGTGCCGCACCGCCCGGATCACAGCGCCGGGCACGACGGCGCCACCCGCGGACAGCAGCGGGACGGCTCCCGGCGCGGCGATCCGGGCGCGGGCCGCGCGCACCTGATGACGCCACTGCCGCCGGTCGAACGCCACCGCCGAGCCGGGGGACAGGCCGGCCGCGCCCGCCTGCATCACCGCGAGCCGCCGCGACCAGGCGAGGCCCGCGGCGAGGAACCCGAGCGGCACCGCGGGCGGCGCGACGGTGACGGCCGCCAGTGCCACCGACCCGGCAGCGGCCTGATGCCACATGGCCAGCCAGGCGTGCGCGGGCGCGGCGGCCACCGCCAGCCAGGACCGGCCCGCCAGCGCGGTGGCGGCCAGCCACACCGCGACCATCGGCAGGCAGCACAGCGCGGCCCGGTAGAGCCGCCCGGGTGGCCAGCCGCGCCGCCAGGCCAGCGTGAACGCCACCGCGGCGGCCAGGCTGACCGGGGCGGCCGCGGCCAGCACCGCCACCGCCAGCGCCGTCTTCGCCAGCCGCGCCAGCAGCCGGGCCGCCGCGAGCGCCGCCAGCAGGATCAGGTACCGGCGGATCATTTGTCTGCCTCGCTCGCGGGGCACGGTGCCTGCGGGCATGCCTCCGGCATGACGCACGGAGGCGCGCCATCGAACACCTCGCTGGCTTCGCGAGGCTGGTCCCCGGCGCCGGGACACCGCTGCGGCGCTTCGCGTCCTCGCTGGGTCGTGCCGGAGGCGCGCAGGGCAGCACCGTGACCCGGCGCCTGCGGCGCGCGCACCTGAGGATGCTTCACGCCGTCACCCGCCGGGTCACCGGGCAGCCCTGCCCCGGCCGGCAGCAGCCGGGTCTCGACCCGGCCCGCCAGGGCGCCGAGCGCGGCCGCGGCCCGGGTCACCGCCGGCAGCGCGGCGGGCGAGCACACGTACAGCACCCGGGCATGCCGCGGCTCCCGCCCGGGCACCCGGGCGTCGGCCGCCGGGCACCCGTAGTCGCCGGTGCGGGTGAGGATCTCCCGCATGATCGCCGCGGTCCGGGCGACGGTCTTGCGGGTCAGCTCCGCCTCGACCGCCCAGCACTCGCCGGCCCACGGCACGCCGGCGCCGTCCGGCCAGTGCACCTCGCCGTCGGGCAGGTGCTCCCGTAACCCGGCCCGGCTGCCCGCGCGGGCCCGCAGGCGGCGTTCACTGCGCCAGTACGCCGCGGCCTGCTGGTAGGCGGGGGCGGCCTGCAGCGCGAGCCGGACCGCGGTGACCGCCCGCAGGTGAGCCAGCCGGGACAGGGCGGGCGGCACCGGCCGGTAGGGCAGGCCGCAGGCGGCGAGCCCGGCCCGGGTCAGCCACAGCCACGCCCGGCCGGGCCCGATCCGGGCGGTCTCGGCGTACCCGGCGTGCCGCCACCGGGCGGCCGCCGACCGCGCCCGCGGCTCGCCCACGCCCAGCGCGCCGGCCAGCTGGTCGAGCTGGACCGCGTACATGTCCGCGACGAACAGCAGCCCGGTCACGTCGCGGTCGGCCAACCCGGCGGCGCTGCCCGGCGGGTGCTGGCTGAGAGCCACGGGTCCACTACATCATGCCGCCGCGACACGCGGTAAGTGCTGGTGTAAGCGGGGACCGCTGGGGCAGAATACGAGCCGGAAGCAGTAGCACGGCGCGGCACCGGTCACCGGGGCGGCGAGGTCGTTGGGGAAGGCGCACCTCGTTCGCTCGCAGGAGGCCTGGTGTCTGTACGTGGCGTGCTGCAGATTCATTCTGCGCCCCCGGCGCTGTGCCCGCACATCGAGTGGGCAGTGGCGGGGGTTCTCGGCGTGACCGTGGACCTGCCCTGGGTGAGCCAGCCGGCGGCGCCCGGCGCGCTCCGGGCCGAGCTGACCTGGCAGGGGCGGCCCGGCATCTCCGGCGCGATCGCGTCCGAGCTGGCCGGGTGGAACCGGCTGCGCTTCGAGGTCACCGAGGAGGCCAGCCCGGGCTGTGACGCTGTCCGCTACAGCGACACCCCTGACCTGGGAATCTTCTCGGCGGTCGTGAGCGCCAGCGGCGACATCCTCATCCCCGAGAACCGGCTGCGGGCGGCCATGACGGTGGCGGCGGCCACCGCCACCGGGGTGCTCGCCCGCACCCCGGGCACCCGCCCTGGCGGCCTGCGCGCCGCGGTAGCCGAGCCGGCCGACCGCGCGGCCGCGCTGGAGGAGGAGCTGTCCCGGCTGCTCGGGCAGCCGTGGGACGACGAACTGGAGCCGTTCCGGTGCGCCGCCGAGGGTGCCCCGGTCCGGTGGCTGCACGCCACCGGGTGAGACCCCTGCTGTCCTTGATCGGGGCGGGCCCGCTGCATAGCCTGACCCGGTGAGCGCAGCCGCCCCGCCGCCGGCGCCCGCGGCGCCCCGCAAGATCATCATCGACTGTGACCCGGGCATCGATGACGCGCTCGCGCTGACGTTCGGCTGCGGCCACCCGGGCCTGGACCTGTGCGGCGTCACCACGGTGGCGGGCAACGTGAGCCTGGCCCGCACCACCGCCAACGCCCTCGCCGTCCTGGAGTTCCTCGGCCGCGGCGGGGTCCCGGTGGTGGCGGGCAGCCCCGGGCCGCTGCTGGGCCCGGAGATCGACGCGAGCCGCGTGCACGGGTTGTCCGGGCTCGGCCGCGCCCGGCTGCCGGACCCCGGCGGCCGGGCCCGGCCGGGCCACGCCGCCGACTTCCTGATCGAGACCATCGGCGCCGCCCCGGGCGAGATCACGCTGATCGCGACCGGCCCGCTGACCAACATCGCGCTGGCCGTGCGCCGTGAGCCGCGGATCGTGTCCCAGGTCGCGGACTTCGTGATCATGGGCGGGTCAGCCGGCCGCGGCAACGTCACCCCCGCCGCGGAGTTCAACATCGCCTGCGACCCGGAAGCCGCCGCGATCGTGTTCCGCGCGGGCTGGCAGGTCACCATGGTCGGCCTGGATGTCACGCTGCAGGCCCGGGCCACCCCCGCGGTCCGGGAGCGGATGCGCGGGCTGGGCCGGCTCGGCAGCGACCTGCTGCTGCCGGTGCTGGCCGGCTACCAGGCCGAACCCGACCCGGGCGTGCTCAGCCCGCTGGCGGCGGGGCACGACCCGCCCGTGCACGACGTGTGCGCGGTGGCGCTGGTGGCCGAGCCGGGCCTGTTCGGCTGCCAGCGGGCCCGGGTGGAGGTGGAGACCGCGGGACGGCACACCGCCGGCATGACCGTCACCAGCTTCCGGGCAGCCGACCCCAACGCGCTCGTCGCCCTGTCCATCGACACCGGCCGGTTCTGGGACCTGGTGCTCGGCACCTTCGCTCACGTCGCCCCGGCCCGGTCCTGACCAGCGGGCAGCTCACGAGGCTGCGGCCGGCAGGTAGCCGCGCAGGTCGTCCTGGTAGGGGAAGCTGCCCGGCTGGTAGGAGCACCACGGCTCCTCGCCCCGCGGGTCGCCGGTCACGGCGAAGGCACGCGAGCGGGAGCCGCCGCACACCGTGCGGAACTCGCAGGCGCCGCAGCGCCCGCCGAGCAGGTCGGGGTCACGCAGCCCCGCCAGCAGCGGCGAGTCGCGGTAGATGCCGGTGAGCGGTTCGGTGCGCACGTTGCCGGCCGGCTGCGGCAGGAAACCGCTCGGGTACACGGTCCCGTTGCGGGACACGAACACGAACCCGCGGCCCGCGTTCACGTCCATCGGCGGGCGCCGGGACCGCCGGTCGCCGGTGTCGGCGCCGAGCTCATGCAGCCGGTGCCGGAGCAGCAGGTAAAGCGGGCCCAGCCCCAGCTCGCGCACGTGGTCCGCGCCGCGGGCAGCCAGGATGCGGCGCTGGATGGCCACCCGGCGGAAGTGGTGGGCTTCGGTGGTCTTCGCCGGGATCGCCGCGCCCGCGTCGTACACGAAGTTCAGCACGTCCTCGACCTCGCTGGCGGACAGCTCCTCCAGCGCCCTGCCGCGGCCCGTCGGCACCAGCAGGAACGCGCTCCAGGTCATCGCGCCGTAGGCGTGCACGAGCTTCACGATGCCCGGCAGGTCCAGTAGGTTGTGCCCGCTGACGGTGGTGTTGATCTGGACCCTGAGGCCGATCTCCCGGGCGGCCCGCCAGCCGGCCAGGGTCCACCGGTACACGCCGTCCACACCCCGGAAGCTGTCGTGCACGGCCGGGGTGGAGCCGTCGAGGCTCAGCGACACGGCGACCGCGCCGGCCGCGTGCAGCGCCAGCAGGTTGCCCGGGGTCAGGCTGGGCGTGCCCGACGGGGAGACCGCGACCCGCAGGCCCGCCTCGGTGCCGAGCCGGATCAGCTCGAACAGGTCCGGCCGCTGGAACGGGTCGCCGCCCGTGATCACGAACAGGGGCGCCGGGCGGCCGAACGCGGCCACCTGGCGCATGAGGTCCGCGGCCTCGCCGGTGGTGAGCTCATCCGGGGTGCGCTGCGGCTGCGCCTCGGCCCGGCAGTGACGGCACGCCAGCTGGCAGGCCGTGGTCGATTCCCAGATGACGATGAACGGCCGGGCGGTCACGTCCACGTGGGGCGTCCGCACGGCAACGGCTGAGCTGCGCAGATTCACCCAGCCAGCACACCGTGCGGCGCTGGCGCGCGGCATCGGCCAAACGTCCCGGACCGGGGGGCCCATGGCCGGCCCGGCCCGGGCACGGCGAAGGCCCGGCCGGAACGGCCGGGCCTTCGTGATCGAGCGCTCAGCTGGCGTAGTCCAGCAGCGGCTGGGCGCGGCTCGGGTGGCGGAGCTTGGACAGGGACTGCTTCTCCAGCTGGCGGATCCGCTCCCGGGTCAGGCCCAGCGCGCGGCCGATCTCGTCCAGCGTGTGCGGGTTCCCGTCATACAGGCCGAACCGCATGGACATGATGGTCGCCTCGCGCGGGGTCAGCGCGTCGAGCGCGTGCCGCAGCTGGTCCGCCATGAGCTGGCGGTCCACCAGCTCGGAGGCCTCCGGCGCGTCCACGTCCTCGATGAGGTCGCCGATGCTGGTCTCGCCGTCCTCGCCGATGGTGGAGTCCAGGCTGATCGGCTGCCGGCTGGTGCGCAGCAGCTCCTCGATCTGGTCCGGCGTGCGGTCCAGCTCGACGGCCAGCTCCTCCGGGGTGGGCTCGCGGCCGAGCCGCTGGTGCATGTCCCGCTCGACCCGGCTCAGCTTGCTGAGCATCTCCAGCACGTGCACGGGCAGCCGGATGGTCCGCGCGGAGTCGGCGAACCCGCGCTGGATCGCCTGCCGGATCCACCACATGGCGTAGGTGGAGAACTTGTAGCCCTTGGTGTAGTCGAACTTCTCCACCGCCCGGATCAGGCCCAGGTTGCCCTCCTGGACCACGTCGAGCAGGGACAGCCCGCGGTCGCTGTACTTCTTGGCGACCGACACCACCAGCCGCAGGTTCGCCTCCAGCATGTGCGCCTTGGCCCGGCGGCCGTCCTCCGCGACGAGCGCCAGGTCGGCCCGGTAGGCCGCGGGCAGGTCCGGCTCGGTGTCCAGCTTGTGCTCGGCGTACAGGCCGGCCTCGATCCGCTTGGCGAGGTTCACCTCCTGCTCGGCCGTGAGCAGGCTGGTGCGGCCGATGGACTTCAGGTACGTGTGGACCGAGTCACCCATCGCGGACGTCTGGTCGTCCAGGTCGGCCTCGGGGCTGCTGGCCGGGGCAGCGGCCAGCGCTGCGGCCTCCGCTTCCTCAGCGGCCACATCCAGGTCATCGAGGACTACGGCTTCGGCAGCAGGCTGGGTGGTCGTGACAGTCATCGTGTCCTTCGCCGTTCGCCCGCTCCTGCGAGCGGGAGTCTCGGTTTCCTCATTGCCCAGGCGGACCCCGGCGTCAGCCAGCTCGCGCAGGATGCCGCGCCCGTCCGCGGCAGAGATGCCCGCCTCCTTGAAGGCTGCCCGCAGCTCCGGCAGGGACAGCTCACCCTGCCGGCGGCCACGCCGGATCAGCTTGTCCACACGCGCCATGGCGGCGTCGCCAGAAGTCCGCGCAGCGGCGGCAGTCGCGGTCCTCGGCATGAGGCACCTCCCCTCCCTGAGCGCGCCCGGCGCACATCAGATCCACGCCCCCCGGGCCGCGCCGGCGGCGCGATCGGGTCGCGCTTGATACTGTGAGGCGCGGGCACTATCTAGTAACGTTTTGCCTCCGCGATTGTTCCCGCGCGCCTTCTTCTGGCCCGCGCTCGCCTCCGGGCTCTTTCTGGCCCTCGCTCGCCTCCGGGCCGCTCGAGCCCGCCGTCTTCCCTCCTCGCTCCGGCTCCTTCGTCGCCTCGCTCGTCAGTCCAGACGGCGGCGCGGCCCTTTGGCTCGCCCGGGCCTGGGCGCTACCGCGCCCCCTCCGGCTGATCGCCCGTTGTCCGGGTGGCTCCGCGGTCCTTTGGGTCGCTTGGGCCGGGGCGCACCGTCTGCTGGGCTGGCAGGGTGCGGAGGGCGGGCAGGTCCGGCTTGCCGGAGGGGAGCAGCGGGATGGCGGGCACCAGCACCAGGGCGCGGGGGGCCGCGTAGCCGGCGATCCGGTCCCGCACCTGGTCCCGGAGCGCGGCCAGGCTGGGCGGGGCGGCCAGGTCGGCTGCCACCACCACGGCGGTGACCCGTTCCCCCCATTCGGGATCGGGCTGGCCCACCACCACCGCCTCGGCCACGCCCGGGCAGGTCTCCAGCACCGCCGCCACCTCGCCGGGGGCCACCTTCTCACCGCCCGTGTTGATCATCTCGTCGGCGCGGCCCCGCACGGTCACCCGGCCCGCCGCGTCCACCGCGCCCACGTCCGAGGTGGTGAACCAGCCGTCCGCCAGCACCGCGGCGGTCAGGTCCGGGCGGCCCCGGTAGCCAGCGAAGACCACCGGCCCGCCGATCTGGAGCCGGCCGTCCGCGGCGGCCCGCACCGGCACCCCGGCCAGCGGGACCCCGTCGTAGACACACCCGCCGCAGGTCTCGGACATCCCGTAGGTGGTGACCACCCGGGCCCCGGCGGCCCGCGCCGCGGCCAGCAGCCCGGCCGGGGCGGCGGCCCCGCCGAGCAGGATCCCCTCGAACGAGGCCAGCTCGGCGCGCGCGTCCAGCAGCCGCCGCAGCTGGGTCGGCACCAGCGACACGTAGCCGCACCCCCACGCGGCGGGGTCGGCGCCGTCCGCCAGCCGCGGAACCACCACCGGGTCCGTGCCGGCGACCAGCGACCGGGTCAGCACCCCCAGCCCCGAGATGTGGCTGGTGGGCAGCGGGCACAGCCACCGGCTGCCCGGCCGGGCACCCAGCCGCTCCAGGCTGGCGCGGGCCGAGTGCAGCAGCGCCGCCGCGGTGAGCTGCGCCCCCTTGGGCTCCCCGGTCGATCCGGAGGTGGCGATCACCACCGCCACCTCGCCCGGCACGCCGCCGCCGGCCCCCGCCGGGCCCGGCCTGACGCCGTCCGGGGTGTGCACCGCGGCCGGCGTGAAAGCCTCCAGCATCGCGGCGACCCGGCCGGGCGGCAGCCCGGCGTCGAGCGGCAGGATGGCCGGGCCCGTGCCGTCCAGGGCGGCGGCCAGCGCGGGCAGCAGCCGCCGGTCCGCGGGCGGCAGCAGGAGTGCGTGCAGGGGGCGATCGGTCATCGTCGTAAGGTTAACGGCGCAGCAGGGACGAACCGGGAGGGGCATGACGTGACCGACTGGAAGCGGCCCGGTCCGGACGGCGGGGCGGCGTGCCCCGGGTACCCGCACCGGCCGTGACCGCGGTGATCCAGCCCGCCGCCGGCCTGCTCGCGGACCTGCTGCCGTCGCTGCGGGCCTATGCCATCCCGATGCGGACCCGCTTCCGCGGCATCACCGTCCGCGAGGGCGCGCTGATCGAGGGCCCGGCCGGGTGGGGCGAGTTCTCGCCGTTCGCCGAGTACGGGCCGGCCGAGTGCGCCCGCTGGCTGGCCTGCGCGCTGGAGGCGGCGGTCACCGGCTGGCCGGAGCCCGCGCGTGACCGGGTGCCGGTCAACGTCACCGTGCCCGCGGTCGGCCCGGAGCAGGCGCACGCGATCGTGGCCGGTTCCGGCTGCGCCACCGCCAAGGTCAAGGTGGCGGAGCGGCCCGCGCCCGGCCAGACGCTGGCGGACCGGCTCGGCGAGGACATCGCCCGGGTGGAGGCGGTGCGGGACGCGCTCGGCCCGGCCGGGAAGATCCGGGTGGACGCCAACGGGGCCTGGGACGTGGCGCAGGCCGAGCGTGCGCTGCGGGCCCTGGGCAGGTTCGGCCTCGAGTACGCCGAGCAGCCCTGCGCCACCCTGGCCGAGCTGGCCGAGCTGCGCACCCGGGTCACGGTGCCGCTGGCCGCCGACGAGTCCATCCGCCGCGCCGAGGACCCGCTGGCGGTCCGCGCGGCGGGCGCCGCCGACATCGTGGTGCTCAAGGCCCAGCCGCTGGGCGGCGTGCGCGGCGCGCTGCGCATCGCCGAGGCGTGCGGCCTGCCGGTGGTCGTGTCCAGCGCCGTCGAGACCTCACCCGGCCTGGCCGCCGGGGTCGCGCTGGCCGCCGCCCTGCCCGAGCTGCCCTACGCCTGCGGCCTGGCCACCATGAGCCTGCTGACCGGGGACGTGACCGCCGAGCCGCTGGCCGCCCGGGACGGCGCGCTGCCGGTGCGGCGGCCCGCCGTTGACCTCGGCCGGCTCGCCGCCTTCGAGGCCGACCCGGCGCCGTGGCGGGCGCGGGCCCGGGCGGCGGCCGCCTTCCTGGACCAGCGGTGAACCCGGCCACCGCGTTCGCGGCCACCGTGGTCGACGAGCTGATCCGGTGCGGCCTGACCGAAGCGGTGCTCGCGCCCGGCTCGCGCAGCGCCCCGCTGGCGCTCGCGCTGTGGGAACGCGCCGGTGACCTGCGCCTGCACGTGCGGCTCGACGAGCGGTCAGCGGCGTTCCTCGCACTCGGCCTGGCCAAGGCCAGCGGCCGCCCCGCCGCGGTGGTGTGCACGTCCGGCACGGCCGCGGCGCACTTCCACGCCGCGGTGATCGAGGCCGACGAGTCGGCGGTGCCGCTGCTCGTGCTGACCGCCGACCGGCCGCCGGAGCTGCGCGGCACGGGCGCCAACCAGACCATCGACCAGCTCAAGCTCTACGGCGGGGCGGTCCGCTGGTTCAGCGAGGCCGGCGTGCCAGAGGCCCGGCCGGGCATGAACGCCTACTGGCGCTCGCTGGCATGCCGGGCCTGGGCGGCCGCGGCCGGCGCCGGCGGCGGCCTGCCCGGGCCGGTGCACGTGAACATGCCGCTGCGCGAGCCGCTGGTGCCCGCGCCGGGCAGCGGCGGGGGAGAAGCGGGCGGCTGGCCGGAGCCGCTGCACGGACGGCCCGGCGGCGCCGCCTGGACCGCGATCGCAGCCGCCGGGCCGCCGCCCGCCCTGGCGGTGCCGTGGACCGAGCGGGGGGTGGTGGTGGCCGGCGACGGCGCCGCCCCGGAACCGCTGCTGCGGCTCGCCGAGGAGGCGGGCTGGCCGGTGCTGGCCGAGCCGTCGTCAGGCGCCCGGCGCGGGCCCTGCGCGCTGGGCGCCTACCAGTACCTGCTCGCATCCCCGGAGTTCCTGGCCAGCCGCCGGCCGGACCTGCTCATCAGCGCGGGCCGTCCCGGGCTGTCCCGGCCGCAGCAGGCGTTCCTGCGCGCCGGGGCGGCCCGGCACGTCGTGATCACCCAGGGCCCGGGCCGCTGGGCCGACCCGGCCCGCGGCGCCACCGACGTCGCGCAGGCCGTGCGGCTGACCGGTGCCCCGCGGCTCACCGGCGGCCCGCCCGGCGGGAGCGGCTGGCTGGCCGCCTGGCAGGCAGCGGACGCCGCCGCCTGCAAGGCCGCCGGCGCCCTGCTGGACGCGGGGGAGGCGCTGAGCGAGCCGCGGCTGGCCCGTGACCTGGCGGCGCTGCTGCCCGCCGGGTCGCTGCTGTGGGCGGCCTCCAGCCTGCCGATCCGCGACCTGGACCAGCACGCGGCGCCGCGCACCGGCCTGCGGATCCTCGCCAGCCGCGGCGCGAGCGGCATCGACGGCCTGGTGTCGTCGGCGGCCGGCGCGGCGCTCGCACACCAGCGCGCGGGCGGCGGCCCGGCAGTGGCGCTCCTGGGCGACCTCGCCTTCCTGCACGACGCGCCCGGGCTGTTCGCCGGACCCGACGAGCCGCAGCCGGACCTGACCCTGCTGGTGGTCAACAACAACGGCGGCGGGATCTTCTCCACCCTGGAGCAGGCGGCGCTGCCCGGCCCGTTCGAGCGCGTCTTCGGCACCCCGCACCAGGCCGACCTGGCCGCGCTGGCCGCCGCCGCCGGCCTGCCCTACCTGCTGCTGGACACGCCCGCCGTGCTGGCGGAGGCGGTCGGGGCCCTGCGGCCCGGCCAGGGCATGCGGGTGGCGGAGGTCCGCACCGGCCGTGCCGCCGGTGCGGCGCTGCGCGCGCAGCTCACCGAAGCGGCGGTGGCCGCCGCGGCGGCCTGCGGCTGAGCGGGGTTCCCGCCCACCCCGGGCTGGCCGGTTCAGCCTTCGATCGCGTACTGCATCGGCCGGAACTTGGACTGCGCCTCGGCGAGCTCCGCCTGCGGGTCGGAGCCGGCCACGATGCCGCCCCCCGCGAACAGCCGGGCCCGCGGGCCGTCGATCTCACCGCAGCGCAGCGCGATGCCCCACTCACCGTTGCCGCGCGCGTCCACCCAGCCGACCGGCCCGGCGTACCGGCCCCGGTCCATGCCCTCCAGCTCGCGGATGAGCTCCATCGCCACGTCGGCAGGGGTGCCGCACACGGCCGCGGTCGGGTGCAGCGCGCCCGCCAGGGTCAGCGCCGAGGTCTCGCGTGCCAGGGTGCCGTGCACCTCAGTGGCCAGGTGCTGCACGTCCGCCATCCGCAGCAGTGACGGCGTGGCCGCGATGGCCAGCCGGTCGCACAGCGGCATCAGCACGTCCCGGACCGAGTCCACGGCGTAGCAGTGCTCCTCGATGTCCTTGGCCGACGCGAGCAGGGCCGCGCCGAGCGCCTCGTCCTCGCCGGGCGTCCCGCCCCGCGGCACGGTACCGGCCAGCACCAGCGACCTGACCTCCTCAGCCTCCTGGGAGATCAGCAGCTCGGGGGTGGACCCCACCAGGCCCGCGCAGGAGAACGTGTAGCAGCCGGGGTAGCGTGCGGCGAGCCGGCGCAGCAGGGCCCGGGTGTCCAGCGGCGCGGACGCGGTGGCGTGCAGGTCGCGGGCGAGCACCACCTTCTGCAGCACGCCTGCCTTGATCCGCTCCACCGCGGCGGCGACCGCCCGCTGCCACTGCGGGGCGGCGAGGCTGCCGTCGTGCCAGCGGACCCCGGCCGGCACGGTGACCGGCTGGACCGGGGTCAGCGGGTCCGCGCCGTCGCCGATGGTGGTGAGCCAGGCCTGGCCGCCCCGGCGGCCCGCCACCACGCTGGGGACGACCAGCACCGACCCGTCGGACGCGGGATCGAAGGTGAAGCTGCCGAACGCCACCGGCCCGCAGCCGGGCACGCCCACCTGATCGTCGACCGCGGCGGTGTCGAAGAGCGCCCGGAGCAGCTTCTCCCCGGCCGCGAACCGGTCCTCACCGGCGGGCAGCTCGATCCGGGCGGCCTCACCCCAGCCGGCCAGGCCCTCACCGCCCCTGATCCAGGCGACAGCCGCAGGCTGGGGGAGAAGGGTGACCAGGTCACCAGGGTCTGGGACCGGGACCGTGCGGACGGCGAGTCTGCCGCCTGCGCGCTGGCCCTCGTCGCTCTGGCCGGCTACCACGGCAGTCAACTTTACGTGCCGGCCCGGAATGCCCCGGCGGCCGGGGAGGCGTTCGCGGGCGGGCAGCCCGCCGTTCACCGCAACGGCACTGGTTAGAGCAGGGACAGCTGGACCGGCGCCGGGCGCGGGGGCGATTCGGGGGGCTGGGGCGGGGTTGCCCGCAGGCGGCGGCCCCGGCGGGTGCGGCCGATGCCGTACCGCCCGGCCAGCTCGCGCACCTGGGCGGTGATCTGCTCCTGATAGGCCTTGGGCGCGTACGCCCCCCGCCCGTACAGCGCCCGGTAGCGGGCCACCAGCTCCGGGTGCCGCTCGCGCAGCCAGGCCAGGAACCACTCCCGGGCGCCAGGCCGCAGGTGCAGCACGATCGGGCTGACATAGTCGGCGCCCGCCTCGGCGATCAGCCGCACCGTCGCCGCGAGCTGCTCCGGCGAGTCGGACAGGAACGGGATCACCGGGCCCATCAGCACCCCGCAGCCCAGGCCGCGCCGGTCGAATTCGGCGCACACCTCCAGCCGCCGCAGCGGGCTCGGAGTGCCCGGCTCCACCGCCCGCCACAGGTCTTCGCCGGTGGACCCGACCGACACCGCCAGCCCGACGTCGGTGACGCCCGCCGCCTCCTCGATCAGGTCGGCGTCCCGCAGGATCAGCGTGCCCTTGGTCAGGATGGAGAACGGGTTGGCGGCGTCGCGCAGCGCGGACAGGATCCCGGGCATGAGCTGGTAGCGGCCCTCGGCCCGCTGGTAGCAGTCCACGTTGGTGCCCATGGCGATGTGCTCGCCGCCGGACCGCCGCCTGGCCAGCTCCCGGCGCGCCAGGTCCGGCGCGTTCACCTTCACCACGATCTTGCTGTTGAAGTCCTGCCCCGCGTCCAGGTCCAGGTACGTGTGCGTGTTCCGGGCGAAGCAGTTGTGGCTCACCACGCCGTTGGCGATGAAGTCGCCGGTGCCGGTGGTGATGTCGTACATCGGCATCTCCACCCCGAGCGGCTCGATCCGCGTCACCCGCAGGTCGGCGTTGCTCTTAATGGCGGTGCCCTCGATGGACCGCTTGCGCGTAATCGCCGGATCGGTCATGTGAAAGAAGCTGAGGTGTTGCTTCAGCCCGCCAGGAACTCTGACATAGGCCATTCCATTTGTCCTGCTCGTGCGGTCAACAGCCGTAGTGAATCCCAGAGCGTGCAGGCTGGACAGCGTCCACTTGATCATGTCCGGATCGGTGTTCCCGATCCGCAGGATGCCACGGCTGTAGCAGCCCTCGGCGTCGAACATGCCCGCCAGGAACCCCTTGCGCCAGTCGAGGCTGGGAGTCTCCGGCCACTGGATGAGCCACTCGATGAAGCCGACAAGGCCGGAACTGCTGCAGCGGATCGCCAGCATCCGTTTGCGCGTCGCAGTCGCCTCAGAGAACGTGAAGTCAACTACGTCGACGCCAAGGTGCGCCAGATATTCCTTCGTGCGAATGAGAGCTTCACAATCAACGAGAGCCAGCCGGAATTGGTTCTGGTGTCCGGTCTTGCGTACGTAGTGCCCGATGTGCGCATCGCCCCGCACCATTCCACATAGGTAGCCGCGTCGGTAGTCGAGGGACTCCTTAGGGGCGTGCGCAAAGGCGCCTACCCCCATGAGTTCGTTGTTCATCGTCAGGTGGGGCCTGCGAGCGGCGCCCTGCTCAGTGCCGGTCACATACTTCCAGCCGCGATCGCTCAGAAAGCGGTGGTCAGCGCTTGCCACGAGATGGGTGCCGTCCGCAAGCGTGATCAGGTAGGCCGGCTTGACGGTCTGCCAGTGTGCGAGGACCTGAGTGATCACATACCGGCGGTAGGCGCCGCGGCGGATCGTGCCATAGATTGCGTCCCCCATCTGGAGTTCGCGGAGAGGCCGGGTCCGGCCATCCGCCATCAAGATCGGCGTCTCCCCCTCTGCACAGTAGGTGCACGAATGGGAGCAGCCTCGGTACGGGTTGATGGTCCAGCGGAAGGGGACGCGGGAGGCGTCGGGGACGCGGTTGATGATCGAGCGGGCGTGCACCTCGAAGAAGGTCATGCCGCGGAAGCCGGGGGTGTCGAACGTGCGGGTGACCGTGCCGCGCTGGAACAGCGCGGGCACGGCAGGGCCGGTCTGCTCCCCGTTGCCGGGGTCACTGCTGTCACGCAAGTTGTCCCAGCGCATAGGCCCTGATGTTAGAACGGGAGTTCGAAAGGGTCAAACTCCTGTTCGGCAGATGTGGCCGGTGGTAACGCTGCGGCAGCGGCTAAAGATCTTGCAGTGGGGGATAGTAGAAGCGATCGGTACCGGTGCGCTGGGCGGAGGTGGCTCCATGGCGCTCTCCATGGACGAGCAGCGGATCCTGGCGCAGATCGAGCAGCACCTGGCCAGCGGGGATCCCGACCTGGCGGCCCGGCTGTCCTCGTTCGGCAAGACCGGCGCCGAGCACGTGCTCCGGATGCCGCGGGCGCGGGTGGCGGGCTCGGCCGCCGCCTTGGTCGCGGTCGCCATCGTGTCACTGATCGTGTACGCGCTGATCCCGTTCCGCGCCCTGCCGGACCGGGGGGCCACCGGCGGCCACCGGGCGCGGGCGGTGACGACCGCGCAGCGCAGCCAGAGGCCACCCAGCATGCAGGTGGCGTCGCCGGCCGCGGCGCCCGCGCACGCCCGTTCGCACTAACCGCTCAGCCCGGCCGCAGCGGGCGCCCGGCGGGCCCGGGTCAGCCGGTGGCCGCGCCGCAGGCGCGGCCGTACCGGGCGGCCAGCGTCCGGAGCCGCGCGACCAGCTCCGGCGGCTCGCTGACCTCGAAGTCGAGGTCGAGCAGGCTCAGATAGACGGCGACGGTTTCGGCGCTGTCGGCCCCCGTCACCAGGACACACGAATGGCCGTCAACCGCCTCGACGGTGCCGGCCGCCGGGCTGATGCGGGCGGCGACCACGGCGACGGGGGCGTGCACGGTGACCCGGGCCTGGAACCGGAAGCCGGCTGAGGACACCCCGCGTGCCACGTAGGCGGCGATGTTGCCGTCCCCCGGCAGCTCGCGGGGGGTGAAGCGCGGCCCGGCCGGGGTGCGCGGCTCGATCCGGTCCACCCGGAACGTGCGCCAGCCGTCGCGGCCGGTGTCCCAGGCGACCAGGTACCAGCGCCGGCCCCAGGTGACCAGGCGGTGCGGCTCGGCCGTGCGGACGGTGACCGTGCCGTCGTGGGAGTGGTAGCCGAAGCGCAGCTGCTCGTGGTCGCGGCAGGCGCTGGCGAGGAGGGTCAGCACCCCGGGGTCGATCGGCGGCGCGGGGGAGTCGGGCGGGATCGGGACGGTGTAGGCGGCGAGCGCGCTGACCCGGCGGCGCAGCCGGGACGGCAGGATGTTCTCGAGTTTGGCCAGTGCGCGCACGGACGTCTCCTCGATGCCGGTCACCGGGCTGCGGGCGGCGGTCCGCAGCCCGACCGCGACGGCCACCGCCTCGTCGTCGTCCAGCAGCAGCGGCGGCATGGCGGCGCCCGCGCCGAGCCGGTACCCGCCGTCCGTGCCCCGGCTGGCGTGCACCGGGTACCCGAGGTCGCGCAGCCGGCCGACGTCGCGCCGCACCGTGCGCTCGCTGACCCCGAGCCGGGCGGCCAGGTCCGCGCCGGGCCAGTCGCGCCGGGCCTGCAGCAGTGACAGCAGCCTGAGCAGCCGGGCCGAGGTTTCCCACATGCGCTCCAGACTGCCATCAGTTCAGGACAGAACCTGACCGGAAAGCTCCATAGCGTCAGGGTCATGACGACATCAGCGCAGATCACCCCGTTCCGTATCGGCATCCCGCAGCGTGACCTCGACGACCTCGCCGCGCGGCTGGCCGCGACCAGGTGGCCGGGCGAGGTGGCCGGCGCCGGCACCGCCTACGGCATGCCCCTGGGCGCGGTGCAGCGGCTGGCCGGGTACTGGCGCACCGGCTTCGACTGGCGCGCGCAGGAGGCGCGGCTGAACGAGATCCCGCAGTACACCACCACCATCGACGGGCAGAACATCCACTTCCTGCACGTCCGGTCGGCCGAGCCGGGCGCGCTGCCACTGCTGCTCCTGCACGGCTGGCCGGGCTCGGTGCTGGAGTTCCTCGGGATGATCGGGCCGCTGACCGACCCGCGGGCGCACGGCGGCGACCCCGCGCACGCGTTCCACGTCGTGGTGCCGTCCCTGCCGGGCTACGGCTTCTCCGGCCCCACCACCGAGCCGGGCTGGGACAGCGCCCGGATGGCGAGGGCGTTCGCCTCGCTCATGCAGCGGCTGGGGTACGACGGCCGGTGGGGCGCGGCCGGCGGCGACGCGGGCGCCCTGGTGGGCCGGGAACTGGGCATCCTGGCCCCGGCCGGGCTGATCGGCGTGCACCTGCTGCAGATCTTCGCGTTCCCGTCCGGCGACCCGGCCGAGCAGGCCAGGTTCTCCGATGCGGACACCAAGAGCCTGGCCGGCCTGACCGCGGACTTCCAGAGCAAGGCCGGGTACCAGAAGATCCAGCAGACCCGGCCGCAGACGCTGGGGTTCGCGCTCACCGACTCACCCGCCGGGCAGCTGGCATGGAACGCCGAGCTGTGGACCGGCTGGGGCGACTACGCCGACTACCTCGACGCGGACACCTTCCTCGCCCACGTGAGCATCTACTGGTTCACCCGGACCGGCGTGTCCAGCGCCCGGCACTACTACGAGGACGCGCGCAGCGGGGCGGGCTACCGGGACGAGCCGAACCCGGTGCCGACGGCGGTCGCGGTGTTCCACGAGGACTTCCGGACGATCCGGGCGTGCGCCGAGCGGGCCAGCAACATCGTCCGCTACACCGAGTTCAGCCGCGGCGGCCACTTCGCGTACACCACCGATCCGGAGCTCGTGACCGGGGACCTGCGCGAGTTCTTCGCCGGCCTCAGCTGAGCGGGCGCGAACGGGCCCGGCGGGCCGCCACCCGCCGGGCCCGCCCGGCGGCGGTGCTCACCGCGGGCTCAGGAGCCGCGCCAGAACTGCAGCAGGTACTCCTCCACGCCGTCGAGGGCCCGCCGCGCCTGCTGGAAGTCGTCGCTGAGCGGGTCGACGCCGCCGTCGAACAGCGAGTCGTACATCCGGATGACTTCCCGCCGGTTGCGCGCGTGCACGCGGACCACGTAGTCGCCCACCCCGCCGGCCAGCCGCAGCCGTTCCACCGCCCGCCCGGCCGACCCCATGTCGACGCTCAGCTCCCCGCGCAGGTACAGGACGGCCTTGGCCTCGTCCTCCCAGTCGCCGCCGAAGCTGGGCGGGGCGCTGTCCCATTCCTCGATGGTGAGCCGCACCGTGCTGTGCTCCTGCAGGCTGCCGACCAGCATCTGCTCACGGTTGGTGCTGATGAGCGCACCCACCGGCGGCAGCGGGCTGCCCGGCGCCGACGGATCCACGGTCGCGTCGTGCACCCGGAACATCTTGCGATCCGGAAAGATCTGCATCTCCAGCCGGACCATCACGCGGCTCACATGGCCCCCCTTGCGGAACGGACACCCTCCTACAGAATGCTCCGAGGGGGCATTCCTAGCCCGGCAAACAGTACAAAAGCAAGTCGCTCGTCCGCTGAGCCGGGGTGGTCACCGGGCGCGGTCGCGGACTTCCGCCCAAAGCTGCTGGTAGGACCGCGCCGCCATGCTGCGCGGGGCGAACGCGGTGACCGGCGCCCGCTCGGTGGACATCCGCTCGATCACCGACAGGGCCGGGATGGCGGTCGCCGCCACGTCCGGCCGTTCCCTGGGCAGCTGCTCCGCGATCTCCTGGTGCAGACGCTTGCGCCGGTCGATCATCGAGAAGAACGCCAGCACCTCGGGCCGCGGCGCGCGCAGCCCGGCGATGAACTCGGTGAGCTGGTCGAGCGTGCGCACTGACAGGGTGGTCGGGATCAGCGGCACCAGCAGCGTGCCGGCCGCGTGCAGCACGTTCTCCGACAGCAGCGAGATGCCCGGCGGGCAGTCCAGCATGACCAGGTCGTACTCGCCGATCAGCGGCGCCAGCAGCCTGCCGAGGCGGCGGGTCGGCTGCTTGGAGGCGTCCAGGATCAGATCCAGGTTCCGGTAGGTGAAGTCGGCCGGCAGCAGGTCCAGCCGGTCGAAGTCGGTGCCCTTGATCGCGTCGTCGATCATCCGGCTGCCCTTGATGAGGGCCTTGCCGCCGCCCTTGACCCGCGGCTTGATCCGGAACAGGAAGCTGGCGGCTGCCTGCGGGTCCAGGTCCCACAGCAGGACCCGCAGGCCGTCGCAGGCGGCCAGGTGCCCGAGGTTGACCGCGGTCGCGGTCTTGCCCACGCCGCCCTTGATGTTGTAGGAGGCGAGGATCTTCACGAGGCGGCCGCCGGGCTGAGCGCGCGCAGCCGGCGCTGGGCGCGCGGCGCCGCGAAGGCCGCGAACCGGCCCGCGAACTCACTGCGCGCCTGCTGCTGGCGGCCTGCCAGCTGGGCGGCGAGCTCTCCCATGGCCAGCAGGGTGGCGGCGGGCACGTCCGGCTTCATCCGCTCGGCGAACGCCCGGAGCTCTTCCTGCTGCACCTGCCCATCCTGGAATTCGCCCAGGCAGTCCTGCAGGCCTTTGAGATCTTTCAGCACCCGCTGATGGGCCGCGGGATCGTGCAGGGAGGCGAAGAACTCCAGCAGGTACCGCAGCTCCTTACAGCGTTTGCGCAGGTCGTGCAAGGCTTCGGCAGGTGATTCCGCGGTGATCGCGTTGCCGCGGGCCAGGACGGTCCGGTGCGCGCGGCCGATCCGGGCGGCCGCGAAGTCGCGGATGGGCGTGCCGCGGGCAGGGGCGCGCACCTGGCTGAGGTGGGCGCGCCAGCCGGTGGCCAGGGCGGTGAACCGGGCGGAGCGCAGACCGGCCACGAGCAGGCGCCGCTCGGCGGCGCGCTGGCGGATCAGGTGGTCGTGCAGCGGGTCCAGCTCTGCGGGCGCGGCCGCGATCAGCCCGCTGGCCATCGCCGGGAACCCGAGCAGGTAGACGTCCAGGTCCCGCATGGGGGTGGTGAGGTCGCCGAGCCACTTGAACTCCGGCCGGTACCGGCGCGGCAGGCTGACGGGCAGCACATCGCCGGCGAGCTTGAGCGCCGACCGGGTGCGGCGCACCGACACCCGCAGATCGTGCAGGAACTCCGGGTCGGTGTCGCGGATGGTGCCGGGCACGTTGGCCTCGAGCGTGTCCAGCAGCCGCAGCAGCACCGCCGCCATGGCCAGCCGGGCCGGCTGGCCCGGGCTGAGGGCGACGTCGACCTTGTTGGTGTAGCCGCCGGGCCGGTGCCCGGCCGGGGCGAGCGCCGCTTCCAGCAGCTGGCCGCTGCCGGGCCGGGCGCCGGGCACGCTGGCCAGCGCCTGCGCGATCCGCTGCGCCTCCGCCTGGTAGCCCCGCACGGCGGTGACCGTCAGCCGCGGCGGCAGCTGCGCCGCGGCCGGGCTGGTGACAGCCGTCTCGTCCACCGTGAGCCAGGCCACGGTCTTGCCGTCGGCGTTCAGCACCCGCAGGTCCCGGACGGAGCTGACGGCCCTGGCCACCGGCAGCAGCGCCCGGATCCCCGCCACCGGCCCCAGCCGGGCACGCAGCTCGCCGGGCGCCAGCGCGCCGGCCAGGGCGGGCCAGCGCAGGTGCGCCGCGGGCTCGGCGATCCGGTCGGCGTCCGGGCCGGCCAGGGTGAGCTCGCTGTGCCCGGCGCGGCTGGCCTGCTCCAGGGTCAGCCCCGCCCGGTGCAGCCGCCAGTCGAAGGTGTCCAGCCAGGTGCGCCGGACAGTGTGCGGGCGGCCGGCGGGCGCCCAGCTGAACTGCTCCCCGAGCGAGGCCAGCGCGTCAGCCGGGTCCGGGTGCCCGCCACCGTCAAGCACCAGTTCATGCGAGATGGCGTGCACCACTGACTCCACGCGGTCATGGGAACGGGGCGGGATTCGCTCCCTGACTCCCAGTTTAGGGCGGGGCCCCCGGCGCCGGGCCGGCTGGACCCGGGCGGGCCGCGGCACTCAGACTGGGGTGCGTCGCAACGTTGCGGCCGCCCCGCGGCCGCTGCCGGCAGAGGAGGGCGCCCCGGTGCTGTACGTGTTCGGCTTCGAGCGGACCGGCGTGGTCATCAGCGACCTGTACTTCGTCGACCCCCAGCCGCCCAGAGGGCAGGAAGGCGCTGAGCACGGCGTCCGGCTGGAGGTGCGGCTGCTCGAGCGGGGCGACCTCAAGGGGTCGATCTACTCCGCGGTGCCGATCGGGGTCGGCCACCCGATCTGGCGGATGGACCTGCTGGAGTCGGTGGCCGGGCCGCCGGGCAGCCGCGACCGCATGCACTACCACCCGGGCATGCACGGCTGGGAACCGGGCCCGCGGGTGTTCGACCGGGAACTCACGGCCGACCCGGTGGGCTGGCTGGGCCGCCAGCTGTCGGACCTGGAGAAGCTGCTCGCCGGCGCCGGGGCGGGCGGGGACCCGGCGGACGCCGCCGACGCCGCGGAGCTGCGCCGCGCCGTGCCCGAGATCATGCGCGCGGTGAGCAGCCTGCTGGAGCGGGTCCGGGCCGGTGAGCTGGCCACCCCGTCCGCGGGTGAGCCGGTCACCAGCGCCCGCGCCAGCTGGCTCTGACCGGGCGGGCCGGCGGCTGGCGGGACCGGCCCGCCGTTAGGCTCCTGGGCGTGGACTGGGTCTCTGCCGCCTCGCTGGCCACCGCCGCAGGGACCCTGGTGCTGGCGGTGGCCACTTTCGCGTCCGTCCGCTCGGCCAACCGGGCCGCCCGGGCGGCCGAGCGGTCGCTGGCCGCCGGGCTGCGGCCGCTGCTGCTGCCGTCCGAGCTGCACGACCCGCCGCAGAAAGTGCAGTTCGTGGACGGCACATGGCTGCACGTGGCGGGCGGCTGCGGCGCAGCAGAGACCGTGGACGGCCCGGACGGCGTGGTGTACCTGGTGGCTTCGCTGCGCAACGCGGGCCCGGGCATGGCGGTGGTGCACGGCTGGCGGTTCTATCCGGACTACCAGCCGGGCGCGCCCCGGCCGGACGAGCACTCCTTCCGCCGCCAGACCCGGGACTTCTACGTGCCCTCCGGCGGCATGGGGTTCTGGCAGGGCGCGTTCCGTGATCCAGCCGATCCCCAGTACGCTCCCGCCCGGGCTGCGGTCGCGGCCCGCCGCCCGCTCGGCCTGGACCTGCTCTACGGCGACTCCGAGGGCGGCCAGCGGGTCATCACCCGCTTCTCGGTGCAGCCGCGCGACGACGGCGGCTGGCTGCTGACCGCGAGCCGGCACTGGAACCTGGACCGCCCCGACCCGCGCTGATCCTTGCGGCCCGGTTCAGCTCAGGTTTCGCCTGCCCGGGCGGGAAGCGCAGGCACGCGCGGCGCGTTTGATCCTTCGGCCCGGGCACGTGCCCGGCTGCCGATGACACGCTGCCGTTGACACGGAGAGGCTGACCGCCCGATGACCGACTCTTCCGCGAGCCGCCTCGACATCCTGCCGGGTGACCGGTTCGCCGAGCTGACCGGGCCGCTGGCCGGGACCACCCGGATGCGGCTGGAGGTGGTGGCCAGCGACCGGCTCACCCCCGTCATGCAGCGGGTCGTCCTGACCGCGCCGGAGCTGGCCGCATTCAGCCACCGCCCGGGCCAGGACGTCATGCTGCGGGTCGCGGTGACCGGCGGCCGGCCGGTCCGGCGCCGGTACACGATCCGCGGCGTGGACCGCGAGCGGCAGCTGCTGACCCTGAACATCGTCCGGCACGCGGACGGGCCGGGTGAGCGGTGGGTGGCCGCCGCGCAGCCCGGCGACGCGATCGAGGGCATCGGGCCGCGCGGCAAGATCTTCCCCAGCCCGGACGCGGACTGGCACCTGTTCCTGGGCGATGAGTCGGCGCTGCCCGCGTTCTTCGCGATGGCGGAGTCACTGCCCGCGGGCACCCCGGCGACCGTGCTGCTGGAGGTGCCCGGCCCGCAGGATGAGCAGCCGCTCGCCGCCGCGGCGGAGATGAGCCTCAGCTGGCTGCACCGGGGCAGCGGGCCGGCCGGGGAGCCGGGCGCGCTGACCGCGGCCGCCGGGCAGGTGCCGCTGCCGCCCGGGCGGGGTCAGGCCTACCTCGCCGGGGAGGCCAGGGTGGTGCTGGCGCTGCGGGAGGTGCTCACCGGCCGCGGCCTGGCCCAGGACCAGCTCTCACCCAAGGCGTACTGGGGCCGCGGCAAGGCCAACGCCGACCACGGCGAACCCGGCCGCGGCTAACCGCAGCCGCAGGCGCCGCCGCAGCAGCCACCGCCGCCGCTGGCGGCCGGGGCGCCGCCGGCGCTGGCCCGCCCGCCCACCGCCACCGTGGACAGCAGCTTCACCGTGTCGTCGTGCCCTTCCGGGCAGGGGCACGGGTCGGACGCCTCGGCCATGGGGCGGCTGCGCTCGAACGTGGCGCCGCACGCGCGGCAGCGGTACTCATAACGTGGCACGCCAGCAGACTACGCGATCACCGGCAGCGCGTCAGCAGGGCTGATGCCGCTGCGTGGGGCTCCATGGTCAGTGGGGCTCCTTCGTCAGCGGAGTTCCGTGATCAGTGGGGTTTCATGGCGTCACACGTGCCAGGTGCGGAGCCGGACCGGCCTGCCGTTCACCACCGGCCGCTTGTGCGTGTACAGGGTGGTGAGCCGGGTGAAGTGGTCCACGGCGCGGGTCAGCGGCCGGGCCCGCCAGAGGGTGACCAGCACCCGGTAGTGCCGGAAGGTGCCCCGCGCGCAGTCGGGAACGCAGTCGTTGATCCACTCGGTGCCCGTCGCCAGGGCGGTCGTGGTCCACACGGCCCAGTTCAGGTGCCGCAGGTAGTCGCTGCCGTCCCCGCAGGCCAGCACGTACCTGCGGGGCGCGATCTGGGGCTGGTGCAGGCAGTTCAGCAGCACCGGCGGCGCGCCGCCGCGGGCCGCGATGGTCACCGGGGTGCCGTGCGGCGGCGCGCCGGCACCCGCGGGTGCGGCGCCTGCCAGCACCGCCAGTCCCGCCGCCCCGGCGGCCAGCGCGGCCAGGCCCAGCTTCGCCCTGCGGATCATCCTCATCGGGTCCCCCATCGGCCGGTGCGGGGCCCGGCGCCCCCCGCTTCCCCCTGGTGAGACGCTGACAGGCGAGTGCAGGTTGTGATCAGGCGATTACGTTTCGGCATCGGCCGTGGCGGCGCCCGCCACGGCCGGCGCGTCGTCGTAGTAGAACTGACGGCCGCGCAGCAGCGAGACCAGCGCGCCGATCACCGACATGGCGGCCGCCGCGGTGAACACGATCAGCAGCCCGTGGTGGAACGGCGCGGCGATGAGGTGCGGGAAGAACTGCTTGCCGGTGAGCGTGGCGAGCTGGTGCGGCGAGAGCGCGCCGAGCGCCCCGTTCGCGCGCAGCAGGTGGGCCACCGGGTTGTAGCCGAGCAGGGCCGCGAACACCGTGCTCACCGGCGGCAGGTGGCTGATCCGCGCGGCCGCCGCCAGCGGCACCCCCTGCGCGTGCAGCCCGCTGGCCAGCACCGGCGGCAGGGTGGTGGCCAGCCCGGCGATCATGAGCGAGAAGAAGACCCCGATCGACAGGGACATGCCGGAGTTCTGGAACGTGGACCGCATGCCGGACGCGGAGCCCCGGTGGCGGGCCGGCACGCTGCTCATGATGGCCGAGGTGTTGGGGGAGGCGAACAGCCCGGAGCCGATGCCGTTGCAGAAGATGATCAGCGCGAACGCCCAGTACGGGAAGTCCACCGGCAGCAGCATCAGGCCGGTGAACGCGCAGGCGGCGACCAGCAGCCCGGTGGTGGCGAACGGCCGCGGCCCGTAGCGGTCCGACAGCCACCCGGACACCGGCCCGGCCACCAGGAACCCGGTGGTCAGCGGGAGCATGTAGATGCCAGCCCAGAGCGGGGTGACCGCGTAGGCGTAGCCGTGCAGCGGCAGCCAGATCCCCGCCAGCCAGATCACCAGCATGAACTGCAGCCCGCCGCGGGCGATGGAGCCGAGCAGGCTGGCGGCGTTGCCGGCCGCGAACGCGCGGATCCGGAACAGGCCCATCTGGAACATGGGCTCGGCGATCTTCGTCTCCATCACGCAGAACGCGGCCAGCAGGGCCGCGCCGCCCGCCAGGCCGGCGTCGACCCACGGGTTGGCCCAGCCGGTGGGGTGCCCGCCGTGCGGCTGGATGCCGTAAGTGATCGCGACCAGCAGCACGCCGGCCCCCAGCGCGAAGGTGACGTTGCCGGCCCAGTCCACCCGGGCCCGGCGGGTGGTGGCGATCTCCCGCAGGCTCCGGTAGGACCAGATGGTGCCGAACACCCCGATCGGCACGTTGACCCAGAACACCGAGCGCCAGTCCCAGGCCGCCAGCAGCCCGCCCAGCAGCAGGCCGACGAACTGGCCGGAGATCCCGGCGATCTGGTTGATGCCCAGCGCCATGCCCCGCTGGTTGCGCGGGAACGCGTCGGTGAGGATCGCGGCCGCGTTGGCCATCAGCATGGAGCCGCCCAGCGCCTGCACCAGCCGCCAGCCGATCAGCCAGAGGGCGCCGCCGGGCCCGGTGAGCGGGTCGAGCGAGAGCGCGATCGAGGCGAGGGTGAACACCACGAAACCGAGGTTGTAGATGCGCACCCGGCCGAACATGTCGCCGAGCCGGCCGAGCGTCACCACCAGCACGGCGGTCACCAGCAGGTAGCCGATGATCATCCACAGCAGGTAGCTCACGTTGGCCGGCGCGAGCGGGTCGAGGTGGATGCCGCGGAAGATGGCCGGCATGGAGATGATCACGATCGAGGCGTCGATCGTCGCCATCGTCATGGTCAGCGTGGTGTTGGACAGGGCCACCCACTTGTAGCGGCCGCCCGGCCCCGCCCCGCCCGGCCCGGAAGGGCCGGGGGAGGCCTGCCCGGCCGGGGCCGCGTCACGTGTCTGCCGCACGTCAGCCGAGCCTAGCGGCAATCACTTGCTTGACCGCAACTACCTACCCGGGCAGCGCCCACCCCCGCCGGGGCGCTGCCGCCGGGGCGGGGGGCTCAGCTGCCCACGCCGAGCGTGGTGAGCGCCACCAGCACCAGGGTGGTGGTGGCGAACGCGCCGTGCCCGATCACGATGGTGAGCGGGAAGTACCGCTCCGCGGGCGGGTCCGGCTCGATCCCCGGCACGCTCCCCGCCGCCACCGGCACCGCGCTGGCGGTGCGGTACACCGGGACCCAGCGGGCGAACAGGGTGGAGCCCAGCAGCGCCACCGTCACCAGGATGAGCAGCGCGATCCAGGCCAGCCGGTCGATGTCGGTGAACAGGTAGGCCGCCCACACCAGCAGGCCGCTGATCGCCAGCAGCAGGTGCCCGGACACCACCGCCACCGGGAGCCTGCTGGCGGTGGCGCCCGGGCGCTTGGAGTCACTTTCGATGAGCCAGACCATCAGCATGTACAGGCCACCCGACGCCGTGATGATCCAGGTGACCAGGGCCGCGATACCCATGCATTGCCTCCGCAGGCAGCGCTCTCAGCGGGCGTAGCCCGCGGGTTGTGCGGGCAGGAACTCACGTGGGGTTACCCCCTCTTGACGGATCGATGGTGCGCCTGGTTCAGCGCCGGCGGAAGCCCGTTCCGCAGAAAAAATCCTGGTATGTCAGGCGGGGGCGGCCCGCGCGGAGGCCGGCCAGCACCCCGTCCTGCCCGTTCAGCACCCAGCCGGCCGCCGCGGCCGGGTACCCGGGCCGGCCCGCGGTCAGGCGCGGCCCTGGGCAAGGTCGAGCAGGTGGCCGAGCACCCGGCCGTTGCTGACCCGCAGCCCGTCGTGCTCGTACTCGCTGGTCACCCACGTCCGCAGGCCGGTGATGGCCGCCGCGGTCGGCAGCGACAGCTGCGTGGGCACGTACATGTCGTGGAAGTAGACGGCGGCGGCGCCGGGCACCCCGGCCGCGGCGAGCCGCCCGGCGTCGTACAGGGCCGGCCAGTCCCCGCGGCCGGCCAGCAGCTCGGCGGCCTCGCCCAGCGGCGCTAGCACCGGGTCGGCGCCGAGCATCCACGGGTAGATCATCTCGCCGGTGAAGAAGAGCGGCGCGTCCCCGCTGAGCGCGGCGGCCGGGTCGAACTCGGCGAACTCGGCGCGCACCCGCTGCGCCGCCCAGCCGGTCGGGCCGCCCTGGGCGTAGCAGGCCTCGTGCAGCAGGGCGTACAGCGGGGCGGGCGCGAAGCTGAGGTGCGACTGGACCTGGTGCAGGAAGCTGTCGGACAGCTCACCGGCGGTGAACGCGTCCTCCAGCAGATAGTGCAGGGTGGCGCTGCCGGTGCTGGCGCCGAGCAGCCGGCCCAGCGACTGGAACGCCGGCACGGTGAGCAGGCCGCCGCCGGGCAGCCGGACCTCACCGCCGGACCCGGCGCGGTCCAGGTGGCGGGCCACCTGCCGGGCCCGCTCCACGTCCTGCGGATACCGCTCGTAGTGGACCCGGTTCTCGGCGGCCACCAGCGGATACGTGAGCCGGTACACGTCGTCGGCGGTGGCGGTGAGCCCGGGCAGGCCGCCGGTGATGACCACCTCCCGCAGCCCGGCCGGGGCCAGCGACAGGTAGCTGACGGTGCAGAAGCCGCCGAAGCTCTGGCCCAGCACGCTCCACGGCTCGCCGCCGGTGAGCTGGCCGCGGATCAGCTCGGCGTCGCGGACGATGGCATCGGCCCGGAAGTGCGCCAGGTAGTCCGCCTGGGCGCGGGGCGTGCCGAGCCGGGCCAGGGTCTGCCGGGTCGCCGGGGTGGAGCGGCCGGTGCCGCGCTGGTCCAGCAGCAGCACGCGGTAGCCGGCCAGGGCCCGCTCCAGCCAGCCGTCCGGGCCCAGCGGCCGGGGCGCGCCGAACCCGGGGCCGCCCTGGAAGAACAGCAGCCACGGCAGGGCCGGGTCCGCCGCGGCCCGGTCCGCCGCCACCACCTCGCGGGCGAACACCTCGATCTGCTCCCCGTCCGGCCGGGCGTGGTCGAGCGGGACGCCGAAGGTGCGGTCGGTGATCACCAGGCCGGGCTGGCGGTAGGTCAGCATGCGCCCTACCGTACGGGCGGCCGGCTCAGTTCACGAAGTGCCAGTTGCTGCCTGACGCGGCACTAGTTCATGAAGTAGGACGCGCCGCCGGACTGCGGGTTGGTGATCTGGGCGACGATCGAGACCGGGCCGGAGCGGGCGAAGACCAGCGTGAGGGTGATGGCCTTGCCGCCGTGCAGCGGCCCGGCGCCGGTGATCAGCAGCTGGTAGCTGCCCGGGTCGAGCGCCAGGGTGGCGTGGCCCGGGATGGCGACCGCGGGCACGGTCCGCATGGCGGTGCCGCCGGGCCGGACCGGGATGCGGAACACCACGTGCCCGCCCGCACTGGTGCGCGCGGAGATCAGCCGGTCCGCAGCACCGTTGTTGCGGATGACCACATAGGCGACGGTGGTGCCGGGCACCTTCGGCACCGGCACGAACGCGGTCGCCAGCTCGATCGGCGCCGGGGCGGCCGCGCTGGCCGCGCAGCCCGCGGCCGCCGCCGCCGTGACGGCGAGCAGGACCGCGGCCGCGGCCGCACGCAGGGATCTCACCCGCACACAGTACCTACCGGGTCACCCCCGCACGATCGCGGTGCCCAGCAGCCCGAGCGGGGGTGAGCCGAGGTCGAGCATGGCGGCGTGGAAGCGGCGCAGCGAGAAGTCCGCGGCCCACTGCTGCCGGGCCTGCTCGCGCAGGCTCATGATCTCCAGCTTGCCCCAGGTGTACCGGCCGTAGGTGGGGTCGAACGTGGCCCGCCTGGCCTCCGACAGCGCGGCCGGCCCGGACAGGTGGGTGTCGCGCTCGAACCGGCGGGCGCCGTCGGCCACGGTCATGCCCGCGGTGTGCACGCCGATGGCGCACGCCAGCCGGGTGACCCGCACCAGCGCCTCCAGCCACACGCCGACCGCGAACCGGGGGTCGTCCGCGCAGAACCCCTCCTCGACGCACAGCTCCTCGGCGTAGTGCGCCCAGCCCTCGATGAAGGCGGCGGAGTGCAGGGTGCGGCGCAGCGCGCTGGCGGCCCGGCGCAGCGCCCGGCCGTGCGAGAAGTGCCCCGGGGCGACCTCGTGCACGGTGATGCCCGGCAGCGTGGTGGCGCTGAAGACCTCCAGCCACTCCTCCTGCTCGGCCGCGGGCCAGGCCGGGTCGGGCGGCGTGATGTAGTACCAGGAAGGCCCTTCCGGCTCCCCGGGCGCCGCCGACGACATCATCGCCATCGCCCACCGCCGGGACTCCGGCGCCGGGCCGACCAGGCACTCGCCGTCGTGGTAGGGGACCAGGTCACGCTCGGCGGTGAACTCGATAGCCCGCCGGGTCCACTCCTGGGCCGCGCTGACCACCCCGTCCGGGCCCGGGTGGTCGCGGACCAGCTCCCTGGCCACCTCCAGGGCTGGCCGGGTGGGGTCGATCCGCGCGCAGCTCTCGGCGAGCAGCGCGGTGAGCCGGTCCCGTTCCGCGTCCGCGCGCTCCGCGAGGCGGCCGAGGTCCAGCTCGATGCTCTCGGCGTCGCCCATGAGGGCGGTGAGCCCGGCGGTCCCGATCGCCGGGTCCGGGTCGCCGGCCCGCGCGGCCTGCTCCAGGTGCGCCACCAGCCGGGCGTGCGCGGCTCGGGCGGCGTCGGTGTCCGGGCTGCCGGGCGGCAGCGCCGCGGCCAGCCCCCGCACGCCGTCCAGCAGCGCGGCCGCCACCGGCGCGCTCACCTGGTCCAGCGACGCCAGCGCGGCGTCGATCGCTGCTGGCCAGGCCGCCAGGTGCTTGGCCCGGGCCCGGTCGCGCTCGGCGGCGGGCGCGTAGTCGCGGTCGTAGCACGCCAGGTCGAGTTCGGCCAGGTGGAACAGCGGGTTGCGGCGGTGCAGCTCCAGCTCGCCGTAGGTGATGCGGGCCCCGGCCTCGAACGCGGCCAGGTGCGCTTCCTCGTGCGGGTCGTCCGGCTGGCCGGTGTCCGCGACCTCGTCCAGCCGGGCGAGGCCGCGGCGCACCCCGTCCGGGGACAGGTCCTGGATCACCCCGTCGTATTCGTGGCGGCCGCTGTATTCGCGGACCTCCGCCACGCTCAGGTCACAGAGGGCACGCAGCCGCGGGCTCAGGTCGTCCATTGCGCCGACATTACCGGTCAAAGCACGGGTGTCACGGCGCCTGGCCCATCTGGCCTTTCCCGTCCCGCACCGGGTACACCGCGAGCGGGCTGCCCAGGTTCGCGGGCAGCTTCGCGGAACAGGCCTGGGCGGTGAACGCGGCGTAGCGGGCGGCGGCCTCGCCGGGCGGGTAGACCCGCAGCCAGTGGGCGGTGACCGGGCGGCAGGCGGAGGTGCTGTAGTTGCCCGCGCTCACGACCTGGAGGACGGCGTGCGCGGCCCCGCCGGGGGGCAGGGTCACGGTGGCGGCGGGGGCGCCGCCGTTGCGGGTGGCCGGCGCGCCGATCGCGGCGCTGTTGCCGCCGCGCCTGCCGGTGACGAACGAGACGCCGGGGTACCCGGCCAGGGTGCACGGGACGCTGCCGGTGTTGGTGAAGTCGATGGGGTAGTACGCGCTGCCGGCGGCGGCACTGCCCTGCCGGACGTCGACCGTGACCGCGAGGGCGGAGGAGGTGCAGGCGGCGGCCGCGGCGGCGGGGCTCGGGCTGGCGGACGCCGGCGCGGAGCTGGCGGGCGCGGCGGACGGGCTCGCGGAGGTGGGCGCGGCGGAGGCGGAGGTGTGCCCGGCGGACGGGGCGGCGGCGGTGGGGCCGCACGCGGCCAGCGCCGCGATGCCCAGCACGGCCCCCGCTGCCGTGGCATACCTGGAAACAGTTCGTGACATTGCAGGCGTCCCTTGTCGTGATGGACAGGTGGCCTTTGATAACCCCCTGTAGTTGTAACGACGCCACCGCGGCGGCGGTGGTTGCCCGGTGTGATCGCCCGGCCACCGCCGCTGGCCCGGCCCGGGGCAGGCGATAGCGTCGGGGGCGACGCTGAGACTGGGAGGAACGCCGATGGCCGCGCAGTTCACCACCCGCCCGCAGCTGGCCGGCACGTTCGGCATGGTGGCCTCGACCCACTGGCTGGCGTCGGCGGCCGGCATGGCGGTGCTGGAGAAAGGCGGCAACGCCTTTGACGCGGCGGTGGCGGCGGGCCTGGTGCTGCAGGTCGTCGAGCCGCACCTGAACGGCCCCGGCGGCGAGGTCCCGGTCATCGGCTACGCCGCGGCCGGGCAGCAGGTCTTCGTCCTCGACGGGCAGGGCCCGGCCCCGGCCGCGGCCACCCCGGAGGTGTTCGCGTCGCTGGGCCTTGACCTGGTGCCGGGCACCGGCCTGCTGGCCGCCTGCGTGCCCGGCGCGTTCGGCGCCTGGATGCTGCTGCTGGCCCGCTACGGCAGCCTGCCGCTGCGCGAGGTGATGCAGTACGCCATCGGCTACGCCCGCGACGGGTACCCGGTGGTCCCGGGCATCAGCATCGGGATCGCCTCGGTGGCGGACCTGTTCCGCGACCACTGGCCCAGCTCGGCCGAGGTCTACCTGGCCGGCGGGGTGCCCGCGGCCGGCTCCCGGTTCGCGAACCCGGCCCTGGCCGCCACCTACGAGCGGGTGCTGGCGGAGGCCGAGGCGGCCGGCCCGGGCCGGGAACGGCAGATCGAGGCGGCCCGGGCCGCGTTCTACGAGGGGTTCGTGGCGGAGGCGATCGCGGGTTACCTGGCCGGCGCGGAGGTGCTCGACGTCACCGGGCAGCGGCACCGCGGCCTGCTGGACGGCGGCGACCTGGCGGCGTGGCGGGCCGGGGTGGAACAGCCCGCCACCCTGGACTACCGCGGCCTGACGGTGTGCAAGACCGGGCCGTGGGGGCAGGGGCCGGCCTTCCTCCAGCAGCTCGCCCTGCTGGCCGGGTTCGACCTCGGCGGCGAGCTCACCGCGGAGTACGTCCACACCGTGGTGGAGTGCGCCAAGCTGGCGTTCGCCGACCGGGAAGCATGGTACGGCGACCCGCGGCAGGCGGACGTGCCGCTGGCGGACCTGCTGTCCGCGGCGTACGCGGACAGCCGCCGGGCCCTGGTCACCGGCACCGCCTCCGGTGAGCTGCGGCCCGGCTCGCCCGGCGGCCGCCCGCCGGTCCTGCCCGGCTACGCGACCGGCGCGGTGAGCGCGGGGCAGGGCAGCGGCTCCGGCGAGCCGACGGTGGAGACCGCGGTCGCCGGCGACACCTGCCACCTGGACGTGGCCGACCGGTTCGGCAACGTGGTGACCGCCACCCCGAGCGGCGGCTGGCTGCAGAGCTCGCCGGTCATCCCGGGGCTGGGCTTCTGCCTGGGCACCCGGGCGCAGATGTTCACCCTCACCCCGGCGCTGAACAACACGGTCGCCCCGGGCAAGCGGCCGCGGACCACCCTCAGCCCGACCATGGTGCTGCGCGGCGGCGAGCCCTGGCTCGCGTTCGGCACCCCGGGCGGCGACCAGCAGGACCAGTGGACGCTGGGGTTCTTCCTGAACCACGTGCACTTCGGCATGAACCTGCAGGAGGCGATCGACGCGCCGGCCTTCCACAGCCGGCACTTCCCGTCGTCCTTCTACCCGCGCGAGTCCGCCCCGCGGGCCCTTGACATCGAGGAACGGGCCGGCGCCGGGGTGATCGCCGCGCTGCGCGCCCGCGGGCACGAGGTGAGCGTGCGCCCGCCCTGGTCGCTGGGCCGGATCAGCGCGGTGGCCCGGGACAACGGGATGCTCTTCGCCGCCGCCAACCCGCGCGGCATGCAGGGTTACGCGGTGGGCCGCTGACCGGCCCGGGCCGCCCGGACTGCGGGCTGCCCGGGTGCCGGCCGCTCAGATGCCCGGGTGGCCGGCCAGGTCCAGGCTGGCCTGCCACAGCCGGGCGCGGGCGGCCGGGTCGTAGGCCTGGTCGTTGGCCCTGGTGTCGGTGGCCCGGTCGAAGTAGCGGCCGGTCACGCCGGCGAGGGAAGGGTCGGTCACCAGCCGGCGCACCGAGGCCACTCCTTCTGCCAGGCTGTCCAGCGGCTCCCGCTCGGCCAGCACCATCTTGGTGGGCATGAACGTGGCCGGGTGCAGGCTGTTCACCGTGACCTCGGCCGCCGGCACCCGGTCCGCCAGCTCGAAACCCGACATGATCATGGCGAGCTTGCTCTGGGTGTAGGCCTGGTAGCCGCTGTAGTCCCGGGTGAGCATCAGGTCGCTGAAGTCGAGCGGGGACTGGCCGATGGAGGCGACGTTGACCACCCGGGCCGGCGCGGAGGCCCGCAGCAGCGGCAGCAGTTCCAGGGTGAGCAGGAAACCCGCCAGGTAGTTGACGGCGAAGCGCAGCTCGTAGCCGTCCGCGCTGGTGCGCCGCTCCCGCCCGTCGGGCTCGCCGAAGCCGATGCCGGCGTTGTTCACGAACACGTCCAGCCGGGGCGCGGCCGCCCGCACGTCCGCGGCGAGGCGGCGGACCTGGCCGAGGTCGGCCAGGTCCGCCAGCACGGTGGCGGGCCGGGCGGCGCCGGCCGCCTGGCTGATCTCGTCGGCGGTGGCGGCGAGCCGGCCGGGGTCGCGGCCGTGCAGGATGAGGGTGGCGCCGTCCGCGGCCAGCTCGCGGGCGAGGGCACGGCCGAGGCCGTCGGTGGCGCCGGTGATGAGCACGGTGGGCGATGGGGACATTGGCTGCCTCTCAGGACGGGGGGAGAGCGGCATCTGCCAGCTCGCCGGAGAACACGGTGACGGCCTGGCCGGACAGGGTGACCCGGTCGCCATCGGTGTGCACCCGGACCACGCCGCCGCGCGGGGAGGCCTGGTACCCGGTGAGCCCGGGCCGCCCGAGGCGCCCGCTCCAGTAGGGCCCGAGGGTGCAGTGTGCCGAGCCGGTCACCGGGTCCTCGTCAACCCCGACCGCCGGGGCGAAGAAACGGGACACGAAGTCCGCGCCCGGCCGGCTGGCCGGTGCGGTCACGATGACCCCGCGCGAGCCGGTGCGGGCCAGCCGGGCGATGTCCGGCTGCAGCCCGGTGACCTGCGCTTCGGTGGCCAGCACCACCAGGTCGTCCTCTGCGCTGCGCCCGGTCCACACCGGGTCCGGCCCGTTCAGGCCCGCCAGCAGGCCCGGCGGCGGCGGCGCGGCCGCCGCGGGCCGGGCCGGGAAGTCCAGCGCGATCAGCCCGCCGTCCCGGCGGGCGGTGAGGATCCCGCTCGCGGTGTGGAACCGGACCGGCTCGCCCGGCCGGGCCAGCCCGGTCTCGTACAGCACATGGGCGCTGGCCAGGGTGGCGTGGCCGCACAGCGCTACCTCGGTGGCCGGGGTGAACCAGCGCAGGCCGTAGCCGCCGGGCCGCGGCTCCAGGAAGGCGGTCTCGGACAGGTTCATTTCGCTCGCGGCCGCCTGCATCCAGTCCGGGCCGGCCGGCCCGGGCAGCAGGCACACCGCCGCCGGGTTGCCGCGGAACGCCTCGCCGGTGAACGCGTCCACCTGGAACAGCCGCATGCCGGCAGGATACGGGCCCGGCCGCGGGTCAGTCAGCGGCCGCCAGGCCGGCCTGGTAGGCGAGGATGACCAGCTGCACCCGGTCGCGGGCGCCGAGCTTGGCGAGCAGGTGCGCGACGTGGGTCTTGGCGGTGGCGGGGCTGATGTACAGCCGCTGGGCCAGCTCGGTGTTGGACAGCCCGCTGGCGACCAGGGTGAGCACCTCGCGCTCCCGGGCGGTGATGCCGTCCAGCGGCGGCGGCGCCGGGCGCGGCGCGGCCGCCGGCGGGGCGCCGCGGACGAACTCGGCCACCAGCCGGCGGGTGACGCTGGGGGCGAGCAGCGCGTCCCCGCCGGCCACCACCTCGATCGCGGACAGCAGGGTGGCGGGCTGGGTGCTCTTGAGCAGGAAGCCGCTGGCGCCGGCCCGCAGCGCGGCGTAGACGTAGTCGTCGAGGTCGAAGGTGGTGACCACGAGCACCCGGGTGGGCCCGCCGTCCGCGGTGATCTGCCGGGTGGCCTCGATGCCGTCCATGACCGGCATGCGCACGTCCATGAGCACCACGTCCGGCTGGGTGCGCCTGGCCACCTCCACCGCCTCCGCGCCGGTGCTGGCCTCACCCACCACGCTGAACCCGTCGGTGGCGGTGACGATGCCGCAGAACCCGGCCCGGACCAGCGCCTGGTCGTCGGCCACCACCACGCGCAGGCTCACCGGCCCTCCCCGTCCAGCGGGAGCCGGGCCGTCACCCGGAAGCCGCCGCCCGGCACCGGGCCGGCGCTGAAGTCGCCGCCGCACAGGGTGACCCGCTCGCGCATCCCGGTGATCCCGTGCCCGGTGCCGGCCGCTGGCCCGGCCGCGGCTGGGCCGGGGTCGGTGACCTCGATGGACAGGCCGCCGGGCCCGCAGCCGACGGTGACCTGGCAGCTGTCCGCGCCGGAGTGCTTCACCACGTTGGTCAGTGCCTCCTGGATGATCCGGTAGGCGGCGAGGTCGATGCCGGGCGGCAGGCCGCGCAGCTCGCCGTCGCGGCGCAGGTCCACCTTGACCCCCGCGCGGGTCACGCTGTCCGCCAGCCGTTCCAGCCCGCCCAGGCCGGGCGCGGGGGCCAGCGGCGCGGGCGGGCGGGCACCGGCGGGCGCCGCGTCAGCGGCGGCGTCGCCCCCGGGCGGGCCGGCGGCGGGCGGCCCGGCAGCGGCCGGGGCGGCCTGCCGCAGCACGCCCAGCAGCCGCTGCATGTCCGCCAGCGCCTCCCTGGTCACCGCCTGGATCGCGCCGAGCGCCGCCCGCGCGTCAGCGGGCTGGCTGTCGAAGACGTATTCACCGAACCCGGCCTGGACGGCCACCACCGTCATGCTGTGCGCCACCACGTCGTGCAGCTCGCGGGCTATCCGCAGCCGCTCGTCGGTGACCGCGGCATCGGCGGCCTGGGCCCGCAGGTGCGCGGCGTAGTCCCGGCGCTGCCGCATGGTGTCGCCGATCAGCCAGACGATGATCAGCAGCAGGGCGACGCCGATCACATTCCCGAAACCGGACCCGGCCAGGTGCAGCAGCAGCGCCTGGGCCACCAGCACCGCCAGCGTGACGGCGAGCCCGGCCAGCGCGGCCGGCCGCCGGCGGGCCGCCGCGACCAGGTACAGGACGAGCATCATCGGCAGCGCCGGCCCGTTGGTGAGCGGGTGGCCGGCCGCCATCACCACCACGGTGGCGGCGAGCACGACGGCCAGCGCGGGCAGCGGCCACAGGCGCCGTACCGCGACCGGGACCGCCAGGCCGGCCGACGTGAGCAGGCGCAGCGGCCAATTCGCGCCGGCCAGCGGGGTCAGCAGCGAGTGCGGGCCGCCGGGCGGCCGGAACAGGATGGCGAGCATGAGCAGCCCGCAGCCTGCGGCGACGACGCAGTCCACCACCACCCAGTGCCGCAGCCGCAGCCGCATGCTCAGCGGCGGGGACTTTCCGCTCACCTCCTCACGGTAGCCCGGCCGCCGGGCCGGCGCGTCAGCCTCCGGGCGTAGGCCGTGCGCCCGATCCCGCGCCCGGGCCGGCCGCGCGTCCGCCCAGGGGCGCAGGGCGATCCCCGCCGCCAGGCCGATGACGCGCGGCGGCCCGGCCCGCGATGCTGGGCCTGGCCGACAGACCGGAGGACGAGCGTGACCGCACACCTGCCGCTGGCGCCGGCCGCGGGGACAGCCGCGGCCGGCGGCCCGGCTGTCATCGAGACCACGGCGCTGACCAGGCGCTACCCGCGCGGCGTCACCGCGCTGGACGGCCTGACCGTGAGCTTCGCGCCCGGCATCACCGGGCTGGTGGGCGCCAACGGGGCGGGCAAGTCCACGCTGCTCAAGATCCTGCTCGGGCTGCTGCCGGCCAGCGGCGGCCAGGTGAGCGTGCTGGGCCTGGACGTGGCCGCGGGCAGCGCCCGGATCAGGCGGCTGACCGGGTACATGCCCGAGCACGACTGCCTGCCGCCGGACGTCACCGGCACCGAGTTCGTCACCCACCTCGGCCGGATGTCCGGACTGCCGCGGGCCGCCGCCCGGGAGCGCGCCGCCGAGTCCCTGCGCCACGTGGGCCTGCACGAGGAGCGGTACCGGCTGATCGGCACCTACTCCACCGGCATGAAGCAGCGGATCAAGCTCGCGCAGGCGCTGGTGGGAGATCCCCGGCTGCTGCTGCTGGACGAGCCGACCAACGGCCTCGACCCCGCCGGGCGGGCGGCGATGCTCGGCCTGATCGCGCGGATCGGGGCGGAGTTCGGCATCTCCATCGTGGTGTCGTCGCACCTGCTCGGGGAGATCGAGCAGATCTGCGACCACCTGGTCGCCATCGACGGCGGGCGGCTGCTGCGGGCCGCCAGCATGACCAGCGTCACCCGGGCCAGCGACGTGCTGGCCATCGAGGTGGACGAGGGCGGGGCGGAACTGGCGGCGGAACTGGCCCGCCGGGGCCTGGCGCCGCAGACCGCCGGCCGGGCCCTGCTGGTGCGGATCGCCGGGGAGGACACCTACGACCTGGTGCGGGATGTGATCGCGGAGCTGTCCCTGCCACTGCACCGGCTGGAGCAGCAGCGGGGCCGGGTCGAGGAGCTGTTCCGCGGGGAGCCCGCGGGCCACACGGCAGGAGGCAGCAGGTGAGCACGGATCAGGCGGCGGCCGGGGTCATCCACGATCTCGGGTACCGCCGCTACCGGGGGCAGCGGCTCGGCCGCCCCGCCATCGCCCGGGCGCTGTGCTGGCACAGCCTGCGGGCCGCGTTCGGGCTGGGCCGCGGCGCCCGGGCGAAGATCGTCCCGTTCGCGATGGTGGCCCTGCTGTCGCTGCCCGCGCTGCTGAGCGCGGTGCTGGTGGCCCGCTCCGCCGGGCACGTGCGGGAGATCAGCTACACCGGCTACGTGTTCCGGCTGCGGGCGCTGGTCATGCTGATCTTCGTGGCGGTGCAGGCGCCCGAGCTCGTCTCCCGCGACCTGCGCCACCACGTGCTGCCGCTGTACCTGTCCCGGCCGCTGCACCGGCTGGACTACCCGCTGGCCAAGCTCGCCGCGTTCAGCGCGGCCTGCCTGATCGTCACCGGCGTGCCGCTGGTGCTCCTTTACCTCGGCACCGTCGCCTCGGCCAGCGGCGGCGGGCAGGTGCTGGCCGAGACCGGGGCGCTCGCGGCCGGGCTGCTCGCCGCCGCGGCCTGGGCGGTGCTGCTGGCGGCCATCGGGCTGGCGCTGGCCGCCCTGGCCAGCCGCCGCGCCTACGCCACCGGCCTGGTGGCCATCTGCCTGTTCGTCAGCTGGACGCTGGCCAGCATCCTGGCCCCCTTTGGCGGGGCCGGTGTGCTGCTCAGCCCGTTCACGGTGCTGGCGGGGCTCACGCAGTGGCTGGGCGGCGGCGCGCAGGGGCAGCCACCGCAGGCCGGCTGGCTGGGGCCCGCCTGCGCGGTGATGTTCCTGATGCTGCTGGCGGCCAGCCTCGGCGGCCTGGCCGCCCGATACCGGAAGGCCGGTGACGCATGATCGAGCTGCGGGGCGTGTCCCGCTGGTACGGCAACGTGGTGGCGGTCAACGACGTGACCATGACCATCGGGCCCGGGGTCACCGGGCTGCTGGGCCCGAACGGGGCCGGCAAGTCCACCCTGCTGCATCTGATGGCGGGCTTCCTGCCGCCCTCGCGCGGGCAGCTCACCATCGGCGGCCAGCCCGCCTGGCGGAACCCGCGCCTCTACCGCGAGGTCGGCCTGGTGACCGAGCGCGACACCGCCTACGGCTTCCTGACCGGGGAGCAGTTCGTGCTGGCCGTCGCGCAGCTGCACGAGCTGCCCGACCCGGGCGCGGCCACCCGCCGGGCCATCGGGATCGTGGAGATGGCGGGGGCGGCCGGCCGGCGGATCGGCACCTACTCCAAGGGCATGCGCCAGCGGATGAAGGTCGCCGCCGCGCTCGTCCACGACCCCGGCACCCTGCTGCTGGACGAGCCGTTCAACGGCATGGACCCCCGGCAGCGGCTGCAGCTGATGGACCTGCTGCACCGGCTCGGTGCCGCGGGCCGGACCGTGCTGCTCAGCTCGCACATCCTGGAGGAGGTGGAACGGCTGTCCGGCACCATCCAGGTGATCGTGGCGGGGCGGCTGGCCGCCTCCGGGGACTACCGGGCGATCCGGCGGCTGATGACCAGCCGGCCGCACCTGTTCCTGGTGCGCACCTCCGACGACCGGCGGCTGGCCGCCGCGCTGGTGGCCCGGCCGGCCGTCACCGGCGTGGAGCTGACCAGGCGGGGCCTGTCCGTCCAGGCCGCCGACTACGGCACGTTCACCCGCGAGCTGGCCGCCGTGACCAGCGAGCAGGGCATCCGGCTGCGCGAGCTGCTGCCCGCCGACGAGTCGCTGGAAAGCGTGTTCTCGTACCTGGCCGGCGCCGGGCGGCCCGCATGAACCCGGCCGGCAGTAATCCGGCCAGCAGTAATAAGGAGCAGCCGATGCCGGGGCAGCACCGCCTCCGCCAGTACCGGGTCATCACCCTGATCACGCTGCGGGCCATGCTGGGCCGCAAGCGCGCCCTCCTGCTGGCGGTACCGCCGCTGGCCCTGATCGCCGTGGCGCTGGCCATGCGGGCGGGCCACCCCGGCCACGCCAGCTGGCCCGCTGCGGCCAGCGCCTTCGAGTTCTCGGTGGTGCTGCCGCTGACCGCGCTGGTCATCGGGACCGGCGTGCTGGGCGCGGAGATCGACGACGGCACCATCATCACCGTGCTGGCCACGCCGGTGCGGCGGCCGGTGATCATCGAGGCGAAGTACGCGGTGGCGACCGCGGCGACCATCGCCATCGCCGCCGTCCCGGAACTGCTGGCCGGGCTGATCGCCGGCGGGTCCCGGCTGGCGGCCGGCCTGTTCGCGGGCGCTGCGGCCGGGGCGGCCATCTACAGCGCGCTGTTCCTGGCCCTGTCGGTGCTGTCCGCGCGCGCCGTCGCCATCGGCCTTGCCTACGTGCTGATCTGGGAGGGACTGCTGGCCAACGCCGTCAGTGGCGCCCGGCTGCTGTCCGCCGGCCAGTACGCGCTGGGCATCGCGCAGGCGGCCGCGCACGACCCGGCGCTGGGGGCCAGGCTCGGCGTGGCGACCTCGGCGGTCATGGGGGCGCTGGTGATCGCCGCCGCGCTGACGGTGGCCAGCGCCGGGCTGGCCGCGTTCTCCCTCCGGGGGGAGCACGCCTGAGCCGGCGGCCGGCCCGCTACCCGCCGGGCCGGAACGCCGGGCCGTGTCCCGGCACGATCACGGTGGCGACCGCGAGGATGCGGGCCCGGCTGGCCGTCAGCGCCGCCTGGTCGGAGGCGAGCGGGTCCACCTCCGGGCCGTCCGGCCCCCACCAGGCGTGGGTGCAGGCGTAGACCCCCTCCGCGGTGGCCGCCAGGGTGGTGATGTCCTCGGCCGTGTGGCCCGGCGTGGGGATCAGCCGGACCGACGGGGTGAGGCTGAACTCGCCCGGGTCCCGGCCGATCCACAGGTCGCCGTCGTAGGTGGCCCAGTGGTCGTGGATCCGGGCCGCCGGGAACAGGGCGGCGTTCACGGTGTGGTCGGGGTGGTGGTGGCTGAACACCACGTCGGTCACGTCGCCGGGGGCCGGGCCGGCCGCGGCGAGCGCGGCCAGCAGCCGGTCCCGGCCGGTCACCATGCCGGGGTCGACGACGATGACCCGCCCGCCGTCGACGATCAGGGTGACCGTGCTGCCCACCCGGTCACCGCCGGGGTCTTCCCGGACGTAGCCCTCGTGCAGGATGTGGACCTGCGCGGTCCCCGCTTCTGTCATGGCGGGACAGTAGCGGGTGCGGCCGGGCCCGCGCAGCGGCGGGTCAGGCGTTCTCCCGCACGAACACCCGGGCCGCGGCCCACAGGCACACCACCGCCAGGCCGACGGCGACCAGGACGCCCTCCAGCATGACCGTGGTGGCGTAGCGGCCCGCGTAGGCCTCCCGCATCGCGTCGATGATGTAGCGGAACGGGGTCACCCGGGCGATGCCCTGCAGCCAGCCCGGGCCCATGGTCATGGGCAGCATGATCCCGGACAGCAGCATCAGCGGCACCACCACCATGTTGATGGCGGGGGCGAGCACGTCCTCGCTCTTGGTGAGCAGGCCGACGGTGTAGGAGATGGCCGCCAGGCTGACCGCGACCACGGCGATGAAGCCGAACCCGATCAGCACCCCGCCCACCGGCGCCCGCATGCCGAACGCCAGGCCGGCCAGCACCAGCACGACCGCCTGCACGGTGAGGGTGACCACGTCGCGGAGCAGCCGGCCCGCCAGGATCGCGAGCCGGCTGGCCGGGGTGACCCGGAGCCGCTCGATCACGCCGTAGCGCCAGTCGGAGATGATCGTGAACCCGACGAACGCGGCGCCGAACAGGCCGAGCTGGATGAGCAGGCCCGGCACGAAGAAGCTGTAGGCGTTGCCGCCGGGGAACCCCGGCAGGCCGCTGCCGGCCACCCGGGTGAGCAGCGGCCCGAAGAAGGCCAGGTACAGGATCGGCTGGATCAGGCCGATGACCACCCAGGCCGGGTTGCGCAGGGACAGCCGCAGCTGGCGGCGGAAGATCAGCATGGTGTCACGGGCGAAAGACATGGTGGCTCCGAATCGCGGTGCGTCAGCAGGTGACCGGGTCAGCAGGTGACCGGGTCAGCAGGTGACCGGGTCAGCGGGCGGCGGGGACGGGGGCGGGGGAGTCGTCGCGCAGCGACCGCCCGGTGACGGTCAGGAACACGTCGTCCAGGCTGGGCCGCGCGAGCTGGATCGACTGCATGCCGAGGCCGGCCCCGTCCAGCGCCCGCAGCAGGCCGGGCAGGGCCTCCTCGCCGTGCTCCACGGTGAGCCGCAGTGACCGGCCTTCCAGGGAGATGTCCCGGATCCCGGGCTGGGCCGCGAGCAGGCCCTTGGCCGCGTCCGGGTCGCCGTCCACGGTGAGCGTGATGACGTCGCCGGAGATCCGCCGCTTCAGCTCGTCCGGGGTGCCTTCAGCCACGATCCGGCCGTAGTCGATGACCAGGATCCGGTCGCACAGCGCGTCGGCCTCATCCAGGTAGTGGGTGGTGAGGAAGACCGTGGTGCCGAGCCCGGCGCGGAGCTTGCGGATGTGCTCCCACAGGTGGCTGCGGCTCTGCGGGTCCAGGCCGGTGGTGGGCTCGTCGAGGAACACCAGGCCGGGCGCGTGCACCAGCCCGAGCGCGATGTCGAGGCGCCGCCGCTGCCCGCCGGAGAGGGTCTTGACCAGCCGGTCCTCCAGGCCGGACAGTTCCAGCTGCCCGGTGAGCGCCGCCACCCGGCCGGGCACCTCGCGGGCCGGCACCCGGTACAGCTGCGCCTGCAGCGAGATCTCCTCGCCGACCGTCGCGTTCGGGTCCGAGCCGCCGCCGGTCGCGCCGATCGCCTGGGGCACGTAGCCGATCCGGCGGCGCACCCCGACCGGGTCGGTGAGCAGGTCCGCACCGGCCACGGTGGCCGTGCCCGCGGTCGGCCGCAGCAGCGTGGTGAGCATGCGCAGGGTGGTCGTCTTGCCGGCCCCGTTCGGGCCGAGGAAGCCGACGATCTCGCCGTCGGACACGGTGAGGTCGACGCCGCGGACCGCTTCCACGGTGCGCTTGCGGCTGGTGAACGTGCGCGCGAGCCCGCGCGCCTCAATGATCGCCATTCATGTCCCCCCGGGGTCTCGGGCTCAGGAGTAATTACGTACTATCGCGACTTCCGATGTCAAGTAATATCGCGATTGTCGTCTGGGTGGTCCGGGCCGGGCGCCGCCGGGCTTGCGGGCGGGAGGGCGGTCAGCGCCGCGGCGCACTCGTCGTGCCAGCGCACCTCGGTCTCGGCGAGCAGTTCCGCCCGCCGCATGCTGGCAGCCGCGAACGGGTCCAGGTAGCCCTTGGCGACCAGGCGCTCGCGATCTGCCCGCAGGTGGCCCGCGGAGAGCGCGTACAGGGCCCGCCGGTCCGCGAGCCAGCTGGCGAGCTCGTCGCTGTCGGTCCCGCAGGCGGCGAAGGTCAGTGCCACCCCGAGCGGGTCCGGCCCCCAGTGCATGGCCCGGAAGGCCCGCTCGCGCAGCATGGCCAGCTCGAGGTGCCCCTCCGACGTGATCGCATAGACGGTGCGGGCCGGCCGGCGGCCGACCCGCTCGGTCCGCACGGCCTCCACCAGGCCGTCCGCCTCCATGACCCGCAGCTCCCGGTACAGGGCGCCCACACTCACGCCGCCCCATTCGCCGACGTTGGTCACCTCGGCGATGCGCCGGATCTCATGCCCGTGCCGGGGGCCGTGCCGGGCCAGGGTGCCGAGGACCATGAGCCGGGTCAGATTCATGAGATTAGTATCGTGAGACTAATCCCATGAAGTCAAATGGGTACCGGCTGGCGGGCGGGCGGTGATGTGCGGGCGGTGCCGGCCCTGGGACGGCGCGGCCGGGTCAGCCGGGAGCGGCGGGGGAGGCCGCGGTCAGCGCCGGGCCCGTCCCGGCGTCCGGGGTGACGGGGTCCGGGGTGACGGGGCCCGGGGTGACGGCGTCCGGGGTGACGGCGTCCGGGGTGACGGCATCGGGGGTGACGGGGTCGGGAACCCGGGGGACCGGGACGGTGGGCAGCGGCGGTGGCGTGCCGCCGAAGGCGGGGCAGATGGGCTTGTGCGCGCACCAGTCGCAGATCCGGCCCGGCCGGGGCCGCCAGTCCCGGTCCTGGTGGGCCCGCTCGATCGCCCGCCACAGCGCCTCGACTTTGCGCTCGGTGGCCAGCAGGTCGGACTCCTCGGGCTCGTAGCGGACGATCTCGCCGCTGCCGAGGTACATGAGCTGCAGCAGCCGCGGCACCCGCCCCTGCGCCCGCCACATCACCAGCGCGTAGAACCGCATCTGGAACAGCGCGCGGGCCTCGAACTCCGCGGGCGGCGCGGTGCCGGTCTTGTAGTCCACGATCCTGATCGCGCCGCCCGGCGCCACGTCGAGCCGGTCGATGTAGCCGCGCAGCCGCAGCCCGGACGCCAGCACGGCCTCCACGGACAGCTCCCGGTGGGCCGGCTCCAGCCGCCGGGGGTCCTCCAGCACGAAGTACCGGTCCAGCATCGTGCCGGCCTCCGCCAGCCACGCCGCCCGCTCCGTCTCGTCAGGGAACAGGCTGGCCAGCTGCGGCTCGGCGGCCAGCAGCCGCTCCCATTCCGGCAGCACCAGGGACCGGGCGAGGTCGGGGGTCCGGTCGGCGGCCGGGTGGTCGAACAGCCGCTCCAGCACCGCGTGCACCAGCGTGCCGCGGGTCGCGACCGGGCTGGGCGGCTCCGGCAGCCGGTCGATCACGCGGAACCGGTACAGCAGCGGGCAGGTGAGGAAGTCGCCCGCCCGCGACGGCGACAGGGACGGCCCGGGGGCCTGCTCCGTGTCGGCGCCTGCCGTGCCGGGGATTCCGCCGCCGTGCCCGTCGCCGTCATTGCCCATGCAGCGAGCGTAGGGGAGCCCTCGGACAGTTGCCGGGGTTTGCCGCCGCCCGGCGTGGCGGGCCCGCGCGGGCCGGTTCTGGCCGGGTGGCGCAGGACGTAGCATCGGGCTGTGGCAGGCAATGCACCGGGTGGACCGGCACCGCGCGACCCTGGCCCGGGACTGCGGATCGCCCGGCCGTTCGGGATCCCGGTGTACGTCTCGCCCTACTGGTTCCTGATCGCCGGGTTCTTTGTCTTCGTCTACGGCAACGGCCTGGGGCAGTCGGTCCCGGGGAACCTGCGGTACGTGGTCGCGGCCGCGTTCGTGGTCCTGCTGTATGCCTCGGTGCTGGTGCACGAGCTCAGCCACTCGGTGGTGGCCAGGGCCTTCCGGCTGCCGGTCCGCCGCATCCTGCTGTACCCGCTGGGCGGCTTCTCCGAGATCGAGACCGAGCCGCCCACCCCGGCCCGGGAGTTCCTGGTCTCCGCGGCCGGGCCGATGATCTCGCTGGTGCTGGCGGGCGGCGGGTTCCTGCTGGACCACGCGCTCGCGCTCGGCCCGGCGAGCATCGCCACCATCGTGATCCGGCAGTTCTGGCTCGCGAACCTGCTGGTGGGGATCTTCAACCTGCTGCCGGGCCTGCCGCTGGACGGCGGCCGCATCCTGCGGGCCGGGGTGTGGAAGGTGACCGGCCGCCCGGGTTCGGCCACGGTGGCGGCCGCCTGGGCGGGGCGGGTGCTGGCCGTGGCGATGGTGGTGCTCGCCGTGGTGGTCTGGCGGCTGTTCGGGAACCAGTCGCAGTTCTTCACCGTGGGCTGGCTGGCGATGATCGCCGTGTTCATGTGGGTGGGGGCCGGCCAGGCGCTGCGCGCCACCCGGGTCCGGGAGAAGCTGCCCAGCCTGCAGGCGCGCCGGCTGGCCCGGCGGGCCATCCCGATCCCGGCCAGCCTGCCGCTGGCCGAGGCGATCCGCCGCGCGGACGAGGTCCAGGCGCGCGCCCTGGTGGTGGTGGACCACGAGGACCGGCCGATCGCCATCGTGAACGAGAACGCGGTGATGGCGACCCCGCCCGCCCGCCGGCCGTGGATCGACGCCGGGTCGCTGGCGCGCAGCCTCGACCCCGGCCTGGTGCTGCCGGTGGACCTGTCCGGGATGGCGCTGCTCGACGCCGTGCGGCGCTCGCCTGCCAGTGAGTATCTGCTGGTGGAGCCGTCCGGCCAGGTGTACGGGGTGCTGGCAGCGGCCGACCTGGACCTTGCGTTCGCCCGGAACTGACTCCGGCCGGCCCGCGGCGGCCCGCCGTGCCGCGCCGCCCGGAGCACGGCCCGGCGCCGCTACCCTGCCGTACGTGATCCGACAGCACCGCGGACCGTTCGCCCCGGGCGAGCAGGTTCAGCTCACCGACCCGAAGGGGCGGCGGCACCTGGTGCTGCTGCAGGCGGGGAAGACGTTCCACACCCACCGGGGCGCGCTGTCCCACGACGAGCTCATCGGGCTGCCGGAAGGCAGCGTGGTGGTGTCGTCCGGCGGCACCCCCTACATCGCGCTGCGGCCGCTGCTGGCGGATTTCACGCTGTCCATGACCCGGGGCGCGGCCGTGGTCTACCCGAAGGACGCCGCGCAGATCGTGGCGATGGCGGACGTGTTCCCCGGCGCGCGGGTGCTGGAGGCTGGCGCGGGGTCCGGCGCGCTGGCGTGCTGGCTGCTGCGGGCGGCCGGGGAGGGCGGGCTGGTGGTCTCCTACGAGCGCCGGCCCGACTTCGCGGAGATCGCCCGCGCGAACGTGGAGCGCTTCTTCGGCGGCCCGCATCCGGCCTGGCGGCTGCAGGTGGGGGAGCTCGCGGAGGCCGGCGAGCCAGCGGGCCGTCCGGAGGGTGGTTTCGACCGGGTGGTGCTGGACATGCTGGCGCCGTGGGAATACGTGGGCCTGGCCGCGGCTTCCCTGATTCCGGGAGGCCTGATCTGTTGTTACGTCGCGACGGTGACCCAGCTGTCCACCACCGTGGAGGCGATCCGGGGCCAGGGCAACTTCGACGAGCCCGCTGCCTGGGAGTCGCTGGTGCGCGGCTGGCATGTCGACGGCCTGGCCGTCCGGCCCGAGCACCGGATGGTCGGCCATACCGGTTTCCTGATCACCGCCCGCCGGCTGGCGGAGGGTGTCACCCCGCCCCCGCGCCGGCGCCGGCCCGCCAAGGGAACGGGTTGATGACGGCGCGGGCGGGGGCTGCCATTGCGCGGCGCGGGACGGCAGAATGTGAGTCCGGCGCTCGGCGCCAGGTTACGAGCGAGCCGAGGATAGGTAGGGTCTAGATGAGACCTGCTCTCGGAAGGAGGTGGGGGCGTGGCTACTCGGGATGAGGGCTCGCGCGCCGCGCGGCATGACGACCAGGTCAGGGGCCTCACCACTCAGATCTCCTTCCTGGAGGAGGAGGTCGCGGTGCTGCGCCGCAAGCTGGCCGACTCCCCGCGGCACGCCCGGCTGCTGGAGGAGCGGCTGCGCGAGACCGAGGCCAACCTGGCCAGCGTCACCGCGCAGAACGAGCGGCTGGCCGGCACGCTGCGCGAAGCCCGTGACCAGATCGTCGCGCTCAAGGAGGAAGTCGACCGGCTGGCCCAGCCGCCGTCCGGCTTCGGTGTCTTCCTGGGCGCGTGCGAGGACGGCACGGCCGACGTGTTCACCGGCGGCCGCAAGATGCGGGTGAGCGTCAGCCCGGCGATTGACCTGGACAACCTGCGCCCCGGCCAGGAAGTGGTCCTGAACGAGGCGCTGAACGTGGTCGTGGCCCAGGGCTACGAGACGATCGGCGAGGTCGTCATGCTCAAGGAGCTGCTGGAAGGCGGCGACCGGGCGCTGGTGATCTCGCACGCGGACGAGGAGCGGGTGGTCCGGCTCGCCGAGCCGCTGCTCGCGCAGACCCTGCGCGGCGGCGACTCGCTGCTGCTGGAGCCGCGGTCCGGTTACGTGTACGAGCGCATCCCCAAGGCGGAGGTCGAAGAGCTCATCCTGGAGGAAGTGCCGGACATCACCTACCGCGAGATCGGCGGGCTGGGCCCGCAGATCGAGCAGATCCGGGACGCCATCGAGCTGCCCTACCTGCACGCGGACCTGTTCAAGGAGCACCAGCTGCGCCCGCCCAAGGGCGTGCTGCTGTACGGCCCGCCCGGCTGCGGCAAGACCCTCATCGCCAAGGCGGTCGCGAACTCCCTCGCCAAGAAGGTGGCGGCCCGCACCGCGCAGGAGGGCAAGGAGACCGAGGGCAGGAGCTTCTTCCTCAACATCAAGGGCCCCGAGCTGCTGAACAAGTACGTGGGCGAGACCGAGCGGCACATCCGCCTGGTCTTCCAGCGGGCCCGGGAGAAGGCCAGCGAGGGCATGCCGGTCATCGTGTTCTTCGACGAGATGGACTCGATCTTCCGGACCCGCGGGTCCGGGGTGTCGTCCGACGTGGAGAACACGATCGTGCCGCAGCTGCTGAGCGAGATCGACGGGGTCGAGGGCCTGGAGAACGTCATCGTCATCGGCGCCTCCAACCGCGAGGACATGATCGACCCGGCGATCCTGCGGCCCGGCCGCCTCGACGTGAAGATCAAGATCGAGCGCCCGGACGCCGAGGCGGCGCGGGACATCTTCTCCAAGTACCTGGTGGCGGCCCTGCCGCTGCACCCGGACGACCTCGCCGAGCACGGCGGGTCCGCGTCCGCGGCGGTGGAGGCGATGATCCAGCGGGTGGTCGAGCGGATGTACAGCGAGACCGAGGAGAACCGGTTCCTCGAGGTCACCTACGCCAACGGCGACAAGGAGGTCCTGTACTTCAAGGACTTCAACTCCGGCGCCATGATCGAGAACATCGTGGCCCGCGCCAAGAAGATGGCGATCAAGGAGTACCTGGAGACCAACCAGAAGGGCCTGCGGGTCGCGCACCTGCTCACCGCGTGCGTGGACGAGTTCAGCGAGAACGAGGACCTGCCCAACACCACGAACCCCGACGACTGGGCGCGCATCTCCGGGAAGAAGGGCGAGCGGATCGTCTACATCCGCACCCTGGTTTCCGGCAAGCACGGCACCGAGGCCGGCCGGTCGATCGACACCGTGGCCAACACCGGGCAGTACCTGTAGGGATACGTTCCGCACGGTGCTGTCTGTCACGGGGGTGGAGCGCGCCACGGGACCCGGCTGGGCGGTGCTGGCCGGTTCCCCGGTTAGGCTTTCAGCATGAGCGTGCGCCGGGTTATGGGAACGGAGACCGAATACGGGATTTCCGTTCCCGGTCAGCCAGGTGCCAACGCCATGGTCACCTCGTCCCAGGTCGTGAACGCCTACCAGGCGGCATCCTCGGCCCGGGTGCGGCGTGCCCGGTGGGACTTCGAGGAGGAGAACCCGCTGCGGGACGCCCGCGGGTTCGACCTGGCGCGGGAGGCCGCTGACTCCAGCCAGCTCACCGACGAGGACCTGGGGCTGGCCAACGTCATCCTGACCAACGGGGCGCGGCTGTACGTGGACCACGCCCACCCCGAGTACTCGGCCCCGGAGTGCACGAATCCGCGGGCCGCGGTGGTCTGGGACAAGGCCGGCGAGCGGGTGATGGCGGAAGCGGCCGCGCGGGCCGCCGCCATCCCCGGCACCGCGCCCATCCAGCTGTACAAGAACAACACCGACAACAAGGGCGCCTCCTACGGGACTCACGAGAACTACCTGATGAGCCGGGCGACCCCGTTCGCCGACATCGTCCGGCACCTCACCCCGTTCTTCGTGTCCCGGCAGGTCGTGTGCGGGGCCGGGCGGGTCGGCCGGGGCGCCGACGGCCGCGGCGAGGGTTTCCAGATCAGCCAGCGGGCCGACTTCTTCGAGGTCGAGGTGGGCCTGGAGACCACGCTCAAGCGGCCGATCATCAACACCCGGGACGAGCCGCACGCCGACGCGGACAAATACCGGCGGCTGCACGTCATCATCGGCGACGCGAACCTGGCGGAGGTCTCCACACTGCTCAAGGTCGGCTCCACCGCGCTGATGCTCGCGATGATCGAGGCGAAGGCATGCAACGCCGACCTGTCCATCGCCGACCCGGTCAGCGAGCTCAAGGCGGTCAGCCACG
>JBLMWU010000025.1:0-14753 GCA_050257395.1 Gemmatimonadota bacterium | reverse complement strand
GCACGAACGCGGGGATGCCGCGCGGTTCCAGCGGCGCCGCCGCGAACGCGAATGTCCGCCGCAGCTGCTGGCGCAGCCCGCCCACGTGGTCGAGGTGCAGGTGGGAGATGACGACCGCGTCCAGCGCGCTCAGGTCGGCGCCCAGCGCGGCCGCGTTGGTGACCAGCGCGGATTCCGCGCTGCCCGCCAGGTTCAGGCCGGTGTCGAACAGCAGCCGGGTCGTGCCCGCCGTGACCAGGTAGGACACCCCGGGCTCGCCGCGCAGCCCAGGCCGGGCGGTGACCCGCTCGACCAGCGGCAGGATCGAGACCGTGTCCACCTCACCGATGTCGCCGAGCCAGTGCTCGCCCCAATGCAGCCACTGCCGCTCGGCGCTGGCCCGTGCTGCCGCGTAGCGCACGGCCGCGGCCGCCAGCCCGGCCGCCCCCACCGCTCGCGCCGCCCCCCGCAGGTTCATGCCGCCTCCCCCCGGTTCCGCCATGACCTGCCTTCCACTCTGCTACCCGGCAGGCCCGGAAGGCCCACCCGGGGCACCCGTTCGGCCCTGGGAGCCGGAGCCCGCGGGCGCGATGATGCGGCCATGGCCAGGCAGCAGGACGCAACCCCCGCAGTGCCGGCTCCCGCCGGCGGCCCGCCGGCGATCGTCTGCGAGGGGCTGACCAAGGACTACGGCGGGGGCCGGGGCGTCTTCGGGCTGGACCTGACCGTGGCACGCGGGGAGGTATTCGGCTTCATCGGCCCCAACGGCGCCGGCAAGACGACGACCATCCGGCTGCTGATGGACCTGATCCGGCCGACCCGCGGCCGGGCCGCCGTGCTGGGCCTCGACGCGGCAGCCGGCAGCCGGGCGATCAAGCGCCGGGCCGGCTACCTGCCCGGCGAGCTTCCGCAGTTCCCGGGGGTGAGCGCCGGCTACATCATCGGCATGCTCGCCGGGCTGCGCGGCGGCGTGGACCCCCGGCGGATCAGCGCGCTCGCCGAGCGGTTCCAGCTCGACCTGAGCCGCAAGTACGACGACCTCTCGCACGGGAACAAGCAGAAGGTCGGGCTCATCCAGGCCTTCATGCACGAGCCTGACCTGCTGGTCCTCGACGAGCCGACCATCGGCCTGGACCCGCTGATGCAGCGGGAGTTCCGCGGCCTGGTGCAGGAGTCGGCCGCGCGGGGCGGCACCATCTTCCTGTCCTCCCATGTGCTGTCCGAAGTGGAGCTCATCTGCGACCGGATCGGGCTGATCCGCTCGGGCCGGCTGCTGCAGGTGGGCTCGCTGGCCGACTTCCGGGCGCTGCGCATCCACCGGGTGGAGGCCGTCTTCACCGGCCAGCTCAGCGAGGCCGACCTCGGGCAGATCCCGGGGGTCAGCGAGCCGCACGTCGAGGACCACCACCTGACCTGCGCGGTCCGTGGCCCGGTGGCGCCGCTGCTGGCGTCGCTGTTCACGGCGGGTGTCATCGAACTCGACAGCCACGAGCTGTCGCTCGAGGAGGTGTTCCTTGCGGAGTTCGAAGGCCCTCCCCAGCCACGGGCTGGTGTTTGACACCGTCCGCTCGCACCGGGTCGGGATCGCGGTCTGGGCGGCCGGCGGCAGCCTGGCGATGTACGCGATCGCGGCCGGGTTCGCCAGCGAAGTGGCGCGGTTCCGCGGCGGCGCCAGGGCGCTGGCGGCCAGCATGGCGGCGGCCACCGAAGCGCTGCGGCTGCTGCGGTGGCCCGCCGAGCGCCTGGACACCCTGGGCGGCTACGTCACGTATCACAACGTCACCCTGTTCGTGCTCTTCCTCAGCCTTTACGCGGGCATCCTGGGGACGCGGGCCGTGCGCGGGCTGGAGAACCGCCGTTCGCTGGAGGTGGTCCTGGCCACCGGGCGGTCCCGGGCCGGAGTGCTCGGCGACCGGACCGCCGGCTCGCTGCTGGCCGTGGCACTCATCAGCGCCGGGGTGGGCCTCGGGCTCGCCGTGTCGATGGCCGCGGGGGGTGCGGCGGACACCGGCGGCGCTCTCATCACGGCCGCCGCGGCCGGCCTGTGCGCGCTTCCCGCGTTCGCACTCGGCCTGCTGCTGTCCCAGCTGATGGTGAGCACCCGGGCCGCGGGCGGCCTCACGGCGCTGGTGGTCACCGGCCTGTACGTGTTCACCAACGTGTGGGAGAAGACGGGGCCGCTGCGCGGCGCCCGGTTCCTGTCCCCGTTCTTCTACTTCGGCCGGTCCCGGGCGCTCGTGCCGGGTTACGGGTTCGACCTGCCCGCGGCGGCCGCCCTGGTGGTGATGACCGCGCTCTTGCTCGGCACGGCGGCGTGGGCGTTCCGCCGGCGCGACTACGCGGCGCCGCTGTGGGCCCGGCGGGCCCGCCGGCCCCGCGCCGCCGGGCAGGTACAGCGCCCGCTGCTGCGGGCGTACTGGACAGCGGCCCTGGTCCGGGAGCGGTACGGGCTGCTCGCGTGGGCGGCCGCCACCGCCTTCGCCATGGGCGTGATGGCCTGGCTCGAACCGGGGGTGGTGGACCTGTGGGACCGGCTGGGGCTCGTCCGGAACTGGTTCGGCACCCAGCCCGGCCACGCCCCCGCGGAGCAATACCTGTCGTTCGCCGCGGAGATCGTCGCCCCGGTGGTGGCCGCCTTCGTGATCACCCGGGCAGCCGCCTGGGTGGCCGACCTGCGGCAGGGACGCGTGGAACTGGTGCTGGCCGCCCCGGTGTCGTGGCCCCGGCTGGTCGGCGAGCGGCTCGCGGCGCTGCTCGCCGGGGTGCTGGTCATCACGGCCGGCTCGGTCACCGGGCTCGTCATCGGGGCCGCAGCCGTGGGCGCCCCGCTGTCCGGCCCCGGGCTGCTGCGGCTCGCCATCGTCACCGTCCTGCTGGGGGCGGCCCTCGGCGGGGTCGCGGCCTTGGTGGTGGCCTGGCTGCGCAGCGGGCTCGCCGTCACCCTGCTCGCGGTCCTCGTCGCCGCGTCCTACCTGCTGACCTACCTGGCGCAGCTGTTCGGCTGGCCGGGCTGGACGGGACGGCTGTCGGTGTTCGGGGCGTTCGGGCGGCCCTACCTGGAACTGCCCGCCGCCGGCGGGCTGGTGTTCCTGGGCGCGCTGGCCGTGCTCGGAGCCGGGCTGGCGGCCACGGTCGCCAGCCGGTCGCCGAAGGCGGCGTGAAACACCGCGCGGCGGGCCGGAATGCGGCCCGGCCCGCCGTGCGGCCGCGGCACGCCCGGGGCCGGGGCCGCCGGTGCCCGCGAGTGACCACGGTCCCGGCTGGGTAGTGGCCTGGTCTGGTCCCCGCGCCAGCGGCGGCGGGGAGGCGGACCGGAGGTGGGCGGGTGGCGTGGCAACTGCTGACCGGGTGGCAGCCAGCGCCCGTGGTCAGCGCGGTGCTGGCCGCGGCGGCGGCGGCCTACCTGGCAGGCGCCTGGCGGGTGCGCCGCCGGCACCCGGCGCGGCCCTGGCCGGCCGGCCGGACCTGCTCGTTCCTGCTCGGGCTGGCCGTGATCGCGGTGGCCGTCGAGGGCGGCCCCGGCCGTTACGACGATGTGGTCTTCAGCGCGCACATGATCCAGCACCTGCTGCTGATTATGGCCGCGCCGCCGCTGCTCGTCTTCGGACGGCCGGTCACGCTGGCTCTGCACGCGGCGCGCAACCCGGTGCACACCTGGGTCAAGCGGGCGCTGCGGTCCCGGCCCGTCACCGCCCTGACCCGGCCGTCGGTCACGGTGGTGCTGTACGGGGCCGTGGTGGCGGGCACGCACACCCCGCCGGTGATGGACCTGGTGGTGCGCACCGGCGCCGCCCACCACGCCGAGCATCTCCTCTACCTCGCAACCGGCTACCTGTATTTCCTCCCCGTCATCGGGTCCGAGCCGGTCCGCTGGCGGGTCTGGATGCCCGGCCGGTATCTGCTCCTGCTGGCCGGCATGCAGGTGGACACCGTCACCGGGGTGGTGCTCATGGTGGCCGGGCATGAGATCTTCCCGGTCTACGCGCACGCGCACGCGCCCGGCTGGGCCGCCCCTCCCCTGGCCGGCCTGCACAGCGGCGGGATGATCATGTTCATCGGCAGCGACCTGGTGATGATCGCGCTGGCGCTGGCGGTGTCGGTGGCATTCCTGCACGACCCCCGCGCGGCCGGGCGGGTAGGCGGCTGGGCGGAAGGGATCCGCCGCTCCGGCCTGGCCCGCCGGCTCGCCGCCGCCGGGGTGGCCGCGCCGCCGCAGCGGCCCGGCGCCGCCGTCGACGACGACGCCCACCTGGCCGCCTACAACGCCTACCTCAGCAGGCTGGGCGCTGGCCCCGGGCGCGGCCCGCGGCCGGGCTGACCGCGCGTCACTCCCCGGGCGTCAGCCCCGGGTCGACCCAGCGGGCGATCTCGGTGTGATCGGCGTCGCCGGGCAGGGCCGCCGCGGCCTCGGCCCACAGGGCGACCGCCGCCGCCGACAGGGTCGACGGCAGCCCGGCGGACTCCACCAGGCCGAGCGCGATCCGCATGTCCTTGAGCATCAGGCTCAGCGCGAACCCGGAGCCGAACGACCGGGGAACGATGAAATTCGGCCACTTGTTCTCGGTCGAGCCGCTTCGGCCGCTGGAGGTGTTGACGGCGTCCAGCACGGTCGGGATGTCCAGCCCGAACCGGGCGGCCGCTGCCATCGCCTCGGAGGTGACCATCAGGTGGGCGGCGGACATGAGGTTGTTCAGCGCCTTCACGGCGTGGCCGGCGCCGGGCCCGCCGACGTGCAGCACCCGGGAGCCGAGCACCTCCAGCAGCGGGCGCACCCGGCTGACGTCGCCCGGTGCGCCGCCCGCCATCACCGTCAGGCTGCCCTGCCGTGCCCCCGAGACCCCGCCCGAGACGGGAGCGTCCACCATCGCCGCGCCGTGGGCCGCCACGGTGGCGGCCAGTTCCCGGGTCACCTGCGGGACCGACGAGCTCATGTCGACCACCACCGCCCCCGGCGCGAGCGCGCCGAGGAAGCCCGGCTGGCCGATCACGGCGCGGACCGCGGCCGAGTCGGGCACCATGAGCACGACCGCGGCCGCCCCTGCGGCGGCCCCGGCCGGGTCTGCCGCGGCCGCGGCACCGGTCTCGGCAGCCCACGCGCCGCGGGCAGCCGGGCTGATGTCATAGCCGGTCCCCCGGTCCCCGGCGGCGGCCCGCCGGGCCGCCATCGGCCAGCCCATCCGGCCCAGGCCGGCGAAGCCTACCGCCGCGCCAGGCAGGATGGGCTGCTGCGCGTCAGTCACTGCCGTCCTCCCCGTCCATCTCGGCGAGCACCCGCTCGGCGACCCGGACCGATTCCAGGGCGGCGGGCGCACCGCAGTAAACGGCGGTCTGCACCAGCGCCTCCCGGATCTGCTCGGGCGTGCAGCCGTTGTTGATCGCGCCGCGCACGTGCACGGCGAACTCGTGCATGCGGCCCAGCGCGGTGAGCATGGCCAGGTTGAGCAGGCTGCGGGTGGGCAGGTCCAGCCCGTCCCGGGTCCACACCGAGCCCCAGGCGTACTCGGTCACCAGTTCCTGCAGGGGCCGGGAGAAGTCGGTGGCACCGGCCAGCGAGCGGTCCACGTGCTCGTCGCCGAGGACCTTGCGGCGCATGGCATCGCCCCGTTCGTAGGCGCTGCGGTCAGGGTTGGTCATGAAAACCTCCGTCGGGTGCCGGGAATGGCCGGCCGTCTGCCGGGTCGCCCGCGGCCGCCTGGTCCCAGGCTCCCGCGCCGCCGGGGGGGTGGTCCACCCGCGGCCGGCCCCGGTAGGGCCGCCCGCCGCTGACCGGGGCACTCGCCAGCCGCCCGGCCGGCAGGGAGAATGCACCCGTGGCAGGCTTCACGTTCACCGAGTTGACCCCGTCCGCGTATCTCGATCGGGCCGGGTGGGTGTACCGGGACCGGGTCGCGATCATCGACGGTGACCGCACGTTCACGTACGCGGAATTCGCCGAACGAGCCCACCGGCTGGCAGGCGCCCTGCAGCAGCTGGGCGTGCAGCGGGGTGACCGGGTGGCGGCCCTGTGCGTGAACAGTCACGTCATGCTGGAGCTGCACAACGGGGTGCCGCTGGCCGGGGCGGTTCTCGTTCCGCTGAACATCCGGCTGTCCCCCGACGAGCTGGTCTACATCGTCCAGCACAGCGGCGCGCGGGTGCTGGTGGCCACCGCCGAGCTGGCCAAGGTCGCCGCGGACGTCGCCGCGGCCGCTGGCGCCCGGCTGGTGGTGGCGGGCGGCGAGGAGGACGAGTACGACGGCCTGGTGGCGGCCGCCGCGCCGGTGACGGTCCCCTGCGAGGACGAGCGCGGCCTGCTGGCCATCAGCTACACCAGCGGCACCACCGGCCGGCCCAAGGGGGTCATGTACCACCACCGCGGCGCGTACCTGCAGTCGCTGTCCACCGCGTTCCACGCCAGGCTCAGCCCGGGCAGCGTGTACCTGTGGACGCTGCCGATGTTCCACTGCGACGGCTGGTGCTTCACCTGGGCCGCGACCGCGGCCGGCGCGACCCACCTGTGCCTGCGCGCCATCGACCCGGCCCGGGTGTGGGAGCTGCTGCGCACCGCGGGGGTCACCCATTTCAGCGCGGCGCCGACCGTGCTCACCATGATCGTGAACGCGCCGGAGGCGACGGCCGGGCCGCCGCTGGACCCGCCGGTGGCGGTGCAGACCGGCGGCGCGCCCCCCTCCCCCACGCTCATCGGCCGGATGGCCGAAGCGGGGCTGCAGGTCACGCACTTGTACGGGCTCACCGAGACCTACGGGCCGCTCGCACTCAACGACTGGCAGCCGGAGTGGAACAGCAAGCCCCTGGCAGAGCAGGCGCTGCTGCAGGCGCGGCAGGGCGTGGGCAACGTGATCGCGGACCGGCTGCGGGTGGCCGGCCCGGATGGCCGCGACGTGCCCGCCGACGGCGAGACCATCGGCGAGCTGGTGTGCCGGGGCAACGACGTGATGCTCGGCTACTACCGGGACGAGGCGGCGACCGCCGCCGCGGACCTCGGCGGCTGGTTCCGCACCGGCGACCTGGCGGTCATGCACCCGGACGGCTACGCGGAGATCCGGGACCGGGCCAAGGACATCATCATCTCCGGCGGCGAGAACATCGCCTCGGTGGAGGTCGAGCGGGTCCTGGACAGCCACCCGGCGGTGCTGGAGTCGGCCGTGGTGGGGCGGCCGCATGAGCTGTGGGGCGAGGTGCCGGTGGCGTTCGTGGCGCTGCGCCCGGGCGCCAGCGCCACCCCGGAGGAGCTGACCGGGCATGTCCGGGCCCGGCTCGCCCACTTCAAGGCGCCCAAGGAGATCATCCTGGTCACCGAGCTGCCGAAGACCTCCACCGGCAAGATCCAGAAGCACGTGCTGCGCGGCCGGGCCGGCGAGCAGCGTTAATCGTTTCTCAATCAGCCGCCAATCTCCCCCGGTCTGGCTTCATCGCGGCTGTGCGCGGGCGGCGCATGCTGACGGGCAGCGCGTGGACGGGCAAGGGGGACGGCGATGTATGCCAGGAAATCAGCGAGCTCACTGACCGCGGCCGAGCAGAACGCGTTCGCCGCCGCTGTGCTGGTGCTCAAAACGCGGCCGAGTGTGCTGCACCCGGATGACCCGGACCGGGGCCGCTACGACGACTTCGCCGAGGTCCACCGCAGCGCGATGGCCGTCATGGAGACCTCGCCGCCCGGGCAGAGCTGGGGCCACATGGCCGCCGCGTTCGCGCCGTGGCACCGGGTGCTCCTGCACCATTTCGAGGCGGAGCTCCAGCAGATCGACCCGTCGGAAGAACGTCACCGCAGCCAGGTTTACCGCTACCAGCCCGGCCCGCGCGGCGGTGATGCCGGGCGCAGGGGGAACGCGTCGCGGATGGTCACCCCGGCAGCGTTGCGGCCGGGCATACCGGACCGGTAAGCGGCGCTTATCTTCCGCTTATCCGGCGGGGCGGATACTGTCGCGGAGCGCGGGGAATGCGGGAGGCGCCGGTGCGCGTGCTGGTGGCGGAGGACGAGCGGCTGATGGCCGACGCGATCGCCGAGGGGCTGCGGCGGCGGTCGATGGCCGTGGATGTCTGCTACGACGGGGACGCCGCGCTGGAGCGGGTGCTGGTGCACTGCTATGACGTGGTGGTCCTGGACCGCGACCTGCCGAAGGTGCACGGCGACGAGGTGTGCCGGGCGATCGTCGCGGCGGGCGGCGAGACCCGGGTGCTGATGCTCACCGCGGCGGCCGGGATCCGGGACCGGGTGGACGGGCTCGATCTCGGCGCTGATGACTACCTCACCAAGCCGTTCGCGTTCGCCGAGCTGGTCGCCCGGGTGGGGTCGCTTGGCCGCCGGGCACGGCCCGCGCTGCCGCCGGTGCTGGAGTGCGCCGGGATCCGGCTGGATCTGCCTCGCCGCCAGGCCTGGCGGGACGGGCTCCTGCTGGATCTTGCGCCCAAGGAGTTCGCGGTACTTGAGGTGCTGATGCAGGCCGCGGGCACGGTGGTCAGCGCCGAGAGATTGCTGGAGAAGGCATGGGACGAGAACGCAGACCCGTTTACGAACGCGGTCCGGGTGGCGGTGATGACGCTGCGCCGCAAGCTGGGCGCGCCGCCGGTGATCGAAACAGTGCCTGGCGCCGGATACCGCCTCGGCTGCTGAGCCTCGTCCAGGCGGCACGGCAGCACAGAGTCACGCTGGCCCTGGCCACAGTGTTCTGCGTGTACCTGGCGGCCCTGGAGGCGCTGTTCCCCGGCTATCGCCGGCCGTCGCTGCGCCGCAGGGTCGCCCTGTCCCTGGCAGCGACACTTGCTGCCGGTTACGTCACGATTGCGGGGGCTCTCTACGTCATTCTGCGCGGGTTCTCCGGCGGTGATTGTTTCACTCCCGGCCTGTTCAGCGGCTCCACCTGCGCCGGCCCCTACAGCGCGCGCACCCAGGCGCTGATCGTGGTGCTGCTCCTGCTCGCGCTGATGCTGGCCGGGTGGGGATTGTGGATGGCGGCCGGCCGGATGCTCCGGCCGCTGTCTGTGACGGCTCAGACCGTGCGGCAGCTTGGCCCGCAGAATCTCGGCCAGCGGATCCGGATGGGCGGAGGAGCGGACGCGCTGAAGGAACTGAGCGACGCCATCGATGAGGCACTGGACCGGCTGGCGGCCGGGTACGAGGGGCAGCGGCGGTTCGCCGCCAACGCCTCCCATGAGCTGCGCACCCCGCTTGCGGTGCAGCGGCTGCTCACCGAGGTGGCCCTGGATGACCCGGCGGCAGGCGACGACCTGCGCCGGCTCGGCGCCCACCTGCTGCGCACCAACGAGCGCAACGAGCGGCTCATTGAAGGGCTGCTGGTGCTGGCCGAGGCCGACCGCGGGCTGCCGGGCACGGTGCCCGTCCGGCTGGACGAGCTGGCGGCCTCCGTGGCCGACTCCTACCAGGACCTGGCCGTCAAGAACGGCGTTAGCCTGCGCCCCGTTCTCGCCGAGCGGCTGGTCTCCGGGGATCCACTGCTCCTGGAGCGCTTGATCGGCAACCTGGTAGGAAACGCCGTCAAGTACAACGAGCCCGGCGGCTGGATCGAGGTCGAGGTCGGCGGTGACCCCGGGCCGGCGCTCACCGTGCGCAACACCGGCCAGGACATCCCCGCCGAGGAGGTGGCCGCGCTGTTCGAGCCGTTCCGGCGGCTCACCGCCGACCGTACCGACCACGGCGGCGGCGCCGGGCTGGGCCTGTCCATCGTCCGCTCGATCACCGCCGCGCACGGCGGAACGGTCCAGGCACGGCCGCGCCCCGGCGGCGGCCTGGTCGTGGAGATCAACCTGCCGGCGGCGCCCCAGAACTCCAGCCGCACTTAGTGACCTTGTAGTCGTTGGTGCTGGTAGTGGCATCGTCGGGCGCGTTCTTGGTGGCGGTGGCGCCATCGTGACCAGCGGCGCTCTCGGCACTTGATCTAGAGGTCGATGACGGACGGCCTCCGGCCCGCCGCCGGCCGGCCTAAGCGCGGCTCAAGCGGGTGACCCCACTCCCTATCGCACCGACACGCACCCTATGTACGGAGTGTCGCTGCCGTACTAGCCGTGCGGTGGCCATGACAAGCCAGGGCCGGTGTACACCGGGGTGATCTCGATCCCTGCCCGGTGACTCCGATTACGACGCATCCCTGGACGGTAATGGCCGCGCTTATCCTCTGCTTATCCGGCGAGCCGGATAATTTCGCCCATGCAGGAGGCGGCCATGCGGGTGCTGACAACCGGGGACGAGCCGCCGGTCTTCATCCAGACGAGAGGAGCCAGAGATGGAGCAGACGGGTGGTTTCTGGGCGGAGGTTATGGGCGTCGCGGCAGCTCCGGTTGCCATAGCTGCCGGAATCGTAAGAGGCTCCTACGACGCTGCGACCGGCTCCGGAGCCTTCGATGATGGGTTCCATGCCGCAGCGGATCCGATGATCGCGACAGCCAGGAAATTTGGCACGGAGCATAAGGAGACCATTACTAAAGGGATGCTTGGCGGGGCCGCCGCCACCCTCGGCGCCCGCATAGTAAACGAGAGCCTCAGGCACCTGAAGAGATAGCACGACGGCTGCCTCCCGGCCTGTCCGCGGTCACGCCCACGGAGCGGGACGCCTTCCGGCGGCTCGTTGTCCGGTTCGCGATCGAAGCGGACGGGGGGACGGGGGCGCGCGCCATCGGCCAGGCCCTGGCCGGGCTGAGAGAGAAGCGCGACGATGCGGTTGAGCTGCCGCAGCTGCTCGGCCGAGTAAGAGCGGTAGCCGGTGACTGGATCAGCCTCGGCCGGCGGCAGCAAGCCAATCTCGTCGTGGTGCCGCAGGGTGCGGATGGACACCGCGCCGAGCCGGGCGAACTCCCCGATGCTGAACATGACAGCAGGATGGCCCCCTCACGCAGCGTGAGAGTCAGCCCGGCTGTCGGGCGGTTATGGGATCAGGGTTCGCAAGCAGCCCTATGGCCGCCGCGCAGAAGGCGGACAGCGGGCGGTCTCAGCCGGCGAATCCACGTTGGCAGCGTTTGCCTTCGATCAGACGTCCAGGTCATGGCCCGTAGATTTATGCATCGGGTGCGCTGTACGGGGAACGCGCACATCTGCCGCGGGCAGTTAGCGCGATGAGTTGAAGGCTCCAGCCGGGTCTGCCCTAGCAGCACTCGGCGGAGGAGGAAACCATGAGCAAGGTCATCGCATCCATCACCACGTCGGTTGACGGCTACATCACCGGTCCCGGCGACGGTCCGGGCTGCGGCCTGGGCCGGGGTGGCGAGCGCCTGCACTACTGGGTGATGGGCGGCCCGTGGACCTACGAGAGTGGCCACGACTTCGCGATGCACGGCCCCGACAAGCAGTTCTACGAGGAGCTCGTCTCGGCGGTGGCGGCCGGGGTCGTCGGCCGCGGCATGTACGACGCAGCCGGCGCGTGGGGCGGGACCAACCCCTTCCCCGGGACCCTGTTCGTACTCACCCACCGCACCGCCGACCAGCCGGCGGCCGAGACCGGCTTCCGGTTCGTCTCCGACCTCGACGCGGCACTCGCCCAGGCGGCTGAGGCGGCCGGGGACGGCGACATCGTCGTCGGCGGCGGCGCCGGCGTCATCCGGCAGGCACTGGCGGCGGGGAAAGTCGACGAACTGGCCATCTCGACAGCTCCGGTGATCCTCGGCGCGGGCAAGCGGCTGTTCGACGGGTTCAACCGGGACATAGACCTCGAAGTGACCAAGGTCTACAGCTCGCCCTACGCCACCCACGTGCGCTACACGGTCACGAAATAACCGCCGTCATGAGCGGCACGCCGCGCTCGCTCATGCCGGATAGAGACGCGGCTGTGTCCAGTGCCGGCCTCAGGGGACCAGGTCAGCGAGCAGCCTGGCCGCGGCCCACGCGGTGCCGCGCACTGCGGTGCCCGCGCCCTGGCCGCCCGGGCCCGCGAGGAACTGAAGGCCTCCGGAGCACGGCCCCGCAGCGAGTGGCGCACGGGGGTGGAAGCGCTCAGCCCCAGCGAGCTGCGTGTGGCCCGGCTCGCAGCCGAGGGCCGCACGAACCGCGAGATCGCCCAGGCTCTCTACATGACGCTCAAGACTGTCGAGGGGCACTTGGCCCGCGTCTACGGCAAGCTGAGCATCGGGAGTCGCAGCGAACTGCGGCAAGGGCTGGCGGGCGATAAGACCAGGGTGCCCACCCCTTAGCGAAGCACCGGGCCTCCGGGCGACCTTCGTGGCATCGGCAATCGGCGCGCAGGCCAGGAGGGATCAAGCATGCAAGTCAGTTCATCGGTCAAGGACCTGGATGAGGTCATCCAGCAGTACCACGCGGCGCTCGACGTCTTCGTGCGGGGCACGCCTGAGCCTATGAAGGCCCTCTTCTCACGTGCGGATGACGTGGTGCTCGCCAATCCTTTCGGCCCGGCCGTCCGGGGCTGGGAGACAGCTTCGGCGCGCCTGGAGTACGCCTCGTCGCGATTCAGCGATGGCGAGCTGTCGGGCCACGATCGCTTGGCGAGCTACATTGCGCCCGACCTGGCCACGATCTACGAGGTGGAGCACGGGAAGGTCAGCGTAAGCGGCGGCCCGGTAACCGGCTGGGTCCTCCGAACCACCACCACCTTCCGGCGCGAGGACGGGACATGGAAGGTGGTACACCGCCATGCCGACCCCATCAGCACCACCAACCCCCAAGGGCCACTCCGGACGACGTAAATCTGAACCAAGTGGCCCAGGCCTCGGCTAACCGAGGATCTCCCGCTCCAGCGCCTGCCCGGCGACCGGTGCGCCGAGTTGCAGTACCAGCCAGATGTGCGCGGGGTCGGCCAGCAGTTCGGGCGCTGCGAGCGGGTCGCCGTCGACGATCAGCAGGTCGGCGAGCTTGCCTTCCTCGACTGTGCCGACGTGCCCGCCCAGACCCAGCGCCTGGGCCGCGGTGCTCGTAGCGGCCACCAGGGCCTGGGCCGGGGTCAGCCCGTGGAAGATCATCCGCTGGATCTCGAGCCCGACGCAGACCTCCATGTCGCTGCCCAGCGCGATCTTGACCCCGGCGTCGCGGGCCGCCCGCATCGAGGCCGTTCCGTGCTCCAGGTTGTGATCAGCCAGGGCGACGAGGCCGGACGGCATCTCGGGCGCCCGCTGCGCCATGGCGGGATCGATGGCCTCGCCGAGGCCCGCCAGCCAGTAATAGCCCGACAGCGTGGGGACGAGCACCTGGCCGTTTTCGGCCATCGCGTCCAGCAGGTCGGGCCGCTGGTGCAGGAAGATGCCGTGCTCGATGGTGTCCGCGCCGTGGGTGATCGCCGCCTCGGATCCGGCGTTCCCTTCGGCGTGCGCGGACAGCCTGTAGCCCATCCGGTGCGTCTCGTCGGCCACCGCAGCCAGTTCGGCGGCGGTGAGCTGCAACGGGTCAGGGTCTTCCAGCTCGTTCGACCGGGCGCCGGTGGTCATGATCTTGATGAAGTCGGCGCCGGCCCGGATCTGCTCGCGGACCGCCCGCCGCATGTCGTCGGGCCCGTCCGCCTCGCGGTACATGCTGCCGTAGAACCGGCCGCCGGGCGCGGTGGCCGAGATGATCTTCCCGCAGGTCAGCAGGCGGGGACCGCGGAACGCGCCGTAGCGCATGGCCTGGCGGGCCTCCTGCGGCCATTCCGCCTGGGCGCCGGTGAACCTGACAGTCGTGACGCCCATGCGCAGGAACGCGCGCAGTTCGGCCTGCAGGAAGTGCGCCGGAGTCCCGGGCAGGAACGGCTCGGCCCCGCGCAGCGTCTGCGGGGTTTCGCTCAGGATGTGCGTGTGGGCTTCGATCAGCCCGGGCATGACCGTCCGCTGCGCCACGTCCACCAGCCTGGCGCCCTCAGGACAGGGCTCGGACGCGCGGCCTACGCGGCGGATCACCCCGTCCTCGACCAGAACCGCAGCGCCCTCGCGCACCGGGCCGCCCGTGCCATCCAGCAGCCGGGCCCCGGTCAGCCACAGCCGCCCCTCCCCCGGCGCAGGAGCGGCGATCAGGGCGGGGAACCGATGCGGCACGTCAGCATTGTGAACTATCGCCCCCTACCCGCGCCAGCGCCGGCAGAGGCAGAGGAAGCCAGGCCCCGCGCCTGGTGCGCAACTTCCGTCTTTCGGGTGACGCCGGCGTGTTCCTACGCCGGGCGGTAACAGAGATAGACGGTACCGTTGCCGAACCTGCGCTCGTCCGCTAGCGCGAGGTCCAGGCGGACCAGGTCCGGCAGGGCCCGCGTGCCGCCGCCCACGATGGCCGGGACGGCGAACAGCTGGTACTCGTCCACCAGCCCGGCCGCGATGGCCTGGGCGGCGAGGTGCGCGCCGCCCACAGTGAGGTCGCGGTCGGCCGCTTCCTTCAGCTTGCGGACCTGGTCCGGGTCGAAGTCCCGCTCGACGCGGGTCCTGGCGGTGTCCGCCGCCGGGAGGGTGGCGGAGTAAACGATCTTGTCGGCGGCCTGCCAGATCTGCGCGAAGTCGAGCGAGACGGGATGCTGGCCGGCCACTGTATGCGCGGTTTCCCAGGAGCGCATCGTCTCGTACATCCGCCGCCCGTAAAGATAGGTGCCGACCGGACGCTCCAGGTCGTTGACGAACGCGTGCACTTCCTCGTCCGGCGCCGCCCAGTCAAAGTTTCCTTCCGCGTCGGCGACGTAGCCGTCAAGCGACATGATGGCCGAGTAGATCAACCGCGCCATGCGAGCCTCCTTCTGCTTGGTCTTGTTTCTTCAGACCGTGCAGCCGCGGGAAAGTCAGCGGACCGAGGCGAAGCAGGCAACGCCACGATGTGACCGAGCCGCGGCGGCCACGCGTCCCCACTCATCCCGCGGGAGCAT
>JBLMWU010000024.1:0-34729 GCA_050257395.1 Gemmatimonadota bacterium | reverse complement strand
CTGCCGCGGCGCTGGCCGGGCCTGCGGTTCAGCGAAGCCGCGCCGGCCGGCCTGGCCGGGCAGCGGGTCATCACGTTCCAGCCGGCCGCGGGCACGCGGCAGCGCGGGCCCCGCCAGCCGGAGCCGTCCTGGGCCGCCGCCGGCCCGGCGGAGCCCGGCGCGCTGGCGGGAGCGCTGGACTCGATCGCGTCGGAGGTCAGGGAGGATCTCCAGCTGGCTGCCGCCAACATCGTGCTGCACGCGGACGCCGGAGCCGGGCACCGGGAGATACTCGGCGGAGCCGGGTTCGCCGGGACGGCGGAAGAGCGCCGCGCGCGGATGGAGCGCTGCGACGCCCTCGGCGCGGAGTTCAAGCACCGGGAGGCGCTGCGCGGCCGGCGGCTGGTGGTGGTGCCGCACCGCTACGACTCGGTCATGCGCGACGCCCGCTGGGCACCGGCGCACAACGTGCTGGAAACCGTCGCGTGGGACGGGTTCGCGGCGGTGCCGCTGGCGGCCCGCGGCCGGGTGGTCGGGACCCTCAGCGCCTTCTATCCGGCGGGCCGCCAGCCAGCACCCCCGGCCGGGCAGCGCTCGCGGTGGCGGACGCCGGGCTGGCGCCGGCCGCCGGGTGGGCGGCTGGCCGCGGGCCGGGCCGGCCGGGCGGCCGGGCCGCCGGCCGCCTGCTGAACGGGACCCGGACCGCCATCGGCGCCCTCACGCCGCGCGAGCGCGAGGTGCTGGGGCTGCTGGCGGAGGGCTGCTCCAACCAGGAGATCGCCCGCCGGCTCGAGATCACGGAGCGGACCGCCAGGACGCACGTGAGCAACCTGCTGGGCAAGCTCCGCCTGGAGTCCAGGACCCAGGCCGCGCTGCTCGCCTGCCAGGAGGGCCTGCCCCCCGCCGGGCTGCCGCACGGCCAGCAGGCCTGACCTCCGGGGCAGCCGGCCAGCGATTCCCGCGACGGCTGAACGTGCGGCCGGCGGGCCGCGTATTACCCGTCGTGGCCGCCCCGGGTTGTGACGACACGGTGGACACCTGGCTGGACTCCTACCGGGTGCCGCTGGTGGGGTTCGTGCTCCCGCTCGTCAACGGTGACATGCAGGCGGCGGAAGACGTCGTCCAGGAGACGATGATCCGGGGCTGGCAGCATGCCGGGGAACTGCGCCCCGAGCATGTGGGGTCGTGGCTGCGCACCGTGGCGCGCAACATCGCCATCTCCGCCTACCACCGCCGCCGGCGTGCCCGGCCGCGGGAGGTGCCCCTCGACGAGAACGCCCTGCCGCGCACCGACGACGGTCTCGACCGGGTGCTGGACGCCTGGCTGGTGGCGGCCGCGCTGAACGCGGTCAACCCGGAGCACCGGGCCGTGATCGTGGAGCTGTTCTACCGGCGCAGGCCGGTGGCGGAGGTGGCGCAGCTGCTGGCCATCCCCGAGGGCACGGTCAGATCCCGCTGCTTCTACGGCCTGCGGGCACTGCGCAGGGAGCTCGAGAAGCAGGGGATCACCAGGCCATGACCTGCCAGATGATGACGTCGCTGGGCGTCTACGTGCTCGGGGCCGCCGACGCCGGGGAACGGCAGCGGGTAGCGGCGCACCTGCCCGGCTGCCCGGAGTGCCAGGCCGAGCTGCTGCACCTGAGCCCGCTGCCGGGCCTGCTGGCCGGAGTCCCGGAAAGCCTGCTGGGCGGCGCTGCCGGCGGCCTGCCAGCCGCCGGCCAGCCCGGCGGGCGGCCCGGCAGGCGTGCCCGCAGCAGGACCGGGCCCGCCCGGCGGGGAAGGCGCGCCGCCCGGATCTGGCAGGCCGCCGGCGCCGCGGCGGGCGCGGCCGCCGTCGCGGGCGCCGCCGCCGGGTCGTGGCTGGCGGCCAGCGGCTCCGCCCCCCGCCCGGCCACCGTCACCCTCTCCACCGCGAACCCGGCGACCCGTGTCAGCGCGACCGCGGCCCTCACCGCGACCTCCTGGGGGACGAGCATCCGGCTGGACGTGCGCGGGCTGCCGCTCAACGTGCCGTGCCGCCTGATCGTCCGGTCCCGGGCCGGGGCGGCCGAGGTTTCCGGCGTCTGGGACGCCTGGCGCGACGGCCCGGTGAGCATCCCCGGCAGCGCTGACTGGCGGCCGTCCGACATCGCCAGCCTGCAGGTGGTGGCCGGGCACAAGGCCCTGGTGACGATCAGCGCCCGGTGAACGCCGCCAGCCCTTCCGGCGTAATCACCGCTGAGCAGGTACCAGCAGCAGGCAGGAGGGCACACCATGACGAGCAGGCCTGACGCGGCGACCGGGAGCCGGTGGCTCCGTCGTTCCGGCCGGGCGGCACCCGGCGGGCGGGCCGGCCGCGCGGCGGTACCCGTTCTCGCCGGGGCCGCAGCGGCCGTCCTGTACACGTTCCGGCTGGACCGGGCGGCCGGCCAGGCCCACGGCAACCGCTTCACCGACCGTTTCGGCGGCGTCTCGTTCGACTGGCAGGCCGTCACCACCAGCGCCGGCGGCGCGCCAGCCCAGCCTGCCCAGTCCGCGAACCCCTCGGGCGGCTACTCCTACCAGGGCGGGTCGGCCGACTACTGACAGGACAGGAGCGGGGATGAGCCAGGCATGCACCATGTGGCGGGGCGACATCGGCGCCTGCATCGTGGGTGCCATCGACCCCGGCACAGCCGCCCGGGTACGGCGCCACCTGCGGGCCTGCCGCCCCTGCCGCGCTGAGTACCAGGATCTGGTCCCCATGCGCGACTGGCTCAGCCGGGCGGCGGCGGCCGACGGCATGCCAGACGGCCAGCTGCCGCCCGTCCCCCCGCTGGCGCCGATCCGCCCGTGGCAGCGCCTCACCCGGCAGGGCTGGCTGACCGTCACCGGTGCCGCAGCCGCCGCGGCCGTGGCCGCCGCCGCGGTCATGGGCGTTGCCGCCCATCCGGCCGCACCCGCCTTCCGCGGCTTTGACCGGGCGAGCGGGGTCCACGGGCAGGCCCGCCTGCTGGCCACCGCGGCCGGCACCCAGATCGAGCTGACCGTCACCGGGCTGCCCGCCCGTGAGCACTGCACCCTGGTGGCGGTGTCCGCGGCCGGCACCGACGTGGCGGGCAGCTGGAACGCCACCTACAGCGGCGCCGCCCGGGTGGAAGGCACCACGGCAATCCCGGTGTCGCGGCTGACGGCGCTGCGCATCGAGTCGCCCACCCGGCGCCTGCTGCTGCGCATCGCCGTGTGACCCCGTCCGTCACCGGCCGATGCTGATGCCGGTGATCGAAGTGAACTGGCAGATCAGCGCGGCGGTCAGCAGGACGAGCCCGAGCGCGATCTCGTTGAAGCGGCGCAGTTCCCGGCCGCTGGCGGCGAACACGAACATCACCAGCGCCCCGAGGGCCAGGATGAGGGCAAGCAGGTCCACAGCAGGCTCCCAGTGTTCAGCCCCACAGGTCCGGGCGGTAACGTGCGGTCGTTTCCAGTTCCTGCAGCCAGGCCTCTGCCTGCTCACGCGGCAGGGACCCGTGTTCCGCGGCGACGTCGGCGAGCGCGGCGCGGACAGCCTCGCGCATCGGCTGAGAGCCGCAGACGTAGACGTAGCCGCCGGCTGTGAGCAGGCGCCAGGCCAGCGCGCCCTCCTGCCGGAGCCGGTCCTGGACGTGCTCGCGGCGGCCGGGCTGGGTGCGCGACGCCGCGACGTGCAGGTGGTCGAGCGCGCCTTCGGCGGCGAACCGCTCGATCTCGTCCCGGTAGATGAAGTCGAGATCCCGCGAGCGGATCCCGGTGAACAGCGCCGCCTCCGCCAGCGCCACGCCCGCGTCCTTCATGGCCAGCCGCTCCCACAGGAAGGCCCGCATCGGGGCGAAGCCGGTCCCCGCGGACACGAAGATCATCGGCTTGGCCACGTCGTCCTGGAGGTGGAACCCGTCCGCGCTTTCCAGGAACACGTTCACCCGGTCGCCCGGGCGCAGCGTGTGCAGGTAATGCGAGCTCATCCCGCGGAAGTCGCGGCCGGGCATGCCCGGCACCGGCGCCGTCTCCAGGCCCACGGTCACGTGGGCGACCCCGCTGCCGTGCACCCGCGGGCTCGAACTCGTCGAGTAGTAGCGCGGCCGGAGCGGCTGAGCCACCCGCAGGAACTCGAAGATGTTCAGCGAGCAGGACGGGAAGTCGTCGAGCAGCCGCAGCACGTTCCACCCGCCCGCGTCGGCCGCCGTGCGCAGCGGCGACCCCGGCCCGCCCGGCGTCTCCAGGATGTCCCTGAGCTGCGCCAGCTTCGCCCGGTCGGCCGGGTCGGCCGCCTTCTTGAGCAGCAGGTCGACCAGGGGCACGGACGGCCTGCCGGTGATGTCGACCAGGCTGGTGAGGATGTTGCGGACCTGGAGCACCACCCCCTTGGGCACGGCCCGGACGTCGGCCGCCTTCGGCACCATGAACACGCCGTCGAGCCCCGCGCCGAGGTGCCGCGCGAGCCGCTCGACCTGGTCCGGGTCGTTCTTCGGGCAGACACCGAGATGGTCGCCGGCCCGGTAGCTGACCCCGGGCGGCAGGCTGAGCTCCAGGTGCCGGGTCCGCTTCGGCGACCCCGCCGCCTGCAGTTCCCGGCAGGCGGTGGCGCGCGCCTCGATCGTGTCCTTGCCCACGGTGTTGGTGAGGATCTCCGGGACCAGCACGGCGCGCTGCCCGGAGCCCTGGCCGAACAGCGACCGGTGCATGGCGGTGGTCGAGTCCGAGCGTGTCAGCACCCCGGTGGCCGCCTTCTCCGCGGTGACCCGCGCGACCGCGGCCTCGGTGGTGCGCGCCCCGGACAGCTCGAGCAGGACCGGCCAGATACGGGCGTTCCAGTCCGCGTGCTGCCGTTCCCACACCGGTGATCCCACGTCGCCGTGGGCCAGGTCCGCGAGCGGCGTGGCGCCGAGCGCGGCCAGCTTCTGCTGCACGTAGCGGGGGAAGGCGAGGAACGCGTTCCACTGGGTGTTGCCGAGCCCCCAGACCAGGTAGCGGCAGCTGCGCCACAGCTGCGTGCCCGGCTCGGTGGCTTCCAGCCAGGACTTGAAGGCGGTCGCGTTGGACGGCGGGTTGGAGGTGTAGGTGGAGGTCATGACCACGAGCAGCCACGGCTGGGTGCGGGGCGGCGCCTGCGCCAGCTCGTTCAATGTCATCAAGCTGGTCGTGTAGCCGTGGAAGCTGCCGCGCTCGGCGAACCGCTCGGCCAGCTCCTTGTTCGCCCCGAAGTTGCTGCCGTAGGCGATCACCAGCTCGCGGTAGGCGCTGGCCGCCGGGATCTCGGTGGGCTCGCCCCAGTGGGCGGCTGGCGCGGGCGCGGCCGGGCGGTCCTGCGTCACCGCCGGCGCCGGCGCTGGCCGGCGGGCGTCCTGCCGCGGCACCCGGATGATCGGGACGGCCGCGGGCTTGGTGGTCACCACGGTGTTCTTGGTCACCGTCGCGCCCGGCGGCAGCCGCAGCCGGTAGTGCTGGCAGATCTCGCACAGGACGACGCGGAGCATCATGAACGTGACCTCTTGCGCCATGCACTGCCGTTTTCCGATGGAGAACGGAATGAACGCGTGCCGGGGCCGCTCAGCGACCCTGTCCGGCGCGAAGTGATCCGGGTCGAACCGGCCGGGATCCGGGCCCCAGTAGCGCGGGTCGCGCTGGGCGGCGAGCGTCCCGACGAGGATGATGTCGCCGTTGCGGACCCGGTAGCGGCCGAGCGTCCCGTCCCGGAGGCTGCGGCGGATGGTGACCGGCATCGGCGGGTAGATCCGCAGCGTCTCCTTGATCACCTGGGTGGTGTAGGTCAGCGCCAGCAGGTCCTCGTACCGCAGGTCGTAGCCGGGGTCGCCGCCGGTGACCCCGTCGATCTCGGCGATGACCTTTTCCTGGATGTCCGGGTGGGTGGCGAGGATGAAGGCGAGCCACGCCCCGGTGATCGACGGACCGTTGAAGCCGTTCGACAGGTGCATGAGGACCTGGTCACGCACGGTCCCGGCGTCGAGCAGCTCGCCGGTCTCCGGATCCGGGGTGCTGACCAGGCGGCTGAGCAGGTCCGTCTGCTGCCCGGGCGGGCTGGCGTGCTGGCGGGCGTGCACGAGCGCGCCGGCCGTGCGGAACAGCTCCTCGTTGTTGCGGCGGTAGCGCCTGCGGCGCTCGCGCCGTGCCTTCCCGGCGAACAGCGTGAAGTCCGGCCGGGGGTCGGCGACCCGCAGGATGCTCTCCTTGGTGCTCTCCGGGACGGCGGCCGCGAACGGATGGGGGTCACCGTTGCCGCCGAGCAGGCCGAAGTCGTAGTTGCAGGCGCCGCGCCCGGACACCTCCAGCGTGTACCGCTCCATCCAGGCCCGCGCGTCGATGGGCTGGTCATCGGGGATCGCCGCCCAGGCGGCGACGAGCCTGCGCGCCTGCTCCTGCATCCGGGGCAGCTGCGTCCGCTGGTGCGACGGCGCGTACCAGGGCAGCATCACCCGCCGGACCCGCTCGTAGTGCTCGCCGTCGCCGATCACCGAGATGCCGCCGCCGCGCGAGTTGCTCAGCTGGGCGAAGAAGTTGATCTCCTCGACGGGCTTGCCGAACTGCTCCTCGTTCTCCGCCACTTCGTCGAGCAGGTCCGGGTCCGAGACGACGACCAGCCGCCACTTCTTGGTGGGCACCCCGACCGCGTAGATGTGCCCGAACCGCCGGTAGTAGTCAAGCTGGGTGTCGTTGTCGTTTAGGATGCCGAAGTTCGCGAACCGCTCGCCGTTCGGCACCAGCCAGCGAATGGCGTACGGGATGTCCGCGATGCCGTCGCCGGGTGGCGGGCCGGACGGTGGGCCGGTCGGTGGGCCGGGCGCCGGTGCCGGGCTCCGGCCGGGGCCCGGAAGGACCGGCGCCGGCGGCGGCAGCGGCCGCCCGGGCGGTGCGGTTGCTCCGTTGCCGCCCGCTGGCCTGGCCAGCACGCGGGTGACCGGTTCCGCGCGGCCCGCCCCGGCCGCTGCCGGCGCCGTGACGGGTCCCGTCCGGGTAGCGGATACCGCCTGCGCGGGCGCAGCCTGGGCGGACGCAGTCTGGGCCGCGGGCGCTGCCGGGGCCGCGGGCGCCGTCCGGGTGGTGGTGCCGATGGCGCAGTGCAGCACCGGCCCGTCCACCGGATGGCCGAGCCGGACCACGCATTCGCCGCTGATCTCGATGCTGTCCACCCGCTGGCCCGCGGCGTAGATGCCGTTCGTGCTCCCGTTGTCCGCCAGCACCCAGCGGCCTGCTGCCAGCCGCAGCACGGCGTGCTGCCACGAGACGCGGGCGTCGGTGCTGACGATGTCGCAGTCGGGATCGCGGCCGACCAGGTAGGAAGGACCCGCTGGCAGGCTCCGGTCAGATCCCTGGAATCGCACCATGAGCGATGGCGCAGATACCCCCGAAAGGGACTTCTCGGGCTCCATTCGCCAACTGTAGAGCCCTTCATGTCAAAGTAAAATGGCCTGTTCCCGGCCATCTGCCCGGCTTGCCCGCGCGGCGGGCCGCGGGCAGCACCGGCGGCGCCCCGGTCACTCGCCGGGTGGCCTCATCCGGCCCCCTGGCCTGGCTTGATCCCCACCCCGGCCAGGCCGCCCCAGAACCTGGCTGGCCCGGCTGAGACATCGGCTGCTTCATCGGGCCGCCAGTAGGGGATCTCGACCAGCCCGGGCTCCAGCAGGTCGAAGCCGGTGAAGAAGCGCAGGATGTCCGCACGCGGCCGCATGTGGATGTTCGCCGAGACGCCGCGCTGATAGACCTTCTCGGCGGCCTTGGCCACCTCCGGCCTGCCCTCGTCGGTCCCGTGGCTGATCACGAGGTAGCTGCCCGGTGCCAGCGCGTCCCGCAGGGTGGCCACCAGCTGCCACGGGTCGTCTGCGTCGCCGATGAAGTGCAGCACGGCGAGGAGCATCAGGCCGACCGGCTGGCTGAAGTCGATGAGCCGGCGGGTGTCCTCGGCGGCGAGAATCTTCCCGGGCTCCCGCAGGTCGGCCTCGATGACGGCCGCGTTGCGGTTGCCCGCGAGGATGGCCCTGCTGTGGGCGATGGCGACGGGGTCGATGTCCGCGTAGACGATCCGGGCGTCCGGCGCTGCCTGCTGGGCGACCTCATGGACATTGCCCTGGGTGGGAATGCCAGAGCCGATGTCGAGGAACTGCCGGACGCCGGCTGCCGCCAGGCACCGCACGGCCCTGCCGAGGAACGCCCGGTTGGCCTGGCCGATCGCCCTGGAGTTGGGTTCGACGGCGATGATCATCCGGCCCACGTCCTGGTCGGCGAGGAAGTTGTGGGTGCCGCCGAGCAGGTAGTCGTAGATCCGCGCGACGTTCGCGCGGGTGGTGTCGATCCCCGGGGGCACCCAGCTCTGATCGTCGGTCATCAGGTCTCCTGTCTCGCCGTACCGGCGCTGCGAACCCGATGCCGGCGGTGCCCAGCTCCGTGCCTTTTCCCGCTAATGTGCGCATCTGCGCGTTCGGGATGGATGATGCGATACATTGCGCATCTGGATGATATCGCCCGGACGCTGGCGGCAGCTGACGGCGAATGGCCGGGCCACGGCGTGAATGGCCCGGCGGTTTGCCCGCGGCAGGCTGGCGGACTCGTCCATAGGTAAGTGCAGGTGCCGCCGTGGAATCGCCGAGTGCCTGGGACACGCACGCTGAGCTTCCCCGGCGGCGTGAGCCGGCTCTGGCCGGCCTCGGGGCGTTCACGGTCGACCGGGAGGGGCGGGTCACCGCCTGGCCGGTGACGGCCGCGCAGCTGTTCGGCCGCACGGCGCGGGCCATGACCGGCCACGACATCTGCGACGTGCTGCTGACCGGCCCAGGCCAGCGGGACCTGGTCCGCCGCGCACTCGCCCAGGTCGGCTCGGGGGAGGTCTTCGCCACCACCGTGGCCGGCGGCGATCTCGGCGAAGGGCGCTTCGCCATCCGCTGGGAGCCATTGGCCGGCGAGGGAAACGGCGCGCTGGTCATCGCCCAGCGCGCCTCGGTGCAGCCCCTCCCCGGCTGGCTCAGTGAGGCGACCGCCCGGATCGGCACCACCCTGGATCTGCTGGACACCGCGGCGGAGGTCGTCGACACCGCGGTCCCGCGATTCGCGGACGCCGCCGCCATCTACATCGTTGAACGGCTGCTCGCCGCCGACGAACTCGGCACCACCGCGACCGGCCCCGGGACCGCGGTCCGCAGGCTCGCCGGGCGCATGGCGGGCCCCGGGGCCGACCTCGCCGGCACCCTGCTCCGTCCCGGTGAGGTGCTCGTTCTCGGCGAGGACACGCCACTGGCCGATGCGATGACAACCGCCGAGCCCGTGGTGTTCGACCAGCTGGACAGCCAGACCGCGCAGCGGCTCGGCCAGCAGCCCGGCGGCCAGGACGCGGCCCGCCGCTACACGTCCTTCCTCGCCGTGCCGCTGGCGGCCCGCGGGGCGGTGATCGGCTGCGCGCTGTTCGGCCGCGAGCCCGCGAGCCCGCCGTTCCACCAGGGCGACCTGGTGCCGGCCAGCGAGCTCGCCTCCCGGGCCGCGGTGTGCATCGAAAACGCCCGCCTGTATCAGCGGGAGCGGCGCACCACCCTTGCCCTGCAGCAGTCGCTGGTCGCCAGCCGGCCGCAGGCACCAGCGGGGATGGAGGTCGCGCACCACTACCTGCCGGTGGGCGGCAGTGTCCTCGGGGGCGACTGGCACGACATCGTGACCTTGCGGGACGGCAGGGTGATGCTGATCGTCGGCGACGCGATGGGCCATGGCCCCGAGGCGGCAGCGGTCATGGTGCAGCTGCGCACCGCCGCCCACACCCTGGCCGACCTCGGGCTGCCGCCCGCTCAGCTGCTCGGCAGGCTGGACCGCATGGTGACCGACATAGCCACCGCCCCGTACGCGACCTGTGTCGCCGCCATCGTCGACCCCGGGGCCCACACCTGCCTGGTCGTCCAGGCAGGCCACATGCCACCGGTGGTGACCCTGCCGGGCGCCGAGGCACGGATGCTCGACCTCCCCCCGGGGCTGCCGCTCGGCCTCGGCAACGAATCCTTTGAGGTCACAGAGATCGAGTTGCCGCCCGGAGCCGTCCTCGCCCTCTACACCGATGGGCTGGTCGAGAGCCGCGACCGGGCGCTTGACGACGGGCTGGCGGCCCTGCAGCACGCCCTCACCGGCGCCTTCGCGCAGCCGGGCAGCGCACTGGACGACGCCTGCCACGCGATCACCCGCGGGTTGCGGGGGCGCGGGGAGGACGACATCACCCTGCTCCTCGCCCGCATCGTCCCCGCAGCCTGACCCGTGGCGAGCGCCCTGCGCACCCCGCTCGCCGGGGCGGCGCGAACCGGGGGTGACATGATGGCCGGGTAGATCAGCCTGGCCACCGCGGCCGCCCGCCGGGCAGCCCCCAACGGGAGGACTGGCAGTGTCCTACAGCGCAGACGCCGGTGAGGTCAGCGCACGGTACCGTCCGGCCGGCGAGGTGCCGTCGGTGACGTACCCGTCGGGTACCCACATCCGCTTCACTGCCCCGGGCTCTGCCACCGGCGGCCAGTACGGGTTGTTCGAATGGAACATGACGGAGTCGCCCGGTGGCGCCGATCCGCATTTCCATAAGACCTTCTCTGAGTCCTTCTACGTCATGGAAGGCACGGTCCGGCTCTTCAACGGGGAAACCTGGATCGACGCGGCGAAGGGTGATTTTCTCTACGTCCCGCCTGGCGGGATTCACGCCTTCGCCAACGAGAGCGGCGCGCCAGCCCGGATGCTCATCCTGTTCGCGCCAGGCCCGCCCCGGGAGGAATACTTCCGCGAACTCGCCGCGATACGCTCATCCGGGCGCACGCTGACGGACGAGGACTGGATCGCGCTGTGGGCCCGCCACGACCAGTACCCGGCCTGACACGCGGCCTGGCGCGATGACCATCACGCCCATCACCGGAGCCGGCAAGGGTCTGCGCTAAGACACAGCCCGGCGGCTCCTCGATCTTGGTCACACCGTGCTGGCGGGTGCCCGCGACCGGCAGCGCGAATGGCTACGGGGACAAGTACTTCTCGCTGGCGTTCGTGGATGGCTCGGGATGCCAGTGGAGCATGTACAACGCGTCCACCTACCAGAGCGAGGTGAGCAGCCTGCAGGCGGCGGGCGGGAACGTGTTCATCTCGTTCGGCGGCTACAACGCCGACACCAACGGCACGGACCTGGGCAGCCAGTGCTCGTCGGCGAGCGCGATGGCGACCCAGCTCGAGGCCGTGGTGAACTACTTCAACCCGGCGGGGCTGGACTTCGACATCGAGTCGAACGAGCTGACCAACTCCAGCGACGTCAACCTGACGAACGCGGCGCTGGCAATGCTGCGGTCGTGGGCGCAGGCCAACGGGCACTCCTCGCTGATGATCGACTACACGCTGCCGGTGCTGCCGACGGGGCTGACCTCGCCAGGGCTGGCCGTGCTGAGCAACGGCAGGTCGAACGGGTTCACGCCGAACGTGGTGAACGTGATGGCGATGGACTACGGGAGCTCAGGGACCGAGATGGGCACCGCGGCGGAGCAGGCGCTGGATGCCTCGGCCGGGCAGGTGGCATCGGCGTACGGGATCTCGTCCTCGTCGGCGTACGCGATGACGGGCCTGACCGTGATGATCGGGCAGAATGACTCCTCCGGGGAGATCTTCACCCTGTCAGACGCCTCGGCGGTGGAGTCGTACGCGGCTTCGAAGGCGATCGCGCTGCTGTCGTTCTGGTCCGAGGGCCGGGACAACGGCGGCTGCCCGGGGCAAACGAGCGCCTCGTCGACGTGCAGCGGGATCAGCCAGGGCACTGGCCAGTTCACCACCATCTTCAGCCCGTTCACCCGCTGATCACGATGCAGTTCCCCGGGCTTCGCACGGGGGTTAGCCGCTGGCCGGCGTGGCGAGGCAATCACCACGCCGGCCAGCGGTCAAGGTCGTGTCGCCGCGTAGAGCAGCATGTCGCGCCGGGTGCCGCCGATCTCCTGGTGGCTGCGGAGCAGCCCCTCTCGCTGGTATCCGGATGCTTCCGCAACGTGGATCGAGCTGTTGTTCCACGGCTCGATATACAGCTCGACCCGGTGCAGGGCGGGAATGGTCCACGCGAATGCGGTCAGCGCATTCAGCGCGCTGCTCGCGATGCCGCGGCCACGGTGCGCAGGGGCAACCGAGTAGCCTGCCGTCGCGCGGCCTGCCGGCAGGTTCTGCAGCCACAGCCCAATCGCCCCGACGGCCTTCCCGGACTCGGCATCGGCGATGACGAAAGACAGCCCGATTCCTTCGGCGAGCCGGCCGCGCTGCCGGCGGGCCCACTCCAGAGCCTGCTGACCTGTGGGGAACGGGGGCAGGCTGCCGATGAGGGGGATGTAAGGGTCCTCACCCAACTCGACAGCCAGCTGCGCATCCTCGTCGGTGAACTCACGCAGAACGACTGAACCGCAAGCCGGAGGTGTGGCCGGCCAGGAAGGCAGCTGCTCTGTCACCCGCCCATTGTCGCTGCAGCCGGCGCCCCCTGCCGCCCGGTACCAGGCAACGGGCCGGCCGGCGGCGGAGCCGGCTGATAACATTGGGCTACCCGAATGGAGCGCTCTGTGACAGCTATCTTCTCGCAGCCGTATTGCGCAGTGGCCCGCAGCACGTCCGGCGGCAATCTGAAGAAGGGTGCCGGTCATTTTCCCTGCATTGTGGAAGTAACCGAGAACGGTGTGTCCATCGTCTCAGCCACGGGCGCCCGGATAGACCACGCGCCAGCCGGGTCTGTTCAAATCATTACCCCGGGGTGGCAGCGGAAAGTGGGCGCGGGGACCATCATCGCGATGAACGGCGAACAGTGGAGTATTGACTTCGGCATGGTGTATCAGCAGGAACGCGCCAGTGCTCAGAAGCAGGGGTTCTTCCGGGTCCTGTTCGGCACAGGTGCGCCGGGCAAGAGCCTGCGCCGTGCCAGGGAACTGAACCACGAGTTCGCTGACGCCCTGCTGGCAGCCGGTGCCAGCGATCAGCACGCCAGCACGCCAGGGTGACCCGGCGGCCGGAAGCCGGCTTTCACCGGGGCACGAGTGCCACCGCGTGCGCCAGCTGGTCCAGGTCGGGGAAGGCCCGCTGCAGACGGCCGAGGTCTCCGGCGGCAGCGAAGATACGCAAGGCGGTCTGGAGTTCTTCCGAGCGCCAGGCGTAGCTGATCGTGCCGTTGATGCCGGAGCCCTCCCCCGCCCGCGTATAGGCCAGCACCTTGATGCCGCTGCCGAGGCGCTCCGTGCGGAACTCCTCCGCAATGGCCGGCCTGAGCAGTCCCGGGTGCCCGACGCCGGTCAGCGTTTTGAGCTGGGCGTCCCGGTCCCCGGCGGCCGGCCAGACCCCGAACATCACCGGCAGCGGGGCGATCCGCTCCGGCAGGTGCAGCAGCGCATAGTGAAACAACAGCGGGCTGTCTGCCGCGTAGAGGATCCCGTGAATGCCGGCCAGAGTCCCGGTGAGCAGGGCCACGTCCTCGTCCTGGTGGTCCAGGCCCGAGTTCTCCCACCACAGCTGCGCTGATTCCAGCGCCCAGGACTGCACATCCCCGCCAGCCGGGAAAGCGGCGGGGCAGGCCAGCCAGATGGGCGGCAGGGACAGGAAGTCAATCGTGATGGTGGCCTGCTGGCTGATCAGATCCTCCGGCCGCAGGCCGAGCGCGGCAAGCTGCTCCAGGCTGTTCACCGCCTCACCGCCGTGTCCCACCGTGGTCATGCCGGTGCATCCGTGGTCCACTCGAAGGTCGAGACGACCGCGTCGAACCACTCGACCAGCAGCTTGGCGAAGTCGCCGTCCGGGTCGCCGCTGCCCAGCGTGACGAAGGTGATGATCAGCCAGTCATCCCGCGTTCTGGGCACCGGGATCATGTAGTCGACGCGGCGTGAGCCGACTTTGAATTCCTGCGCCTGCTCCGGCTCCGCGATGTGTTCCCGCCGGGCGGCAATGGCCCCGCCGACGGTTACCGCGGTGGTGCCGGTGCCTTCCGCCGCGAGCAGCGCCACCAGCCCGGCGGCATCGAGTCCCTCCGGCGGCGGGCCGAGCGAACCGTGCGCCACCACCATCGAGGCTGGCACGGCCAGGCCATGGATGTACTGCACCGGCAGGTACAGATCGACCGCGCCGCCGCGCCGGGCCTGCTTCACCATGGCGGTCAGGCGGCTTGTCAGCTCGGCCTGGTGCTGTGCCAGCTTGTCGCGGGAGACCCGTCCGCGCATCCGGCCGACCACTTCGCTGGCGATCTCGCCGATGACGCGCTCGCTGCCCCGCCGCACAGGTATCTGCCGCCAGCCAGCCGGGATCATCATGGCGTAGCCGGTGGTGACCGGCTGCGCCCGCGCCAGCCCGTTCCCGGTCGCCTCGCCGGCCTGGCCGGGCAGTGTCCCTGAGCGGTTTTCAGGCATACTCAGGGTCGCCGGTCGGTATCTCTACATGGCCTTTGTACCAGTTGTAGACGTACGGAATGTTCAGGTGTATGGGCAGGTAATTGAAGTTGATCCCCGCGCCTGCCATGCCCACGCCGCCCACCCCGGCGCCCGCGATTGCGGCCCCGCCCGCCACCTTCACGGCGTTCACGGCGAGTTTCGCGTTTTCCGCCGCGAGCCCGCTGAAGCGCTCGCCGTAAGCGAGAGCCTTGGCGGCCGCCGCGGCTTCCTCCGGGCTGCAGCCAGCGCTCGCCAGCACTTTCAGGCCGCCCGACAGGGGCTTGATAGCGACGTCTGCCAATTTGGGGGCGAACCGGTCGGCGACGTCGACGATGTTCTCCCCGGTCAGTCCCGCGTATCTGGCGAGGTAGGCTGCCGTCTTCTCGTTCGTCAGCAATTCGGTGGACTTGGCGAAGTTACCTGCGCTCTCAGCGGAATCCGCCAGGGCCTTCAGCCCGACGCCCCCGAACTTGCCCGCGGCGGCGAACTTGCCCACCCCGAAGGTGAGGGTGGCGAACAGGTCAATGGCGAAGTCGGCCCATGAGCCGTTGCCGGTCGCCGCGAGCAGCCCGCGGCCGAGTGTGGCGGCGAGTGTGGTCCAGAGCGCGGCGGCGACCAGCGCGTCGACCAGGAAGTCAAGACCGGGGATGAACTGCGCGATGATGAAGGCGGCCACCGCGAGCACCAGCCCGGCGATCTCCAGCACGGTGCAGATGTCTTTGAGCACCCCAGCGAAGCCGTGGACGAAGTTCTTGAAGTGATCCCACCAGCTGTCCTTCATGCCGTCGTCGCACGCAGAGTTGATCATGCTGGCGTAGTGGCTGGCGGCGTCGTCACGCTGGTGTTCCAGCGTCCGCAACGCTGCCAGCGCGCCCGCGAGGTCCTGCTGCGCCGACTTGAGCTGCGGGTTCGGGGGCGGCGGCGACCCGGGGTTCCCCGAGTTGCCCTGCGCCGGAGCGGGCTGCTGGCTCAGCGCGGTGATCTTCGAGTGGGCCGACTGCGCCTGCTGGAGAATCTGCAGCGACTTCCCCTGAAAACCCTGCAGCTCTTGCGCCCAGCCCGCCCCGGACGGGTTGGACAGCGCTGAGGCTGTCTTGGTGAACCGGCCGACGACCTTTTCTATCTTGCCCGCAAGGTCACTCGCGGCGGAGTGGAGCTGGTCCGCGTACTGGCCCTTTAACGCGCCATCGGCCCCGCCGTTGGCGATTTTGCGGAGCGCGGCCACCTCATCGCTGATCTGCCCGGCCATCTGGCTGAGGTACCGCGCCTCGGAAATGATCCGCTCGGGGTCGCCGGGAATGGGGTCCGATGCTGCCAGCGGCTGCCAGTCAGTCGGCCTGGGCGTCGCCATCGCGATTCTCCGCTCCGCTTACTTCGCCTGGCCGGTGAGGCTGTTGGCGAGCTTGGTGTCCCCGTCCTGGAACGACTTCACCGCTGTGTCGCAGAGCTCAGCCAGCGAATCCATCGACTCAACAAGCCCCTTGCGATGGATATCCCAGTTCCCGGCGAAGTGCCCCGACATCGCCGAGGCGATCGAGCCTGAGCCCCAGTCACCCTCACAGGACTGGCCCCAGTCCTTGATGCCTTCAAAGAAGGACTTCATTTGCCGCAGCCTGCCCGCCGAGCCATCCAGCAGGTCGTAGTCAACCTTCAGATCCGGCCCAGACACGGAGCGTGCCCCCTCTACGCTCAAGCCGCTCATTGCCCGCTCGGCAGGCACGGCTGACGAGGCCAGAATGTTAGTGGCCCGCACCAACCCTGCGCAACCGCTATGAAACAGGCCGTATCGGCCGTTGCTGCCCGATCCCGAACCGCGCTGCCAGGGCACTCAGGCGGGAAATGAGTAGCGCGGGCCGCCGCGATCTGAGTAGCCGGGCGGATGCCTGCGGCGCAACGAGGGAGCACTGTGGCAGGTATGACCGAATCCCCGGCGGCCGCGCCTGGTGGCGCAACCGCCTGCCCGGCCTGCCACGCGGCCGCGCCGGATGGCGACGCGGGCCGCTGCCCGAGGTGCGGGCTGGACCTCGCGAGCCCGCCCGCCACGGAGTTGCGCCAGATCAACGCCGAGCTGTCCCAGCTCGCCAGCCGGCAAGCCTGGCTGGTGTCGCGCCGGGATCAGGTTCTCGGCTGGCTGTCGGGGCAGCGGGCGCCGGTGGCCGCTCCCACCCCTGCACTGGTTCCGGACCGGACCGGCCGTGGGGGCGCGGCGCTGCTGCTGGCCGCGGGCGGGATCCTGCTCGGCCTGGCGGCGATCGCGTTCACGGTCGCGAACTGGTCCAGCCTGGGGCCGGGCGGGCGGGCCGCCATCATGCTGGCGGCGTCGCTGCTCGCTCTTGCCGCGCCGCTGCCGCTGGCCCGCCGGCGGCTGACAGCGACCGCCGAGGCTGTCGCGGCGGTTGGCCTGGTGCTGACGATCGCCGACGCGTACCTGGTGTACCGCCTGGCCGGCCCGGTTCCCGGCGGCGGGCGCGGCTACGCCGCCGTGGCGTCGGCCGCTCTGGCGCTCGCCTGGGCGGCCTATGGGCGGATCACCCGGCTGTCCGGCCCGGCCGTTGGGGCGATCGCGGCGGCCCAGTTCCCGCTGGTCCTGGCCGCGCTGGCGGTGTCGCCCCGGCCCGAGCCGGCCGCGCTGGCGCTGCTGGGCACCTCGGCTGGCGACTCGGCGCTGGTGCTGCGGGGTACCATCCGGGCGGCCGGGTGGCGCACGCTCGTCGTCGTCCTGCTGGCGCTCACCTGGACGGCCGGCACGCTGGCCGGGCTGGCGGCGTGGCTGAGCTCGGCCACCTGGCCGCAGGCGAGCGGGTTGGTGGCCGGCGTGCTCGCCGCGGCCGCGGCCGCCGCGGCGCTGGCGACGCGCGCCATCTGGGAACGCTGGCTGCCCGCGGGCCTGTCCGTGGCGGGTGGCCTGGCCTCGGTGGCGCTGGGCATCGGGGTGGCGACGGTGCTGCCGCGACCCTGGTCGGCCGCGGCGTTCGGCGGGGCGGCGGCCGTGCTGATCACGGCTGCGGCGGTCGCGGCGCGGCGCGCTGGTGATGCTGTGGTGCCGGTCGCGTTCGGGGCCGCCGTGGTCCTCGCCCTGTCCGGGCCGGCCGCGCCGGTCCTCATCGCCAGCCGTCACTCGGGCGCCGCACCGTGGCTTCCCCTCACGCTTGCCTTGCTGACGGCGTTCGCGGCGGCTGCCGCGGTCACCGCGATCGTGTGGCGGGGCCGCCTGGCCCCGGCCGGCGCGCTGCTCGCCGTGGTCCCGCTGGCGCTCGCCGCGGCGATCGGCGATCACGCTGCCACAGCCGGAACGCTCGCCATCCTGGCCGGGGCCTCGATCGCGCTGACCGCGGCCGTGGCCGCGAGCAGAACGCCGGCGCTGGCAGCCGCCGCGCTTGGCTCCTGGTCGGTGACGGTCGCGGTCGCGCTGGCCCGCCGGCCGGACACGCTGGCAGTGCTGGGCCTGGCGGTGGCGGCCTGGGCAGGCTGCGCGGTGCTGGCCCGTAACCGGTGGGTGCGCGCGGCCGGTGCGCTCGGCGCGGTCGCCGGGCTCGGCGGGCTCGCTCAGGTCAGCTGCGAAGCCGCCGGGCTGATGCCCTGGCTGGCCAGCCTGACGGTGCTGGCGGTGGCGGCCGCGGCACAAGCAGGCGCGTGGCGGATCGCGGCGGCGAGATTCCCCGAGTCCATCGGTACCGAGGCCGGCGGCTGGCTGCTGACCGCCGCCGCCGTCCTCTCCGCCGCGCCGATCGGGCTGACCGCCCGCGCTGCTGCGCTGTTGCTCGTGGCAGCCACCCTCTGCCTGGTGACCGCGACCAGGCCCGGGCGGCGGGTCGTCATGCTGCCGGGCCTGCTGCTGGCCGTCGCCGCCTGGCTGACCTGGCTCGCCAGCCCGGCCAGGCCCGCGCCCGAACCGTGGGCGCTGCCGGCCGCCGCACTGATCCTGTGCGCCGGCTGGCTCACCAGCCGGCCGGACCTCCGGTCCTGGCAGGCGTTCGGTCCTGGCCTGGCGATGGCGCTGGTGCCGTCACTGAGCGCGGCCTGGATCGGTCATGGCGCGCTGCGCCCGCTGCTGCTCGGGCTGGCCGCCATGGCGATCGCCATCGGCGGCGCCCGGGCACGGCTGCAAGCACTCCTCGTGCTCGGGACGCTCACCGCGGTACTCGACGGCGGCCGCGAGCTGGCACCGGTCGCGGCCAGGATGCTCGGCACGCTGCCCAACTGGGTGCCGGTCGCGGTCATCGGCGCGGTGCTGATCTGGGCAGGCGCAACCTACGAGGCGCGGCTGCGGGACCTCCGCCGGATCGGCCATACCGTGGCCGGAATGCACTAGCAGGCGGCAGGCTGACAGCACGGCCCAGCATGTCCACCCGCTGGCCGCCCTGGCCAGCCGCAAGATGGCTCCTTCTTGCGGTCGGTGCTATCTCCCAGGGGGCTCCGCACTGGCCGCCTCGTCTGGGGACGTTTCCTCGCCGGGCTTGGGGCCGACCTCCCGGTCTGGTTCGTGAACTTTCTGGCGGAGTTGGTCACGCAGGCCTGCGACGCGGCCTTGTTCGGTGGCGAGCTCGTCTTGCAGGGCCATGATCTGCAGTGATGATCCCAGGTTGTGGCCCTGGTCGAACAGTTCCCTGATGCGCCGGGCGAAGGCAAGCTGGCGGCGCGTGTAGCGCCGGTGGCCGCCTTCGGAGCGAACGGGTGTCAGCGCTCCGGCGGCATCCAGGGCGCGCAAAAAGGCCTGCTGCACCCCCAGCGCGTCTGCGGCCCTGCCGGTGGTGTAGGCGGGATAGTCCGGGTCGTCCAGCCGGTCGGGGCCCGTTGCTGCGGCGGGCGTCTCGGGGTCCACGCGCGGGTCACCGTTGCTGGCGGGCACTCTTAACAGTCTCCGGAGGGCTTGACATTTTTCTGCAGTCTGAGCTATAGAAAAAGTGTATCGGTCATCGGCCTGGCAGCGCCATAGCGGGTTCCCGGGAGTGTGATCGACATGGGCGACCTGACCACGCAGGAAGTGGGCGCGAGCTTCGCGGAGCTGATCTGCGCCGACGAGGAGTGGCTGCGCGCGGAGTTCGACGCGCTGGTCCTGGCCGGTTTCGGCGCCCCGCCTGGCTGGCCGCGCCTGCCCGCGCCACCCCGGGTCCCGCCGCCGGGACCGCCCGTGGGCACGCCTATCAGGCCGGTGAAGGTGGCCGGGACCGGGCCGGCGGGCATTGCCCGGACGCTGAGAGGGTGCCGGCGCCAGCGCTCACCTCCGGCCTGACATGGGCTGCGCGGCCTTCCGCAGCGGGCCGCCGGGCTAACAGCGCGACCAGCTGCGGGACATGACGAAATCTCAGGTAAGGAGCAACCAGATCCTCGGGAAGGAGCAATAGGGAGATTCATCTGGGCGGCGGGGTCCCTGCCAGGGCCCCGCCGTTTTCCTGCCCGGTTCCCTATCACTCGATCTTCGGGCCGCTGCCGTCCGGCTCTACTTCCCGGGGGGGCGGCGCTGTTGCCGGTCCCGGTCCGCGTCTGCAATGGTGCTGGACCGGTTCGGGGCGGTGTTCCCACCAGCGCTTGCCAGCGCCCTGAGCTGCTCGATTTCGGCTTGCAGGCGCCGGGTCTCCTCCTGCAGTTCCAGCACCCGCCGCACCCCGGCGAGGTTGAGCCCATCGGAGGTCAACGCAATGATCTGGTGCAGCCGGCCGATGTCGTCGGTGCTGTAGCGGCGGGTTCCGCCCGGACTGCGCGCCGGGCAGAGCAGGCCTTCCTGCTCGTAGATGCGCAGGGTCTGCGGGTGCAGGCCAGTCAGTTCGGCCGCCACTGAGATGCTGAACAGCCCTCGCCCCGGCTGTTCCCATGGCGGGGTCACCACGGCCAGTTCCTTTCCCCGGGCGGGCGCAACCCGAGATAGACATCGGGGTCGCGGTGGTGAGCCCGGCCAGCTGAAGCGTTCCCAGGCCGCGGCTCTGCGGACCGGCCCGGCGCTGCGGACTGGGGTGGCTCTGCGGACGGTGCCCCGGGCGGCTGCACATGGACCGGCCCGGCCCAGATTGGCGGGGCCCCAGGCGGCCGGGCCACGCTCCCGCGCGCCGCGGAGCCCGCACCCGCGTGTGTGGTCTGCGGCGGGTGGTGATGGCGTAGGTGCTCGCGGTCGTAATCCGCCCGGCGGCCAGGATCGCTCAGCGTCTGATAGGCGTCGCTGAGAGCACCGAACCTCGCGGCCGCCTGAGGGTCCTGCGGCCGGGCGTCGGGATGGGCCAAGTGGGCGGCACGGCGGTAGGCGCGCGCGATCTCCTGCGCGGACGCGTCGGCGGGAACGCCCAGAACCTCGTAGGGATCACGGTCGTGCCGCCGGGACTGGGAGCCCTCCACTCCGCACCTCCTCTCGCCCACCTGCCGGGCAGGCATGCTCGTCCTCCTGGAGAGTATCCCCTCCACCTGCAAGTAGAAAATCTAAGTCTTCTCTTGTCAAGAAACCGAGGCGGTGCTATATACATCTGCGTGAGCACCCCGTGCGGGCTAGCAGACCAGATGGCTAGAAAGGAGACCCGGCAATGCTGATGCGCACGGACCCGTTCCGGGACCTCGACCGGCTTACCCAGCAGGTGTTCGGCACTGTCGCCCGGCCGGCGGCGATGCCGATGGACGCCTACCGCAAGGGCGACACGTTCTACATCAAGCTGGACCTGCCAGGAGCCAGTCTTGACTCCATCGACCTGACCGTGGAGCAGAACGTCCTGACCGTGCACGCCAGCCGGCAGGGCATCGACGGCGAGGTGGAAATGCTGGTCGCCGAACGCCCAGCGGGCACGTTCACCCGGCAGGTGTTCCTCGGCGACACACTGGACGCCGATCATGTGGAAGCCGACTACACCGCGGGTGTGCTGACGCTGGCCATCCCGGTCCACGAAGCCGCCAAGCCGCGCAAGCTGTCCATCACCACCCAGGACGCCAAGCAGATCAGCCCGGCCTGATTCCGGGCCGGGCCAGAAGCTCACGACCAGGCATGGGAATGGCCGGTGCGCCGTCAGCCGCCGGCGGGCCCCGCACCGCTACGGGCTCCGGCGCACCGGCCGCCTTTCAGCACCCCACCGCCGCGCCCGGCCAACGTCTGGCGCGCTCCCACGGCCCCAGCGCGTGATAACTCCTCCGGATTGAGCGTTGCTGCCTCCGGGCTGGGTTCTGCCGCGGTAGCGGGGCTGGTGATCGCGGCGGCCAGCTCGGTGAGCAAGGCAGCCATGGTCATGCTGGCGAGGCGGTGCAGGAGCGCTTTGTCCAGGGCGGCGCCGACGCGGCCGAAGGGTGCCCGGTAGGTGCCGGTGACGGCGAGCTCGGTGCGGTCCTCGCCTTCTGGGGTGAGGGTGAGGTTGGCATCCAGCACCGGGAACAGCCCGGCGGCCGGCCCGGTGGCCTCCCAGCGCAGCCCGACTGTGGTCACGCCATCCCGCTCCACGGGCTCCAGGAAGCGCACCGCGACCAGCTTGGACGTCAGCGGCGCATCTCCGAGCGGGCCGACCCGGATCAGCACGTCCAGCCCATGCTGGTAGGCGGTATGCGAGGCCCGGTGGAGCCCGCTGCCGGTGACGAGGTTGGCCAGCCGTGCCCGGGTGGCGGGAGGGGGCAGGCCGATGGTGTGTCGTGAGGCGATGAACACGCAGTGAATTCTGCAACAGCGCCCGCAGCGGGCCAGCCGGGCCGAAAGTCCCGCCTTGATGGCTGAAAGACTCTGCGTGAGCCGCCTGCCGCTGTCAGCCAGGCAGGCGGCTCAATCCATCCGCAGGTCAGCAGCCACGCTATCCGGCAGTGCCTGCGCTAGCTCCGGTGAGTCGGCAGCGGTGGTCGCGGCCAGGTGGTCCCAGAGCTTGCGTACCGTGCCGGGGTCCTGCCCGCGCGTCCATGGGAGCAGGTATTCGGGCCTGGGGCGCCGGTCGTGCCAGAACCGGCCGCTGCCCAGCTGCTCGGGTGGCATGGTGGCGAGCCAGACGATGGTGTCGGCTCCTTGCCCGGGTGTGAGCAGGATCGGCCGGGTGGCCCGGTAAAAGCCCGGGAGCGCGGCGGCGACACCAGGGGTGTTGACCCAGCCTGGGTGCATGGCGTGGAAGGCAATGCCGGTACCCGCCGTCCGCCGCGCCCATTCCCGGCTCAGCGCCACCTGGGCCCGCTTGGCTTTCGCATAGGCGGTGACGCCCTGGTAGCGCGACCTCGGCAGCTGCAGGGTGGCGGGATCGAGGCGCTGGGTGTACATCCCGCCGGAGGAGACGGTGATCACGCGGGATGGGGCGGCGGCGAGCAGCGCCGGCATCAGCAGGCGTGTCAGCAGGAACGGGGCGACCACCTGGCTCAGGACTGTCAGTTCGGTCCCGGCGGCGTCCGTGCGGAACTCTGGGTAAATGGCCCCCGCGTTGTGAATGAGCACATCCAGGCGATCATGATTGGCACTGAACTCGCTGGCGAAGTCGCGGACAGCGGCCAGGTCCTCCAGATCAGCTAGCCCGTAGCTGACGCGCGTGCTGCCGGATTCGGCGGCGATGGCGCGCCGGGCCCGCTCTCCCCGGTCGCGGCCGCGGGCGAGAAAGTGGACCGCCGCGCCGCGCCGGGCCAGGGCGACCGCTGCCGCATACCCGATCCCGGAGGTGGCGCCCGTGATGATGATGGTCTTTCCGTCGACGGGCAAAGGGTCGCCGGCGGTGAACTCGGGCAGCAGCCGGGAGCGGACGGCCAGGCCAATCCGGGAGAAGCCCGGGACCACGCAGGCTTCCAGGGCCGCGTCCACCGCCTGCCCGAAGCCGGTCACCGCCTGTCTCCTGCCTGCTTTGCCGCCCCGCCGGATGGGGCCGGTGCGACCGCTGGGGACCTGATGCCACGACCCGGCGGACGCCGGGACAGGGCGCCGGCGAGCCCGGTGGCCGCCCGGAGTGCCACGGAGCGGAAACCGGGCCGCAGGAGCGGGTCGAGGATTCGCAGCGGACCCCGCAGCCGCACCTCGGCGTCATAGCTGACCGTCGAGCCGTCCGCGGCGGCCGTGACCACGATCCGGTCGGTGGATTGGAGCATGGCATTGGCGGCGCGCAGGACTATCTCCCGGTCCGGCACGAGGCTGATGACCTCGTAAGTCAGCGGTATCCGTGCCCCCAGGAACGGCACCACCAGCCGGAACCGGCTGCCTGCCCCGACCGGGCCGGCATCCAGCGACTCCCCGGCCAGGACCCCAGGGTCCCATTCCGCCGCGTTGCTAAAGGTCGCCAGGTAGCCGAACGTCTCGGTCGCCGGGCTGTGCGACTCCACGGTCGCGTGGTAGCGGGCCATCGGTTTACTCCTCTTCTCTCCTGATCCTGCGCGCTGCTGATCACGCGCGGGGTGTCTGGGTTTCCGCCGGCGGGCGCCCCGTCCCTGCCATCAGGTCGTGCAGGCTGGCGCCGGGCCGGCCGGCGAGCACCTTCAGCTGCGGGTGGGTGGCGGTGATGGCCTGCGCGGCCTCCCGCGCCTGCCGGGCCGTCTCACTCATTGCCGCTGACAGCACGACCAGGTCGGCGCCTGCTTGGCCCGCGAGCCGTGCTACCTCTTCGACCGGCAGGTCGCTGGCCAGGTGATGAACGAGCCAGCGGTCCTCGCGGAGGCAGGCTGCGGCCATGAGCGCGGGCAGGCCGTGCCGTTCCCCCGGTGGGGTGGCGACGACCGCGATGCCACGAGGCCGCCCGGCCGGCTGGCGGATCCGCGCGGCAAGCAGCCGTTCGCAGATCGCGCTTGCCCGGTGCTCCTGGGCGATGGAGACCCGTCCGGCCGCCCACTCGTCGCCGACGCGGCGCAAGGCTGGCGCGATGACCTGCTCGCACAGGTCGATGAGGAACACCCCGGACGCGAGCCGCTGCATGTGATGCCGGGCTCGCGTTTCCTCGCCCCCGATGATCGCTGCGTACAGCGCCTGCGCCTGGGCTGCCCAGTCCCGGACCTGGATCGGCCGCGGCGGCTCGTGTCCTTGCCGCCGCCGCGCTGCCAGGGCCTGCACCCCGGTGTCGCTGACCTCGTAACCGCGTCCCACCTTGCGGGCGGGCAGCGCGCCTTCGCGCACCCAGGCATAGGCGGTCTGGTAGTGCACGCCCAGCGCCTCCGCTGCCTCACGCAGGTCCATCCGGCCTCCTGGTTCGTTCGGTCAAGGAATTTTAGTGTAACTTAGTATTGTTTTTGAGAGCACAGGCATCCGCGACGCTCGCAGCAGAACCGGCGGCGGGATGGCACGGGGGACGCACCCGGTGGCAGCCGGGACACGCCCGGTGCGCGAGACCACAATCGGCGCGCCGCGGGCTACCTGAGTAAGACCGAACGGGGGACGGGCAGCATGACGACCGGGCAGCTTTCGACGGGCGGGGCAGCGCCCCCACCACGAACCGGCCGCCCGCAGGTGGCCGTGGTCGGCGCAGGCGTGGCCGGCCTGACCGCGGCCTACCTGCTGCAGCGCGCCTACGACGTGACCTTGTACGAGGCGCAGGACCGCCTCGGCGGCCACGCCCACACCCACGACATCGCCACCGCCGACGGCCGTCTGCTGGCTCTGGACACCGGCTTCCTGGTGCACAACACCCGCATGTATCCCAATCTCATCCGCCTGTTCGCCGAACTCGGAGTCACCACCCAGGACACCGAGATGAGCATGTCGGTGCGCTGCGAGGGCTGTGGGCTGGAGTACGCGGGCTCGCGCGGCCCGCTCGGCCTGTTTCCGGCAGTGGGCTCGGTTGCCCGGCCGGAGTACCTGGCCGCACTGGCTGCGGTCCCGGGTTTCTACCGGGATGCCCGCCGGCTGCTCCGCTCTCCCGGCCTGGACTCGCTCTCGCTGGGCGAGTTCCTGCGCCGGGGCTCCTACCGGCGCTACTTCGTCAGCCACTTCGTTATCCCGCTGGTGGCCGCCGTCTGGTCCTGCCCCCCGGCGGAAGCGCTCGCCTACCCGGCCCGGTACCTGTTCGAGTTCCTCGACCACCACGGGATGCTGCAGGTCGCCCGTTCGCCCGGTTGGCGCACCGTCACCTGCGGTTCCCGTACCTATGTCGAACGGATCGCCAAGCAGCTCACAACCGTCGCGGGCGGCGTGCCGGTGCGGGCCATCCGCCGGGTGGCCGGCGGGGTGGACGTTCACGATGGCGACGGGGGCGCCCGTCACTTCACCCGTGCGGTGGTTGCGACCCATCCGGACGAGGCGCTGCGCCTGCTGGCTGCTCCCACCGCCGCCGAGCGGGACGTCCTCGGGGCGTTCCGGTACACCTCCAGCGAGGTTGTGCTGCACACCGACATCTCTGTGCTGCCCCGGGCCCCGGCGGCCCGCGCATCATGGAACTACCTGCTGCGCGACTGCACGGCCACGGCCGCTAACGTGCACGTCAGTTACCACCTGAACCGACTGCAGGGTCTGGCTGAGCCAGCCGACTACCTGGTCACCCTCAACGCGCTGGACCGGGTTCGACCGCATCGGGTGCTGCGGCGCATGACCTACGCTCACCCGGTCTACGACGAGCGATCCGTCGCGGCCCAGCGGCGCCTGGCCGAACTGAACACGCCGGTCCTCGCCTACGCGGGCGCTTACCACGGCTGGGGGTTCCACGAGGACGGCTGCCGGTCCGGCATCGAGGCGGCGCGGGCCCTTGGGGTGGAGTGGTGACGGCGGCACTGTACCCGTGCGAGATCACCCACGTCCGGGCCCACCCGCTCCGGCGCGCGTTCCGCTACCGCAGCTACCTGTGGCTGGTTGACCTCGACGACCTGCCGCGGGTGCCGCTTGCGCTGCGTCCGTTCGCCCGGTTCCGGTCGCGCGACCACCTCGGCGACCCGGCCTCCCCGATCCGTGCCAACGTGGACGGCTACCTGGCACGCCGGGGCATCAGCCTGGCCGGCGGGCGGGTGCTCATGCTCGGCCACGCCGCCGTGCTCGGCTACGTGTTCAACCCGCTGACGGTGTTCTGGTGCCACCGGGCCGACGGCAGCCTGGCGGCGGTCATCGCGGAGGTCCACAACACTTACGGCCAGCGGCACGCCTACCTGCTGCACCCCGACGGCCGCGGACGCGCGGAGGCCAGCAAGGACTTCTATGTCTCACCGTTCCTGCCGGTCGCCGGCCGGTACCGGCTGCATCTGCCCGAGCCCGCCGCGGCCCTCCGCCTCAGCATCACCCTGCACATCAATGGCCGGACCGTGCTGGCCGCCAGCGTGACTGGCAACCGCCGCGCCTACACCCCGCGCCGCCTGCTGGCCTGCGCCCTTCGCCATCCCTGGGTCACCGCCCAGGTGACGGCCCTCATCCACTGGCAGGGCATCAGGCTCGCAGCCCGCCGCCTGCCGATCACTCCCCGGCCCGCCCACCACGCACAGGAAGGTGTCCAATGACCACTGCAACCGCTTCCGCGCCCCGCCCGTCGCCGGACGCCCCGGCGGTGCCACCCGCGCCAGGCGCACTGCCGACGGTGCCAGCCGTTCCGGATGGCGCCATGGCCCTGGCCCGCGCCGCCGCGGCACGAGCATTCCTCAGCCGGGCCGCCGACCACCTGCCCATCCGCATCCAGGCCCCGGACGGCAGGCTGTCCGGCGCTGGCCGCCCGGGGTCGCCGGTCCTGATGATCCGCGACCAGGACGCCTTCTACCGCCGCCTCGGCTCGGGCACGGCCGGGTTCGCCGAGGCCTACATGACCGGAGCCTGGGACTGCGAGGACCTGCCCGGCCTGTTCACCGTGCTGGCCAGCAACGTCACCGCGCTCGTCCCGGCACCGCTTCAGGCGCTGCGGCGCTGGTACATCCCGCATCAGCCCGCTGCCGAGGACGCCACCATCAAGGGTGCCCGCCGCAACATCGAACGGCACTACGACTTGTCCGATGACCTGTTTGCTCTCTTCCTCGACCCCAGCATGACCTATTCGAGCGGCCTGTTCGCCCCCGGCGACAGCATCGCCGGCGCGCAGCGCCGCAAGATCGATGCCCTGCTGGACCGCACCGGGGTAGGCGAAGGCACCTCGGTGCTGGAGATCGGCACCGGCTGGGGCGAGCTGGCCATCCGGGCCGCCGACCGCGGCGCCCGGGTCACCACTCTCACCATCTCACCCTCACAATGGCGAACGGCCCGCCACCGCGCCAAAGCCGCGGGCGTCGCCGACCGGGTGGACGTGCAACTGCGTGACTACCGCGAAGCCACCGGCAGCTACGACGTGGTGCTCAGCGTGGAAATGATCGAGGCGGTCGGCGAGCGCTACTGGCCCGCTTACTTCTCCGCCATCGACCACCTGCTGGCCCCTGGCGGCAGGGCCGCGCTCCAGGCGATCACGATGCCGCACGACCGGATGCTGGCCACCCGCGGCGGCCACACCTGGATCCACAAGTACATCTTCCCAGGCGGGCAGATCCCGTCCCTGCAGGCGATCACCGGCACCCTGCGCAAGCACACCAGCCTGCGCGTGACGGCCGATTACCCCATGGGCCAGCACTATGCCCGCACGCTGGCCGAGTGGCGCACCCGGTTCGCCGCCGCCGCCGACCAGATTCTGCAACTCGGGTTCGGGCCCACTTTCCAGCGCATGTGGAACCTCTACCTCGCCTACTCCGAAGGCGGCTTCCGGGCCGGTTACCTCGACGTGCACCAGCTCGTGCTGGAGCGCAGCTGGTGACCGCGGCCCGGCCCCGCCAGCCCGCAGGGTCAGACAGCTGATCCCCGGCGAGTACCGCTGGCTTCCGGGTGCTGGTGACAGCTGATAGCGGGCCTGGCAGGCGCACAAGATCGCGTCAGTAGGGGACTTGGCGACGCATGATCGATGGGCTTCCAGGGAAGTCGCGGGGGCAAGGCCGAACACCGAAGGAGACAGCCGTGAAGCCGAAAGTCATTTTTGGATCGATCGCCGGCGCCGCCTTGGTGCTGGTGGGGATCGGTGGCACCTGGGTGATCCTGAACTTCGAGACCCTGGCTGCCAAGGCGCTGGAGCTGGGCATCAAGCTGGCCGTCAAACGCGGGGTACAGCTGCCACCCGAGACCGTGAAGCTGCTGCTGGAGCTGAGCGGCGGCGCGGCGGGTGCCACCGCCGGAGCAGCTGGCCAGGCGGCGGCATCGACCGGCCAGCGAGCTGCCGGAAAAGCCCGCCAGACAGGAACCGGGGCCGGCCGGCGACTCACACAGCCCGGATCCACCGTCGAATCCGGGTGATCACTTCCGCTCACACCTGATGCGGTCAGATCCTGCTGCCACCGTGCTGCCGTAAAGATCAAAAGGCCTGACCGCCGTCCTGGCGATCAGGTCTCTGACCTGCAACTACTTGGTAGCGGGGGCAGGATTTGAACCTGCGACCTCTGGGTCCCGACTTGTGACACATGTGGCCGCCCGGAGCGGCAGCGGCTCGCTGACCAGGTGTTTCGCAGCTCATGTGAGATGAAAATGCGCACTGATCCGGGCTGTAGAGTGGCCGGGTGTCCTGGTCCTGCGGGCGGTGAAGCCAGCGTCGGGAGGGACCGGGTCACTGGCTGGAAGGGACCTGCCGGATGCCTGGCGAGTACATCACGATCGAGGTCAACGGCCGCGAAGCCGGCCAGGCGGCCGTGTCCCTTCTGGAACATGAAGGGTGGGGCCATTTCACGGCGATGCAGGTCCGCGGTGGCCGGGCACGCGGTCTGGGGTTGCACTTGTCGCGGCTGGAGGCGGCCCACCAGGAGGTGTACGGGCGGGCGCTCGGCGGGCAGGAGATCTGCGCCCGCATCCGGCATGCGCTCGGCGGCCGGCTAGCTGCCAGCGTCCGCGTTTACGGCTACTGGGCCGGGCTGATCGTCACGGTTCGCGAGCCGCAGGACATGCCGCGCCGTCCGCACACGATGACCGCCGTGCAGTTCCAGCGGCCGCTCGCCCGGCTCAAGCACGTCGGCAGCTGGGGCCAGGGCCAGTTCAGCGAGATGGCCCTGGCCGCGGGCTTCGACGAGGGCCTGCTGGTGGACGAGACGGGCAGGATCTCAGAGGGCACCATCACCAACGTGGGATTCTGGCGGGACGGCATGGTGATCTGGCCCGACGCGCCGAAGCTGGCTGGCATCACGATGCTTGTCCTGCAGCGCCAGCTCACGGCCGCCGGCGTCGGGCAAGCCGAGAAGCGCGTCTGCGTGCAAGATCTCGCTGGCTACGACGGGATGATCTTGTGCAACTCGCGCGGCTGGGGGCCGGTCAGCCGGGTCGACGACCTGATGATTCCCCAGGACGATGCATTCACTGGCGTGGTTGCAGCCGCAATCGACGGCTGCCCATGGGATGAGATCTAGCCGCCTGGCAAGAACGAGAGCGACCTGCGCCAGGCCGTCAACCGCATCCGCCAGCAATCAGGGGCGCACTAACGTGTCACAATTCGGGACTCACACAGCCCGGATCCACCGTCGAATCCGGGTGATCACTTCCGCTCACACCTGATGCGGTCAGATCCTGCTGCCACCGTGCTGCCGTAAAGATCAAAGGCCTGACCGCCGTCCTGGCGATCAGGCCTCTGACCTGCAACTACTTGGTAGCGGGGGCAGGATTTGAACCTGCGACCTCTGGGTTATCAGCCCATCTCGTCGCGAGCTCCGGCGAACGCGGTCACCGCCGCTTGGAGGTCCTCGTCTGTATGCGCGGCGGACACCTGCGTCCTGATCCGGGCCTTGCCGACGGGGACCACCGGATAGCTGAAGCCGATCACGTAGATGCCCATCTGGAGGAGCAGATCCGCCATCCGCGTCGCGCGCGCCGCATCTCCGATCATCACGGGGACGATCGGATGATCCCCTGGCAGGATGTCGAAGCCCAGCTCGGTCATCTGCCCGCGGAACCATGCGGTGTTCTCGCGCAGGCGGGCCCGCAGGTGGTCGCCGCCCTCGAGTAGGTCGAGGACTTTGAGCGAGGCGCCCACCACGGCAGGCGCCACTGAATTCGAGAAGAGGTACGGCCGGGAACGCTGGCGCAGCAGGTCGATGATTTCCTTGCGGCCGCTGGTGTAGCCGCCGCTCGCGCCGCCGAGTGCCTTGCCGAGCGTTCCGGTCACTACGTCGACGCGGTCGGTTACACCGTGCAGCTCAGGTGTTCCGCGGCCGCGGGGGCCGACGAACCCGACCGCGTGCGAGTCGTCGACCATGACCATCGCCTCGTAGCGTTCGGCCAGGTCGCAGATCTCGCCGAGCGGCGCCACATAGCCGTCCATAGAGAACACGCCGTCGGTGGCGATGAGCCGGCGCCGGGCATCCGCGCAGGCCTTGAGCTGGGCTTCGAGGTCGGCCATGTCGCGGTTGCGGTACCTCAGCCGCTGGGCCTTGCTCAGCCTGATGCCATCGATAATGGACGCGTGGTTCAGTTCGTCGCTGATGACGGCGTCCTGCTCACCGAGGAGCGTCTCGAACAACCCACCGTTGGCATCGAAGCACGAAGAATACAAGATCGTGTCCTCGGTGCCAAGGAAGCTTGAGATGCGCTGCTCAAGTTGCTTGTGCACGTCCTGGGTGCCGCATATGAACCGGACGCTGGCCAGGCCATACCCCCATTGGTCCAATGCGTGCTTGGCAGCCGCTACGATGCCCGGGTCGTCGGCCAGGCCCAGGTAGTTGTTCGCGCAGAGGTTGATGACCTGCGCACCGTCGTCCACCCGGATGCTCGGCCCCTGCGGGCTGACGATGATCCGCTCGGCCTTGAACAGACCGTCTGAATGGATCTTGTCAAGCTCGGCACGGATCTCCTGCCTGACGCTCGCAAACATCTGCCGGTTCCCTCCCGATTGCCCGTCTACCTGTGAGCCCAGGTGAGGACCACCTTGCCGCACATCGCGCCACGCACTGTGGCGAAGGCCTGCTCGAAATCCGCGGCGTCGAACCTGTGCGTAATGACCGGGGAGATGTTGAGGCCCGACTGGATCAGCACCGACATTTCGTACCAGGTCTCGAACATCTGGCGCCCGTAGATCCCTTTGACCGTGATCATATTGGTCACCAGATGAGCCCAGTCGATCCCGAATTCCCCCGTGGGGAGCCCTAGCATCGCGATCTTGCCGCCATGGGTCATGAACGCCAGCATGTCCCGCAACGCAGCCGGCTTACCTGACATCTCAAACCCGACATCGAACCCCTCTTGCATGCCGAGCTCGCTCATGGCGTCTGCCAGCGTGGTATCGGCGACGTTCACGGCGAGGGTGACGCCGACCTTCCTGGCAAGATCGAGCCGATACTCCGACACGTCGGTGATGACCACGTACCGGGCCCCCGCATGCCTGGCCACAATCGCCGCCATGAGGCCGATCGGGCCAGCACCTGTGATGAGCACGTCCTCGCCGAGGACCGGGAACGTCAAGGCGGTGTGCACGGCGTTGCCGAACGGGTCGAAGATGGCTGCTACATCGAGGTCGATGTCCGGCGGGTGCCGCCACACATTGGTCGCGGGCAGCGCGATGAACTCAGCGAATGCCCCAGGATGGTTGACTCCGACCCCTTTCGTGCGCGCGCATTGGACCCGCCGCCCGGCCATGCAGTTGCGGCAGCGGCCGCAAACCAGATGACCCTCACCGCTCACGAGATCGCCTTGGCGCAGTTCATGCACGTCCGACCCGGCATCCACGACCTCGCCGACGAACTCGTGACCAATGACGAGCGGCGCCGGCACGTTCGCCTGTGCCCAGCCGTCCCACTGGTAAATATGCAGGTCGGTACCGCAGACGCCAGTTCTGAGCACCCGGATGAGCACATCATCCCTGCCGCACGCCGGAACTGGCACGTCCTCAATCCTCAGCCCGGGCTCAGCACGCGCCTTGACCAGAGCCTTCATCCCGATTACTCCCAGCGTAGGCACCTAACAGGAACAGTAGCCCCCGGCACAGAACCGTGAAGGAGCTACCTCTGCGTCAAGGCGGAATGTGAGATCCGTATGGCTGCAGCTGTTACCTGGGCTCCGGCCTGGCTGGGCGCGTGCCGGTGAAGCCAGCGTGCGCTAGGTGCACCGAGAAGGCCAGTGCCCTGCTTCTGCCGCCTTGCGGGCGGTCCCCAGCTGGGTCAGGCCAGGTACTGTCGGATTCGCCGCAGTCTGGGGATCAGCTGGCTGAGCGCTGACTGCGAGCGTTCCGGCTCGCCCTGGCTCATCAGGCGGCGCAGCCCTGCATCGCCAGCAGCGGCACCGCGCGGGATCCAGTCCAGCATCAGCTGAATCCGGCCAGGCACAGCATCGGCGATGTGCGCTGGATGGACGCCACCGTAGGCCGAGCTGATGCGCCGGATGCGCTCCGCGGCGGCCTCATCCCCGATGTCCCGCCACAGCGGGACACAGTTCCACGCGATGAAGGCCAGCTCCAGCAGCGGCGTCGTCGGCCCGGCGAGATCCCAGTCGAACACCCCCGCTACCTCGTCGCCGTCGAAGCACACGTTGTACGGGGCGATGTCGTTGTGGCCAATCAGCGACGCATGCGCCACCCGCGGGTACCGCCACGGGCCGGGATGCCCGAACCCGGCGACCACCTCGTGGAAGCGGCGCGTCCACGACACAAGCGAGTCGATCTGCCCCAGCGTCAGCAGTTCGGTGTCAACATCGACGACCCTCCCAGGCAGGAAGGTGAGAACCTCACGGCCCTGCCCGTCGAATCCCAGCACCCCCGGCGTGTGGTCAACACGCGAACTGAGGAAGCCGAGCAGGGCGTGTACCGCCGGCGTCCACGGACCGGTCGCCCGATGCACCGTGCCGCCGATCCGCCACGCGCCGCCCACATTGCCCGCCAGCCACCTCGACTCCTCCGCCGCACCGCCGGAACTCACATCTGCAGTATCCGGTCACGGCCTTCCTGGCATCGCAATGGCCGCACCCGAAACCCGCGTTGTGGGCACCCGCCACGCCGGGGCGATCAAGCATGCGGGCGAGCACCAGCCTGTCCGGGGCAGGCGGCGATGACACCCTCTGGGCGACTGCCGGAAAATCCATCTGCGGCCACGCCGGGTCACCCTCTGACACAAGATGCGCCAGAATCCCACGGACAAGCCGCGGACAAATGATCAAAAGGCCCGACCGCCGTCCTGGCGATCAGGCCTCTGACCTGCAACTACTTGGTAGCGGGGGCAGGATTTGAACCTGCGACCTCTGGGTTATGAGCAAAGTCGGCACTGTTCAACCGCAGGCGGCACGCGTCGGCAGTACTCATCCTAGTGGCATGGAGCGACTACACTGTAGTCATGGCCAAGCGTGCTGCGACACCAGTCAGGTTCGATGCCGCCGTGGCGGAACGGCTGTCATCGTTCGTTGCCGCCAACCCCGGCATGTCCCTGTCGTCAGCCGCGAACCGGCTCGTGGACGAAGCACTGCGGATGAGCGAGCACCCGGGAATCGTGTTCCGGCCCGGGCCCACCGGCCGCCGCGCGGGCCTGGTCTCCGGGCCTGACGTCTGGGAGGTTGTCCGGGCTGTCAGGTCAGCCCGCGCACACGAGCCGGATCTCGATGAAGACGACCTGCTCACGCTGGTAGCCGAGAACGCCGGTGTCCCGGTACGCCTCATCCGGGCCGCCGTCCGCTACTGGGCCTCCTACCCCGGCGACATCGACGCCGAGATCACCGCAGCCGAAGCAGCCGAGGAAGCCGCCGAAGAGGCCTGGCGGCGCGAACGCGACCTGCTCGCCGGATGACCGATGACCAGCCTGCTGCTGGATGAGATGTTCTCCGGTGCAATCGCCGAACAACTACGCGGCAAAGGCTACGACGTGCTCGCCGTCGTGGCCGATCCAGCGCTCATCGGGCTACCAGACGACCAGATCCTGGCCCACGCCACCGACACCGGGCGCGTCCTGGTCACCGCCAACATCAAGGACTTCATGCCTCTCGACGCCCGCTACCGCGCCGCCAGCCAGACCCACGCCGGGCTGATCCTGGTCTCCACCAAGACCTTCCCCCAAGACCGTAACTTCATCGTCAGCATTGCCAGCGCGCTATCAGCCCTCCTAGGCCAACCCGACCAGATCCAGCCCGGCCAAGTCCTCTTCCTCCCGCGCCGATAGTTGCCCGCCGACTGGCAACTCCCGTCGTCTCAGGACACCACCCGCTGATGCCCGCAGTGCGGGTAGTTCTTCGCCTGGAGTCGGCCGCCCAGCGCCCGGTCATGCATGTTATGCACGTGATCTTCCGTGTCATTTCGGACAGTCTTGACGAGTTGAGCTGTCCGTGACGATGGGAGCCTGCTGTGCATGCTGGGGACTCACGCTGGGTCTGTTCGCGTGACCGTTCTGGTGAGCTGGCCGTGCGGGTCGGGGTGCCGCTGGCGGATGTGTATCTGGAGTTCCTGGCCGGGCGGTGCCGGCCGAACACGGTGCTGGCGGGCCTGCCAGGCCAGGCGAGACCATGGTGGCGCTGATAATCGCCGCAGTCGCGAGTGTGCTGCTGGACGGCGGAAGCCGAGCACCCGTGGACGGCAAACATCCTCTTCTTCTGATCG
>JBLMWU010000023.1:0-8084 GCA_050257395.1 Gemmatimonadota bacterium | reverse complement strand
CGGTCAGGCCCGGGTGGGCGGCCGCCACCGCGTCCAGGCGGATCGGCCGGGCGTACTCCAGCCGGATGCCCTGGCCGCCGGGCTGGCGGGCGCCGATCCCGCTGGTGCCGGTGTGGAACAGCGCGAGCAGGCCATGTTCTTCGCAGGCCGCGAAGACCGGGTCGAACGAGGGGTCGTCCGGCGCGAACGCCTGCAGCGACGGGTGGAACTTGACCCCGCGCAGGCCGAGGGCGGCGATGTTCGCGACCTCCGCCACCGCCGCGTCGCCCTTGTGCGGGTCCACGCTGCCGAGCCCGGTGAACACGTCCGGGAACTCGCGGCAGGCGGCCGCGACGGTCTCGTTCGGCACCCGCGGCCGCCCGGTCGCCGTTTCCGCGTCCCAGGCGAGCAGCACCGCCATGGCGTCGAGCTGCCGGTAGCGGTCCGCCAGCTCGGCCAGCGAGCTGCGCTGGACCGGTGAACGGAAGTACGCCTCGGCGGCCTCCACATAGCCGGCCATGCTGCCGTCCAGCCAGTCGGGGGTCGGCAGGTGGACGTGGAAGTCAACGGCTCGCGGCACCAGTTCATCGTAGCCACGGCCGCGCCGCCCGGGCAGGCCCGCCGCCGGGCAAAGACCCGGTGCGCAAGTTGGCACACATCACGGTGACCAGGCGCGCCTTCGCCGCGAGCGCTGCCGAAGCTGAGCAGCTTGACGCTTTCGACGCCCTGCTCGCCAAGGTCGTGGCAGCCGTGCGCGAACGCCGGTCCAGCTGATCCGGGGAACCCCTGAACGCGGCTACATTGACGCGATGGACTTGCTCAGACCGGTTGTCCAGCCCTACGCGTGGGGTTCCCGGCATGCCATCGCCGGGCTGCAGGGACGCCCGGTGCCATCGGCCGGCCCTGAGGCAGAACTGTGGATGGGCGCGCATCCCGCTGCCCCGTCTGGGCTAACCCGCGCAGGGCGGAGCCTGACGCTCGATGCGGTGGTCGCGGCCGATCCGGACCGGGAGCTCGGAGTCGCGTGCCGGGACCGCTTCGGCGGACGGCTGCCGTTCCTGCTCAAAATCCTGGCTGCCGAGAAGGCGCTGTCCATCCAGGTCCATCCCGGCCGGGAGCAGGCTGAGGCCGGTTTCGCGGCCGAACGGGGCCGGGACGGCGCGCGAGCCTACGTGGACGACTGGCCGAAGCCGGAGCTCCTGCACGCGCTGACGTCATTCGAGGTGCTGGCGGGCTTCCGTGCCCCCGGTGACGCGGCGGACGCACTAGACAGTATTGAGCTGGCAGAACTGCACCCGGTGAGCAGCGTGCTGCGGGGCCCCGGGGGCCCCGAACGCTTGACGGAGGCACTTCGCATCATCCTGACCTGGCCCGAGCAGGACCGCGCCGGGCTGGTCGGGGCGGTCGTGCAGGCCTGCGGGCGGGTGGCGGCGGGCACCGGCGTGCACGCCGCAGCATTCGGCGCAGTGGTGCGCATGTCGGCGGACCATCCCGGCGATATCGGGCTGCTCGCCTCGCTGCTGTTCCAGCACCGGGTGCTGGCACCCGGTGAAGCACTGTTCATGCCGGCTGGGGGCCTTCACTCCTACATCGCGGGAGTCGGCGTAGAGGTACTCGCCAATTCTGACAACGTGCTCCGCGCTGGTCTTACGGCAAAGCACATCGATATTCCGGAGTTGCTCCGCATCGTTGATCCGGCTGCCGATGTTCCGGTACTGCCTCCGCTGCCGCTGCCCGGGGTCCCTGGCGCTGTCGTGTATATGCCCCCCGCGCCGGAATTCCGCCTGTACCGGTTCACGCTTACCGGCGAGCGGGCGGAACTGCCTGCGAGCGGTCCCAGAATCGCCCTGTGCACCGACGGTGGTGCGTTGTTGCGCGACGCCGGCGGCACCGAACTTAAACTCCAGCAGGGCGAATCGTGCTTCCTGCCCGACTCCGACGGCATGGTGACCGTGACCGGCGAAGGGACCGTCTTCGTCGCGACTGCCGGCTGATCTGCGCGGCAGCGGTATCAGCCGCAGAAGGCCTTCGTCCTAGTCCTGGGCAGCGAGCAGCAGCGTGGCGAGCGGCTCGAGGGTGGCCATGAGCTCATCGAGCTCGTCCGGGTCGAGACTCTCGTAAGGCCTCGCCGCGAGGTCGTCGGTGAGCGCCTCGACCCGCTGTTTGACGGCGCGGCCCGGTTCGCTCAGCCAGCCGTCATCCCCGATCAGGCCGCGATCGCGCATCCCGTCGATCACGGCGGCGATTTGCGCTGGCGGGAGGTGGTGGATGCGCCCGAACTTCTCCGCCGGCATGCCCATGTCGAGGGCGAGCAGGACGTGAGCCTCAAGGCGGCCGACACCCTCGACCATCAGGGCCGCGATGTGCCCGTCGCCACGGTGCTCGCGCAGCAGGGAGGCTGCGTGAAAGAAGCGGGCCACCACGTCGTCGGGGGCCGGGATCGCGCGCAGCGCGGCGTACATGGGCCGGCCCTCGGACGGGGCGCTGGTCGCCGCCTTCATCAGCAGTTCGGCGGCGCGGGCGAAGGCGGGAGTGGCGACGCGATCGCCGAGGATTCGCCGCAGCGCCTTCACGCAGCCCCGCTGACGAGCGGCGATCGCCGCTTCAGGCGTGGTGATGCGCCACACCTTCGGAATGTGGCGAGCCACTTCGCCGGGGGCGAAGCTGTAGAACAGCGCGTCCACCACCTCCGCCGTGGCGAGCCCCAGGGGCGCCGCCCGTCCGGCGAAGTAGGTGTCCCAGTAGTTGGTGAACCCCAGGGCGAACATGGCCTCGTTGGGTTCGTCGGCCGAGTAAGGGATGACACCAATCGGCTCGACGAGCTCGAACATCCGGCGAGCCATCGAATTCATCGTCTGCTCCTAGCGGCAGGCCCGGCGCCCCGTGCGGGCACTGACGATCACTTGGACGACAGCGCGCCGCCCAACTCATCGCACAGCATCGCGGTAGCGGTCCGCTGGCAGGCCGGTAGCCTGCTGCCGTGCTGGAACAGGTCACGGTGACCAGGTACGTCGCCCCGCTGCGGGAGGGCGGTTCGCTGCCGGCCATCGTAGAGGCTGACAATCTCGGCACCTACGTGATGAAGTTCCGGGGTGCCGGGCAGGGCAGCCTGGCCCTGGTCGCGGAGATCATCTGCGGTGAGCTCGCGCGGCGGCTGGGGCTGCGCACCCCTGAGCTGGCCCTCGCCGATCTCGACCCGCGGATCGGGGTGAGTGAGCCTGACCCGGAGATCCAGGACCTGCTCAAGGCCAGCCAGGGCCTCAACCTGGCGGTGGACTTCCTGCCGGGCTCGGCCGGCTTCGACCCGCTCGGCTGGTCAGCCGACCCCGGCTTCGCCAGCGAGGTGCTGTGGTTCGACGCGCTCGTGCACAACATCGACCGCACCTGGCGCAACCCGAACCTGCTGGTCTGGCACGGCGACATCTGGCTCATCGACCACGGCGCCGCGCTGTACTTCCACCACAACTGGCCGTCGGCCAGCCCCGCCCGGCCGTTCGACGCGCGTGAGCACGTCCTGGCCGGCCGGGCGACCCGGCTGGCGGAGGCACACGAGAAGCTGGCGCCCCAGCTCACCGAGGCGCTGCTCACGGAGGTGACCGGGCTGGTGCCCAGCGCATGGTTCAGCGGCCACGGCGGCCCCGCGTACGTCGCGCACCTGCTGGAGCGCGCCCCCCGGGTCCAGGGCGTGATCCGCACGTGAGCGGCACCGAGGTGTTCGAGTACGCGCTGATCCGGGTGGTGCCCCGGCCCGAGCGGGGAGAGGCCATCAACGCCGGCGTGATCCTGTACTCCCACCAGCTCCGCTATCTGTGCGCCCGGGTCCAGCTCGACGAGCCGCGGCTGCGGGCCCTGGACCCGCACGTGGACGTCGGTGCCGTGCGGACCGCGCTGACCGCCTACGAGCAGTCCTGCACGCACGGCCCGCTGGCCCGCCAGCCGCTCGGCGAGCGGTTCCGCTGGCTCACTTCCCCGCGCAGCACCATCGTGCAGCCCGGCCCGGTGCACAGCGGCCTCACCGCCGACCCGGAGGCCGAGCTCAGCCACCTGTTCGACCTCATGGTCAGGCCCTGACCCGCGGCGCGGGAAAGCCGTACGGCACGATAAATTTTGCATACGCAACCATCACGGAGAAGAGGGTCAATGGGGTCAGGAGCAGCTGACGCGCCGCGCGAGACCGCGCTGTGGAACCCGTTCGCGAACATGGCCACGGTGGCCGGTCACACGGTGATGATCACCGGGGGCGAGGGCTCCACCGTGCACGACTCCGAGGGCCGCAGCTACCTCGACGCCCTGGCCAGCCTCTGGTACGTGAACGTGGGCTACGGCCGGACCGAGCTCGCCGCCGCCGCGGCCGCGCAGATGCGCGAGCTGGCCGCCTTCCAGACCTTCGGCGACTTCACCAGCGCACCCGCGGAGGCGCTGGCCCGCCGGGTGTCCGATATCGCGCCGATGCCGGACGCCAAGGTGTTCTTCACCGCCGGCGGCGGCTCGGACGCGGTCGACACCGCGGCCAAGCTGGCCCGCGCCTACTGGCGGGCGGTCGGCCAGCCCGGCAAGCAGATCACCGTCTCCCGGGCCAAGGCGTACCACGGCATGAACGCCTACGGCACCACCCTCGGCGGGATCCCGGCCAACTGGGACCCGGCGGTGCCGCTGGTCGAGATGGTCGAGCACGTGGCCTGGGACGACCCGGCCGCCCTGGACAAGGCCATCGCCGGGCTGGGCGCCGACCGGGTCGCCGCCTTCTTCTGCGAGCCGGTCATCGGCGCTGGCGGGGTGTACCCGCCGCCCGACGGCTACCTGGCCGAGGTGCGGGACATCTGCCGCCGGCACGACGTGCTGTACATCTCCGACGAGGTGATCACCGGGTACGGGCGCACCGGCGAGTGGTTCGCCAGCGGCCGGTTCGGCCTCGACCCGGACATCATCACCAGCGCCAAGGGCCTGTCCTCCGGCTACGCGCCGATCGGCGCGGTCATCGTGGGCCCGCGGGTGGCCGAGCCGTTCTGGCGCGGCACCGGCGAGTGGTTCCGGCACGGCTACACCTACTCCGGGCACACCACCGCCTGCGCGGTGGCGCTGGTCAACCTGGACCTGATCGAGCGGGAGGGCCTGGTCGGCCGGGTTAAGGAGATGGAGCCGGTGCTCGCCCGCATCCTCGCGCCGCTCGCTGACCTGCCGCTGGTGGGCGAGGTCCGGGCCGGGACCGGCCTGCTCGCCGGGGTGGAGATCGCCGCGGACGCCCGCGCCGCCGACCCGGGACTGGGCGCCCGGCTGGTGAACGACGTCCGCGACCGCGGGGTCATCACCCGGCTGGTCGGCGGCACGGCGCTGCAGGTCTCCCCGCCGTTCGTGATCACCGAGCAGGAGATCGGGCGGATCGCCGAGGTGTTCGCGGACGCGCTCACCGCGGCGGCCCGCAGCTGAGCGGGCGGGCCGGCCAGGGCGCCAGCCCGTTCACCCTCTCCTTACGCTTTTGCCTCGAAGAAGCGGCGGGGGTTGCCGGTGAGCATGGCGTCGATCTGCTCGTCCGTGACCCCGTGCTCGCGTGCGTACGGCAGCACCTCGTCGTGGATGTGCAGGTAGTGCCACTGCGGCAGGAACGGCAGCACGTTGGGGTCGATCCAGTCGATGTAGCAGGCCGCGTCCTGGGACAGCACCATCCGCTCGGCGTAGCCGCGGCGGCACATCTCGACCAGGGTGTCCGCCCGGGCCTCGAACGTGGTCGCCAGGTTGATGCCGAACCGGTCCATGCCCAGGACGAAGCCGGCGTCCGCCAGCTCCGCGAGGTGGTCGCAGTCGGTGGTGTCGCCGCTGTGGCCGAGCACCACCCGGCCGGGGGGGACGCCCTCCTCGTCGCACAGCACCCGCTTGACCTCGAGCCCGGTCCGCCGCCCGGGATGGGTGTGCACGGTGACCGGCACCCCGGTCTGCAGGTGCGCCTTTGCCACCGCGCGCATCACCCGCTCGACACCCGGGGTCATGCCGTTGTGGTCGATGGCGCACTTGAGCATGCCAGCCCGCACGCCGGTGCCGGTGATGCCCTCGGTGATGTCGGCCACGAACATGTCCACCATCGGGTCCGGCACCTCGGTGCCGAGCGCCGCGTTCAGCGCCGGGCCGCGGTGCTCGAAGAAGAACGGGACGCTGTCGTAGGTGTACAGGCCGGTGGCGACGACGATGTTCAGCTCGGGCACCTGCTCCGCCACCCGCTGGATGCGCGGCAGGTAGCGGCCCAGCCCCACCACGGTGGGGTCGACGACGGTGCGGACGCCCTGGGCGGCCAGCGCCCGCAGCTTCGTGACGGCGTCCGCGACCCGCTCGTCCTCACCGCCCCACTCGGCGGGGTAGTTCTGCTGCACGTCCGGGGTGAGCACGAAGATGTGCTCGTGCATGTAGGTGCGGCCGAGGTCCGCGGTGTCAACGGCGCCGGTGACGGTGGGTACCTGGGTCATTCGGGTTTCAGCTCCCGCTTGAGGATCTTGCCGGTCGGGCCTTTGGGCAGCTCGCCCACCACCCGCACCTCGCGCGGGTACTTGTAGGCGGCGAGCCGCTCCTTCGAGTAGGCGATGATGTCGTCTGGGTCGGCCTGCGCGCCCGGCTTGGCGACCACGTAGGCGAGGACCTCCTCACCCACCCGCGGGTCGGGCTTGCCGATGACGGCGGCCTCGGCGACCGCCGGGTGGGCGAACAGGACCTCCTCGACCTCCCGCGGGTAGACGTTGTACCCGCCGCGGATGAGCATGTCCTTCTTGCGGTCCACGATGAAGTAGTAGCCGTCCTCGTCGGCGTAGGCCAGGTCGCCGGTGTGGAACCAGGCGCCCTTGAACGCCTCGGCGGTCGCGGCGGGCTTGCCGTAGTAGCCCTTCATCACGTTGTGGCCGCGGATGACGATCTCGCCGATGTTCTCCGGGCCGGGCGGCAGCGGCTTGTCCTGCTCGTCCACCACCCGGACCTCCACGCCCCAGATCGGCTTGCCGATCGACAGCACCTTGCGCTGCTCCGCGTTCACGTTGAAGGTCGTGGTGCTGGCCGTCTCGGACAGGCCGTAGCCCTCCAGGATCACCACGCCGGGGAACTTCTCCTCGAACGCGCGGATGACCTCGCCCGGGATCGCCGCGCCGCCGGACACCCCCACCCGCAGCGACGACAGGTCCCGGCCGCCGGTGTCACCCTGCAGCAGCGCGTAGTACATGGTCGGCACGCCGGAGAAGATCGTGCACCGGTGCCGCTCGATCGCGTCCAGCACCGGCTCCAGCTCGAACCGGGGGATCAGCACGATGGTGCCGGCGAAGCGCACCGCCACGTTGAGCACGCTGGACAGGCCGAACACGTGGAACATCGGCAGCACCGCGGTGCCGATGTCGTCGTCGCGGAAGCCGAACAGCTCGCCGGCCACGGTGCAGTTCATGTAGAGCTGGAAGTGGGTCAGCTCGGCGCCCTTGGGCTTGCCGGTGGTCCCGCTGGTGTAGATGATCACCGCGGTGTCGTCGGCGTCGGTGGGCTCGATGTCGCCGGTGTCCTCGGCGAAGTACAGCTCGTCGTAGTGCTTCGTGCCCTCGGGGCGCTGGTCGTTGCCCGGCAGGTTCACCACGTAGGTCGGGATGCCGCCCGCGCGCAACGCGCCCTCGAACGCCGCGGGGGCGAACATCTCGAAGGTGATCAGCAGCTTCGACTCGGAGTCCGTCAGCTGGTACTCCACCTCGGCGGACTTCAGCAGCGGGTTCAGCGGCACCATCACCAGCCCCGCCTTGAGGATGGCGAAGTAGGTGAACAGGAACTGCGGCAGGTTCGGCAGCTGCACGGCGACCTTGTCGCCGCGCTGCAGGCCGGTGCCCAGCAGGGCGGTGGCGACCCGGCCGGAGATCTCGTCCACCTGGGCATAGCTGAAGGTCAGATCGTTGATGTGGCACAGCGGGTGGTCCGGCCGGGCGTTCCGGGACTCGCGCAGCATGGTGGCCAGGTTGAAGCTCATCCGTACTCCTGTTACGAGCGGGTAACTAACCCTAAGGCCGTACCCGCCCCCAGGGCGAGGCTTCGTGATCATGGCGTCGGGACAGCCGGGGGTGGGGGCCGCCGGAGCAGCCGCCCCCCCCCCCGCGCCC
>JBLMWU010000022.1:0-8209 GCA_050257395.1 Gemmatimonadota bacterium | reverse complement strand
TTCCCGATGACGCGACGATGGAGCCCTGGCTGCCCGCGCTGAGCGCGCTGCTGCCGGGCATGGCTGGCCGCGCTCCGGCGAGTGGAGAGGTCTCACCAGGGATCCGCAGTGAGGCGCTGATCCAGCTTCTCCGGCGCCTCGCGCCGCAGGGCCTGGTCATAGTGCTAGAGGACCTGCACTGGGCGGACCCGGACACCGTGGCCCTGATGGAGTACCTCGGCGAGCACCTTGATGGCGAGTCGTTGCTGTGCGTACTCACCCTGCGCGCCAACCTGCCGTCGGCCGCACTGGACGTGGCCCGCCGGCAGCGGGGCCGGCCCGGCGTACTTCACCTCGGTCTCGACCGGCTCAGCGATGAGGACATGGCGCGCATGGTCCAAGCCTGCATACCGGGAGCAGAGGCGGAACTCCTGCGCCGGGTGCAGGCCTCCGCCGAAGGAGTACCCCTGCTGGTCGAGGATCTGCTGGCGTCGCCCGGGCTGCCGGAGTCGTTCACCGAGACGGTCCGCGAGCGCCTGGCCGGGTTCAGCGAACCGCGGCGATCGGTGATCGAGGCCGCTGCCATCCTCGGCCGCCACTTCGACTGGGAACTGCTCCCGGCCGTGAGCGGCCAGACTGCGGCCCTGGTGGCGGAGACGCTCGGGCTCGCTGTCGAGCAACTGCTGGTGAGCGCCGACGGGACGGCCTTCCGCTTCCGGCACGCGCTGACCCGCGAAGCGGTGCTCGATACCATGCTGCCACCCCGCCAGCGGGCCCTGGCCTCGGCGGCGCTCGCCGTTCTGGACGCCGCCCACCCGCGCCTGGAAGGCGGCCTGCGCGAGCTGGCCGTCGAGCTGGCGAACCGTGCCGGGGACCGCCGCCGGGCCGGAACGCTGCTGAGCGAGTCCGGCGGCCAGGCGCTGGCCTGGGGGGCGCTGGCCACTGCGATAGGTACCCTACGGCGTGCCGCTGACCTCCTCGAAGGCACTCCCGGGCGGGAACAGGCGGAACTTCTGCTGGTCGAAGCGCTGGCCCTGGCCGGGCGGGTTGAGGAGGCAGCGGCGGCCGGCGGCCATCTCATCACCCGGCTCGGGACCGAGGCGGCGGAACTCCGGACGGAGGTTCACCTTCGCCTCAGCCAGGCGGCGGTGGGCGCCTCGCGGTGGGAGATGGCCCGTCACCACCTCGGCGCCGCCAGGCGCCTGGCCGGAACCGCCCCACCGGCTGGCGTGTGCGCCCGCATGGGCGTCATCGATGCCGAGGTGGCCTTCGCCGCCGATGACCTCGATGAGGCCCGGCTTTTCGCCGAGGACGTCCTCGCCGCCGAGGGCAGTGCTCCGGATGTCCGCTGTCATGCGCTGGAGCTCATCGGCCGGAGCCACCGGCTGCGTGATCTCAGCGCCGCCCGCGCGGCGTTCGAGAGCGCGCTGGTCACCGCGGAGGCAGTCGGCCTGCCGTTGTGGCGGCTGCGTGCCCTGCACGAACTGGGCACCATCGACCTACTTGATCATGCCGGAGTGGAGCGGTTGTCCGAGGCGCGGCGTGCTGCCGAGCAGATGGGTGCGCTGAGTACCGTGGCGATTCTGGATCTCCAGCTCGCCGCGTGCTTCATCTGCCGCTGGGAACTGGACACGTGTGATGCCCACGCGCAGGCCGCCGTCGGCCTCGCCGAGCGGCTCGGCCTGGACCAGGTCCGGGCCAAGGCGCTGGCGGTACTTACCGGCAGCGCCAGCATGCGCGCCGACGCCGGGCTGACAGAGCGCTACGCCGCCCGCGCCATGGCGGCCGCTCCGGACGACCAGATGGTCGAGGGCATCTGCTGGGCCAGCCGGGGAGCAGTGGTTCTGCTCGGTGGCGAGGCCGCGGCGGCCGTGGAATCCTACGCCCGGGGGATGGCGATCCTGGCCCGCCTCCCGCATGCCGAACCCGCGGGGCTTCGGGCGCTATGGCCGCTGCTGCTGGCCTCACTTGGTGATCACCGGGCGGCACGGGCGATCGAGGAGGCCCGCCGGCTGGGCGTCGGCGCCATCCGCCACAACCGGAGCCTTATCGGCTATGCCGAGGCGGTTCTGGCCGGGCGAGCCGGGCAGCGGCAGCGGGCCAACGAACTGGCGGCGGCCAGCGACGTTGGCTTCACGAACTGCGAGGCCTGGGGTGAGCTGGCGAGGTTCTGCGCCGCCCCCGCTGCTCTCGCCGACGGATGGGGCGACCCGCTTCGCTGGCTGGCCGAGGCCGAGGCAGGATTTGATCGCCGGGACCTGCCCCGCCTGGCCGAGCGCTGCCGCGAACTGCTCAAGGAGTCGCAGCCCAATCCCTGGGTGGCGGCGGGAATCACCGCCAGGGAGGCCGACGTGCTGCGCCTCGTCGCCGGCGGGCTGGCCAACAAGCAGATCGCAGCGCGGCTGCATCTGTCGCCACGGACCGTGGAGAAGCACGTCGAGAGCCTGCTGCGCAAGACCGGCGCTCGCTCCCGAACCGGCCTGGTGGCGGCCGCATCACAGGCCGCAGCCCGCGACTCTCAGCGGGCGTTTCCTCCCTCGGCCACTACGTAGTCCCGGCTGGCATCTACGTGTTGTTCCCGATGTGACGGCAGGCGGCCGGCTTGCATGCTGGCCTGGCAAGCCAGGCCAAGGGAAGGCAACACCGGATGCTCGAAGCTACGAAACTAATCGTGGCAGTCAAGAACATCGAGACGCCCGATGAGCGGCACGCGTTCGAACACGCCTCGCTCAACGTGGTCAACCTGCCCGGCGTCACGATCGCCCGCACTGTGTATCAGCCCGGTTGGAAGTGGTCGACCGACGTCAAGCCGGTCGTCGGCACGGAAGCCTGCCAGGTGGCCCACACCGGCTACATCATCTCCGGCCGGCTCCACGCCCGCATGGACGACGGCCGCGAATACGACTTCGGCCCGGGTGACGCGCACGTGGTGTCGGCCGGTCACGACGCCTGGGTGGAGGGGGACGAGCCGTGCGTCGCGCTTGACCTCGCTTTCACCGGACGTGCACTAGCCGGGCACGTCGGCCGCTGCCCCTGCGGGGTTGAGTTCCGGGTCGCCAGCGACGACCAGTTCGGCCAACTTGTCGCCGCCATCCGCGAGCACGCGCGCAGCGCCCACGGGCACGAGCTCACCACCCAGCAGGTGCTCGCCGAGGTGGTGGCATGATCGGCTCCGACCTGGAGGGCGCCGACCTGGAAAGCCGGGTGGCGAGCTGGGCCGCCAGCGCCATCAGTGACGACGTAGCTGCCGTGCGTGCGGTGACTGAGGCCTATGGCGACCGGCTGGCGGCGGCCGATGTGGCCGACGTCGTCAGCCAGTACACCGGCAACGCCGCCGTCATGCAGCCCGAGCTCGAAACCGTCGTAGGGAGTCAGCAGCTTACGGCCACATACGACGCCGCTTTCGAGACATGCGCCTGGACTTTACGTTCCGATTCGACGGCATCACCGTCAAAGGCGACCTCGCGGCAGTCAGGGCAACAAGCCAGGGAACGATCACGATCCGCGCTACCGGCGAGACGCAACCAGCGCGTCTCCGACAGCTGTTCGTTCTGGAACGCACGGGGGCCACTGGAAGATCACGCAGTACATGTACCAGCAGATGCCGGAGCAGTCAGGAGGGGGCTGCTCCGGCATCTAGCGAGTCCGCCACCCGGATTCGGGCACGTTCCGCATCCGCTTGCGGTCGCCGAGCACGACGCGGCTCCGGCTACGCCGACGTCTACGTGCCCGTACAGGGGCCGTGCAGGTAGACGTCGGCGTAGCCGGAGCCGTCCGTGTGCCCGCTCTTGGGGCGCCGGCGTTGCTGCTGGCGGTCATGGCTCCCGCCCACCGATGCACTGAGGGCAACGTGAAGGCCGGGCCCGCCGTCTGACCGAAGCTGCTCAGTCTCTGCGGCGGGTGAGGTTGGGGCGGGATCCGGGGGTGTGACACGCCGTTTTAGGTGCTTGGAGTCTGGGCAGGTCACCGTCTAGTCTGGTTGTGGATCAAACAATCAGACTGGGAGGTGCTGGTGACCGTGCCCCTGCTGGCCGAGCTGGAGGCCCGGCGGGCCCGGCTGTTCGAGCGGCTGGCCGCGGTTGGTGACTTCCGCCGGGGCAGCATCAGCGAGAACTGGCGGCGGTGCGGCAAGCCGTCGTGCCGGCGCTGTGCCGAGCCGGGCAGCCGGGGGCACGGGCCGCGGTGGCTGTGGACCCGCACGGTGGCGGGCCGGGGCACCATCGGCCGGCAGCTGCGCGCGGAGGAGCTGGGCAAGGTGCGGGCCGAGCTGGAGAACTATCAGCAGTTCGCGGCGCTGGCCGAGGAGATCACGGAGGTGAGCGAGGCGATCTGCGAGGCCCGGCCGGTGCCGGCGCAAGCCGGACAGGCCCCTGACCCGGAGGGGCAAAAAAGGGGCTCTTCGGGCAGCTCGTCACGCAGCTCTAGGCGGAGACCGCCGCAGAGGTAGGGCGGCTGGCCGCTTCGGCGGCTACGTCGCTGGCGGGCGGGACCGGCCTGGAGCGGGCCGAGCTGGCGATCCGCGCGGCGGTGTGGAACTGGGCCGGGCGGTGCTGGAGCCGCTGCTGGCCGCCGATCCCGGCTACCGCGGCCCGCGCGCAGGGTGCGCCGCCGGTCACCAGGCCGAGTTCGAGTCCTACCGGGAAAAGACCATCGGCACCGTGCCCGGCCCGGTCACGCTGCGCCGGGCGTGGTATCACTGTTCCGCGTGCGGGCACGGGTTCGCGCCCCGCGACCGCGACCTGGGGGTGGCCGGGGACACCATGTCGCCGGGACTGGCCAAGATGACCGGCCGGGCCGCCGCCGCGCTGCCGTTCACCGCCACCGCCAAGCTGGTGGGCGAACTGGCCGGGATCACGCTGACCAGCGAGCGTGCCCGCAGCCGCGCCGAGGCCGGCGGCCAGGCGGCCGCGCAGGCCATCGAAGCCGAGGCCGCCGCGATCACGGCCCGCCAGGTCATCTTTCTGCCGCAGGCTCGCCCGCTGCCGGACATGCTGTACATCTGCGTCGATGGCACCGGCGTGCCGGTCATCGCCGCCGAGACCGAAGGCCGGGACGGCAAGGGCGCCGACGGCACAGCCCGGACCCGCGAGGTCAAGCTGTGCTGCGTGTTCACCCAGACGGCAGCCGACGAGAAAGGCCGGCCGGTGCGTGACCCCCGCTCGTCGTCCTACCTGATCACTTTCGAACCCGCCGCGCACTTCGGGGTGCTGATGGCCGCCGAAGCGCGCCGCCGCGGCGCGGAGCGCATCCGCCAGCTGGTGTTCCCCGGTGACGGCGCGGCCTGGATCTGGAACCTCGCCACGCGGCACTTCCCGCAGGCAACCCAGATCGTGGACCTCTCTGCGCCACGAGGCGCTCTGCTGTATCCCCCGCGCAGCGGGGAGGGAATGGAGGTGATATGTGTCCCTGGGCCTGATGGCTTACCCAGACCCGAAAGGGAAAAGGGGACAATAGCATGCCAGGAAACCACCGGCCCGCGCCCAGGCGTATGGGGCGGTGCGCTGGGCGGCCCCGCGTGATATGGCGAAACCTGGATTGGCTGAACCCTAATCCGAAGTTACGGCCGGTTTGTTAGGCGATTCCGGGTCTGACCTGGTGTTTTAATGGGTTGGCCGGGGTTTGTTCTGGCTACTTCAAGATGAGTGGGATCGCGGCGCCGATGAGGTCGAAGGCCTCGCGCTGGGCGCTGGTGGGCTCGGCCAGCATTGGGACGGTGATCTGGGTGCCGGAGAACCGGATCTGGTTGCGGGTCAGGGTGGCCAGGTGGTCGAGCAGGCCGCGGAAGCTGCGGTAGGGGCGGCCGGCCGGGTCGCGCTGGCAAGAGGCTTTGGCCTGCGCCCGGGCGGAGCGGCGGGCGGGTGCGACGGGGTTGGCCGGGGCGGGCGGATTCTCGTCGGTGAAGGTCAGCGGCGCCCAGGCGCGGCGCAGATGCCAGGTCAGGTAGCAGGCGAGCATGCAGATCAGCACGTGGGCCTTGACGCGTTCTTCGAGCCGGTGCCAAACGGGCCGCAGGTCCAGGTCATCGGATTTGATGTGCCGGAAGTCCCGCCCGGCGTATTTGAGGTTTTTGTAGGCGGTGACCACGCCGGGGGCGTCCAGTTCGCTGGCGGGGAGGGGGGTGCGCAGCACGTAGAACCCGTCCAGGGCGGCCTCGCCGTCGATCTGGTCCTGCCGTCGTTGCACGGTGAGGCTGTCAACGGTGATGGTGACGTCGAAGTGCTTGCCGGTCTCGTACTTGCTGATCACCTTGCCCACCTCAACCCCGATCGGCCCGGCGCCGGCCAGTCGGCCGGCCTGGACGCGGGAGATGATGGGCGCCAGCAGCTTGTCGGTGGCGGCCAGCAGGTCCTCCCGCTTGCGGGCCCGTTCGGCGGCCAGCACCGGGTTCCGGCAGGCGACCAGCCGCTCGCCGGGGAAGTCATCGGAGGTTATCTCGGCCAGGTCCTGCTGGCCGGACAGGGACAGCTGCAGCGGGCCGTCGTCGGCCATCAGCTTGCGGATGGCGGGGGCGCGCAGCGCGGTGATCCACCCGTAGACGTCCGGCCGCTGCATGCCGTCCTCCAGCTGGTTCAGGGCCTGGATCCGGGCGCTGGTGATCACGCCGCGGTCGCCGACCATGACCATCTTGGCCAGGCCGAACGTGTCCCGCACCACCTGGACGATCTCGGTGAACGCGCTGGGGTCGCCGACGTTGCCGGGGAAGACCCGGACCGCGACCGGGCGGCCGGCCGGGTCGGTGAGCAGCCCGTACTCGATCTGCAGTTTTCCTTTCTTGCCGTCCCGGGAGTACCCGCGGGCGGCCAGCGGGCACTGCGAGCCTTCCATCCACGAGCTGGACAGGTCGAACAGCGCCATCCGCGCCGGGTTGGCCGCGGGGGCCAGGTGACGGCGGGCCAGTTCCGCCTCGATCGCCTCCTGCCTGCTGGCCAGCCAGCCCATCGCGGCGTAGATATCATCGGTGGATGCTGCGGCGACGCCCAGGTCGGCGCCCAGGGTGACATCGGCCCACCAGGTCAAGGTGGACAGCTTCGAGGCCGGGGCGGCGACCCGGGAGATGACCATGGCCAGGGCCAGGTCCCGCTGCCGGCCGGGCGGGCCGAGCAGGCCCGGCAGGCCCAGCTGCTTGGCCATGGCATGCACGGCGGCGACATGGCCGTGCGGCAGCGACCGGGTGATGGTGACCGCCTCGGCAGCGGGGACCAGCTGCCGCCCCTTCAGCCCGGCGTCGATCAAGTCGATGACGTGGTCCGGCAACGCGGACAGGTTGGCCACGGTCTCGTTCTTGACCTTGCCCTCGTCGCGGTAGGTGCGGCGCAGGTAGGCCGAGGAGTAGTCCCGGCGGCGGCCCTGCCTGTCCACGTAGCCGGTCTTCTTAACTCTGACTACGTGAACTCTCCCCATCGCGCGCGTCATGGCCAGATAATACCAGCACCTCCTGGCAAAACCCATGGCGGCACGCCAGAAATTCTGACTACGATCTGAGCGCAGATCCCACCGAATCCGCAGATCAGGATGCGACGCCTACAGAGAGCTACGGCAACTTCGGCCTAATCTCCAGAAGGCGCAAAACGACGCCCGCCGGAAAGACGCCTGAAACCGGCGCCGCCCCTGCGGTGAGGTGTAGGAGGTACTTGCCGCAAGCCTCCGGGGAACGGAGCGATGCCCAGGGAGGGCATTGAAGGAGATGAGTGGGGCGCCTACGTCACGCTCGACACGTATGGCAGAGACGAACGTGGGATCGCCTACCGGGCGCGAACCCCAGGGCGGCACAGTGCTCGTAGTAGTCGGTGCGCCATGAGGCGCACTGTTGTATCGCCCGCGCAGCGGGCAGAGACGAGAGGAGATTGTCTCTGGATCTGATGGCTAACCGGAGTCCGAAAGGATGCATGGGAAAATAGCTTGCCAGGAAACCTGGCAGCTTACGCCCAGGCGTACGGGGTGGCGTGCCGGGAGATCCGCGCGATATGGCGAAAGCGTTACTGCCTGAAGCCTAGCGAGGCTCCGCCTCAGACCGCCGAGTCGCGTGGTTTGGCAGGCGTGACCGTGTGGGCTGGTCCATCATCACCTCCGTAGCCGTGGTGCTGGGAGGTGGGTGGGGTGAAGCGGCCGTGACGCTGGCGGACATCCTCGACGGGCACGCCGTGCTGGACATCGACTGCCTGGACCGGATCTACCTGAATGGGTATGTGCCGGGTCTGCAGGCCAGCGGGCAGGTGGTCGGGTTCTTGCA
>JBLMWU010000021.1:0-67324 GCA_050257395.1 Gemmatimonadota bacterium | reverse complement strand
GGCCCGGCTCACTGACGAGCGTCACGGACAGCCCCGCGCTCCTGGCCAGACCGCGCAGCTCGGCCTCGAGCGGCGCCGAGCCGGCCACCACGCCCACCCGCTGGACCGTGGCCGCCCCGGCGTTCAGGGTGGGGATGACGACGGCGGCCGCCACCGCGGCGAACAGGATGACCGTCACGACCCGGAACACCCGCCCCCGCACCCGCTCCCGGATCTCCCGCCCGGCCACCAGGCCGGTGTCGCCGAGGAGCCCCCGGCCGCGCAGCCACGCCACCGGCACGCCTGCCCGCGGCGATGTGCCCGTGCCCCGGCGGCGCAGCCCGAGCCGGATGATGGCCGTCACCGCCAGGGCGGCGATGACTATGGGCAGAGCCTTCACCGGCTCACCGCCTCCCGGAAGACTTCGGACAGCCGCCGGCGTTCGAAGACGAACGTGGTCACGCGGCCGGCGGACCGCGCCGCGTCCAGCACCACGTCGCTGTCGGCGTCCTCGTGGAGGACGAGCCTGACCTCACCGCCGTCCAGCTCCGACACCGTGACGCCGGGGACGGTGCGCGCCCAGGTTCCCTGGCGGTCTCCCTCGACCCGGACCGCGAGCCGCCGGGCCCCGCTGGTGGCCAGCTCGTCGACCGTCCCGCTCGCCACCAGCCGGCCGTGGTCGATGATGGCCACCGACTCACACAGGTCCTCGACCTGGTCGAGCTGATGGCTGGAGAACAGCACGCAGCACCCCGCGTGCGCCCGCTCCACGAGGACCTCGCCGATGGCGTCGATCCCGGTGGGGTCCAGGCCGGCCAGCGGCTCGTCGAGCACCAGCACCTCGGGGTCGTGCACGAGCGCCGCCGCCAGCTGCACCCGCTGCTGGTTGCCGTGCGACAGCGCCGCGACCTTGCTGGCCGCCCGGTCCGCCACCGCAAGCCGGTCGAGCCAGCGGGCAGTGGCGGAGGCGGCCGCGGACGCGTCCATCCCGTGCAGCCGCCCGATGTACTCGATCTGCTCGGCCACCTTCATGGTCGGGTACAGGCCCCGTTCCTCCGGCATGTAGCCGAAGCGGCGCCGCTGCTCCGCCCCGACCGGGGCGCCCTGCCACCGCACCGAGCCGGCATCGAGGTCGGTCAGGCCGAAGATGGCCCGCATGGTGGTGGTCTTGCCGGCGCCGTTCGGCCCGAGGAAGCCCACCACATGCCCGGCCGGGACGCTGAAGCTCAGATCGTCCAGAGCCGTCACGCTGCCGAACCGGCGGGTCAGGTTGCCGAGCTCCAGCACACCGGTCATGGCCGCAGCCCCCGGTCCTGGTCGTCATGCAGTGCGTGCACCGGATCGCCCTCCCGCCGGCTGCGACGCCGGCCACCCGATCTGCCCTAAAAGTGATATCGCTTTAACGGGCAGGCCGTCAAGCCGGCGGGGGGGCCGCCCGGGCGGCGCGCAGGCGACCGGGGATCTAGACGACCTGGTCTAGCGGGCGGGTGACTGACGCAACACCACGCGCCGCCGGCAGCTGGCGCGCACCAGCTGCCGGGCCTGAGCGGGCGTAGCCCATCCAATAGTCCGCGTCGCGGCGGAAGCGGACGGCCGGGGGCAGCGCCTTGGTCCGCCCGGGTGCTCGTGGTCGTTGACGGTCGGCTGATTGTCGGTCCCGTTCGCCATGATGCGCTCAGCAGGACCACAGCCTTGTGACCGCAGCAGAGTGAGAGGAACTGGCCTTGAGCGGCATCGCCGCAGCAGCCGGCCATGCGGATGGCCGCCACGACTTCGACTTCATCTTCGGCCGCTGGCAGGTCGATAACCGCAAGCTGGCTGACGTCGCCGATCCCGGCTGCACGCAATGGGTGACGTTCGGTGCTATCGCGCACGCCGAGCCCATTTTCGGCGGGTTCGGCCACACAGACCGGATCTGGGCCGACGCCCCTGCTGGCGGTGACCCGTTCGAGGGCCTCACCCTGCGGCAATTCGACCCGCAGCGCAACGTCTGGCGGATCTGGTGGGCCTCCAGCCGGCGGCCTGGCCACCTCGACCCTCCAGTCGAAGGCTGCTGGGCACACGGCCGCGGCACGTTCTTCTGCGACGACACGCTCAACGACCGGCCGGTGAAGGTGCGCTTTGAGTGGACGAACGAGACACCGGCCACGGCACGCTGGGAGCAGGCATTCTCCTGGGACAACGGACTCACCTGGCAAGTCAACTGGATCATGGAACTCACCAGAATCACATGATCGTCACTGCGGCAGATGCGCGCGTCCTTGGCGCTGACTTGCTGTGCATGAGCGGGTGCGGCTACGACGTACGTGGCAACGACCGGTGACACAATCACCCCGTGGTGAAGAAGTCTCCCGCGTACGCGGAGCAGGTGGCGGGCGTGGTCACGTGGTTCGACGCTGATGAAGGCTGGGGCGTGATCGAAGCGCCTGAGGTTCCAGGCGGCTGCTTCGTCCACTTCGCTGACATCCACATGGCTGGATACCGGCAGCTCACGACCGGCCAGCGCGTGAACTTCACTTTCGAGCAGCCTGGCTTCTTGCAGGATGGCTATGCCTACCGCGCCTTGGCAGTCTGGCCAGACGGCTGACGGGCATACGCAAGCACCAATCGCGGCAGCTGGCAGCGTCCGGCGGGCGTGAGCCAGCGCGGCAAGGCGCTGTAAGGACGCGCCTGCAGGCGATGCGGACCCGGGACAGCGGGCACCAGTACCGTGGGGTAATGGCTCACATCACCGGTCATATCCGCATCGCAGCGCCCGTCGGGCGGGTATTCGACACAGTCGCTGACTCGCGCAACGAGCCATCGTTCAACCCGGCCATGACCGGCGTGGAACTGCTTACCCCGCCGCCTATCGGGCTGGGCACGCGGTTCCGCGCACGCATGGGAAAGGCAGGCATGGAGATGCTCGTCGAGCTGACCGAGTTCGAGCGCCCGCACCGGCTCGGATCGCGCACGGCCAGCTCGATGATGGAGACCTCCGGGACACTGACCTTCGCCGCCGACGGCCAGGACACGGTCATGCGCTGGGACTGGCAGGTTCGGCCCAAAGGCTGGCTGCGCATGCTCGGCCCGCTGTCCGGGCCCCTCGGCAGCCGCATGGAGCGCAGGATCTGGACCGGGCTGAAGCACCAGCTTGAGGGAGATCCAAGCGCTCACTCAGCCTGACCGGGCGCCATCATCGCCATGTCCTACCGGCCTCCGGCCGTCTCCAGCCAGTCACCGCCGACGGAAAACCCGCGTGATGCCCGCTGCGACGGCGGTTGCCAGTACCCAGCCGAATATGATCATCAGCCAGATAAGTGTCATGAGGAGCACGCCCCCTGATTTCGTCGCGTCCGGGAGCCAGTTGGATGTCTCGCGGAGGTCGAGGCCAGGGATCAGGAGCTGGAAAGCGTATGGGAAGGGATAGAAGGCCGGATAGGCAGCCGGAGGTGCCTTCAGAGCCGATGTGTGAGGTCTGCCGGTGGAGACAATTAGCCCAGCGTGTTGAGCGGCCCAGAAAATAAACCCTCCGATTACCCCAGCGATAAGGAGAGCGATGAATGGCCGGTGCAGCTTGTAGCCGTAGCCCACGAACACATCGACGAACGTGTTCCACCATCGCGAAAGCCGTCTGAGCTCGCCCCGTTTGCGCAGGTCCCGCTGGCTTGCGATAGCGACGCGGTCTGCGCTCTTCTGGTCGCCGCTGAGCAAGTGAGACTGGACAAGCTGCTGATAAGCGTCCGCAGTGTAGGTCTTTGTCGCGCGCAGCCACTTGATGCGCTGGTCCACTGTCATGTCGCCATCGGCGGTGATCCCGTAGGTCAGCCCGGCCAGGGTGTAATTGCCTGAGGGCCAACTCCGCCAGGTGTCGTCCAGCCGGCTGATGCTGGCCAGGGAAAGGTCTACTGGTCCTTCGGGTGGGTTATCCATCTTCCATATAAGGCGGCCGCCGACGTGTACTCCCCGGGCGGTGAGCCCTTTCGGCCCATTCAGCCGTGCACCGGTGAAGTCCAGGTCGCGGGTGATGTCAGCGCCGTGCATCCGCACCTCGCCAGTAGCCTGGAAGCCTTCGTTCAGCAGCACGTCACCGGGCGTCACCAGGCCGCTGATATCGAGTGCGGTGCCGTTCTGATTGCTGAATGCGCTACCGGTGCACACGAGCTGGCGGCCGATCGTTGCCCGGGCGAAGCGGACTTCGCCGTCTGCCCGGAAGTCCCGGTCCAGGAAGACCATGCCCGGGGTGGTCAGGCCGTCCGCGAACAGGGCGAGGCCATCGGCCTTGGTGAACGATGCGGCGGTGCAGTTCAGCTCGGTCTTGATCTGGGCCCCCCGCAGACTCACCGTGCCGGTGGCGTTGAACCCGTCGTTGAGGAACACGTCGGCGTCGCAGCGCAGGCCATCGCAGTCCAGCGCGTATTGGTTTTCACCGCGCCGCTCGTTGCGGAACTCACCGCCGCTGGCATTGAACTGCCGTGTGACCTCGGCGTCATTGAAGCGGACATCACCGTGCGCCCGGAAACCCCGGTCGAGGTACACGTCCTCGGCGCCGATCCGTTCGGCGTCCAGCGCCCGGCCGCTGGGATTGTCGAAGAAACCCCCGGTACAGCACAACTCCCCGGTGATGTTCGCGCCGACCAGCCGCACCGTGGCGGTGGCGTGGAACCCGCGGTCCAGATAGATGCCCGCCTCGGCGTGAAGCGCGTCCGCATGGAGCGCGTAGGTGGTGGAACTGCGGAAGCTGCCACCGGTCGCCCGCAGGCGCCGCAGCTTCGCCCACTGCAGGCAGACTTCGCCGACGGCGCGGAAGTCCTCCTCGCATAGCAATTCCCCGTCCGCCACCAGATGGTCTGCGTTGATCGCACAGCCCAGCGGGTTGCTGAAGCGGGCATGCCTGCAGTCGATCTGGCCCTCGACGTGTGCCGACCGCAGGCACACCTCACCCTGCGCCCGGAAGTCCTCCCCATCCAGGAAGAGAGAGCCACCCACCCGCAGGTCTTTGCCGTAGAACACTTGCTCACCGGCCGCGACCAGGTGACTGCCGGTAAGCCGCAGATCCCCGCGCACACTGGCCCAGTGCAGGGAGATGAGACCAGTGACCGTGACGTTCTGGATGATGAGATCGGCATCGGTCTCGAACTCGTCAGCGACAATTGCGGCTGTCTGGCCGCCCTCCCATTCCACTGGCCTGCGGGTCCGGGCCAGCCGCAGGTCCACCCGGTCCTCGAACACGCAGTCGGTGAAATGCAGGGCGCATGCCAAATCGGCGCCTGCCAGATCAAGCGGACCGTGGATCCGGGCGCCGGCTATGCGGATGCGGTCCCTGACCGGCCATTGCGGATTCGCCCCTGTGATCAGGTCTCTCAGGATTTCGGCTCGGATCACGCCTTGCTGCCTGCCTGCACGCTCCCGCAGGTCAGCTTCGGTGTCGTCGGCAGCCGCGTCGATCAGTTCGTTCTCCGCAGATGTCAGCTGCCACTGGCCGGTTGTCACAGCCATGGTCCCGCCCCCCAAAACACAGTCCACCCCTATCTTCTTGGACGTTATGGAGATGTCGCTGAACCAGCGCAGGGACGAATGCCATGACAGCAATGGACTGAGGTCCATGAGCGGATGAAAAGGATAACCAGGACATTACTGACTTCCCGTCCCAGTGACCCCGGCGTGTACCTTTGGCTGCAAAAGAACGTGAGGGAAAGGCATTGCTGGTGTGCAGTCTTCAGCGCATGCCGGGGTGGGCGCGCAGGTGCAGGCGGCGGCCGGTCAGCAGGTGCCGGCCGGTGGCGAGCAGCCACAGCGCCACCGTCGCGGCCACCAGGGTCGTGAGCATCGCCTCACTCGCCAGCACGAACGCGAGTATGCCCGCCACCAGCATCAGGATGCCGAGGGCGGTTGCCAGGGCGATGTAGAGGCCGGACGGGCGCGGGCCCTGCCGGGTGGGCCCATACACCTCGGCCAGCTGGCGCTGATTGACGGTGCAGGCCGCCATGCCCAGCGCGAAGGCAATCACCGTCATCCACCGGGTGGACACCCCCGGCATCAAAGCGCTTGCGGCCCACAGGCCGTAGAGCACAGCCGCCGCAGCCACCAGCAGGGTGGCCAGTCCGTCTCTCCAGGTGAGGCGCATCGCCGCCTCCTTTCAACCCGCCCGGCCAGCGAGACAGCGCTCGCCCGGGCGCCTGCTTCCACGCTCCCGCGGCCGGGGCCTGGCCCGCCAGGTCCGTTGGTCCCTGCCGGATGCCAACGGTGGCTCGGCGGCAGGATTGTCTGCCTGGAGCCCGCTCACCAAGGCTGTTATCGCGCATGCAGCATGCGGCCGGCTCAGGCCCGGCGGGCAAGGCCGGGATAGTCGGCGACGATGCCGTCGTTGTCGAAGGCGACGTCGGCGCGGAAGTTCTCGCTTTCGTAGCGGATGACCGCGGATCCTGCTGGCAGGCCGGCCGTGACCGCTGGCGGGCCCAGGAAGGTGTATCGCTGCGCGGACTGGCGTACCGCCAGGTCCGGAACGCTTACCCAGGCCATGACGAAGTCGTGTGGGGCACCGCCGCGCAGCAGGCCGTGCCGCAAGACCGGCATTGTGTTCGTCAGCGGGCACTCGCCCAGGTCGCAGTCGAGCGCGCCGGCGAACGTCGCGGGGTCGCCGCCCGGTGGCGGCAGGCCCGCGTCGCCGTCGGCGCTTGTCTGCACGCCCCACTCGCCCCGCGGATCGCGCGAAAGCACCAGGCGGCGGCTCCAGTTCGCGCCCTGTGTCCGGACGCTAAGCCTGCGCGTGATCAAACTGTCAGCGCACTCCAGTTCGTAGTCCAGGCGGTAAGGGAGCGGGTCGCCGCTGACTGCCACACCGGCCGCCTGCAGCGAGGTGGCGCCCAGGGTGACCTCCGCGAATTCGGCGCCGCGCTCTTTGATCCAGGTGATCGCGCGCATGATGTGAGCCTAGGCCGGCCGGGCGGGAACTCGCTGGCGTCCGGGACAAGCCCAGGCATAGGCTGCGCCCGTGCCCTGGGTCGCACCTGACGTCGAGCGTTCGGAGGGCTATCCGGCGCGCCGCAACGAACCCGAGCGGGAGATGCTCCGCGACTGGCTGGACTGGCACCGGGCCACCCTGCTGCGCAAATGCGCGGGGCTGGATGCCGTGCGGCTGGCCAGGCGCGCCGTGCCGCCGTCGAACCTCTCCCTGCTCGGCCTGGTCCGGCACATGAGCGACACCGAGCGCGGGTGGGTCAGGCAGACCTTCCGCGGTGAACAGGTACCCGACCTGTACTACCGCCCCGATACCCCGGACGCGGACTTCGCCGAGGCAGACCCGGCCGGTGCCGAGGAGGACTTCGAGTGCTACCGGGCCGAGTGCCGGGCCGTCGATGCCGCGCTGGCGGGCGCGGAACTGGACGACACCTTCATGTTCCGGGAGAAGGCCATCTCGGTGCGGTGGATGTGGCAGCACCTCGTGGAGGAGTACGCGCGCCACAACGGGCACGCCGACCTGCTCCGCGAGGCCATCGACGGCGCAGCCGGCCTCTGAGCCGGGCCCAGGGTCACCGGCCGCCCCGCGGTCAGGCGGCCGGGTCCAGCTGAGGCCGGCCCGCTGCAGCTGACCCGGACATCAGCAAGGGGTGACGGACGTGGGCAGCGTGGCGAACCCGCGGACGTTGACTGAGTGCGTCCGGCTGATCTGGTCTGGGTCTATCTCGTAGCTGGGTTTTACTCGCCGCACAAGCTGTTCAAGCATGACCCTGGCCTCGAGCCGCCCAGGGCCGCGCCGAGGCAGAAATGCCGGCCGCTGCCGAAGTTGATGTGCTTGCCGGTGTCACGTCTGAGGTCGTAACGATCCGGGCTGGGGAACGCCTGGCCATCTCTGCTGGCCGACCCGGCGAGCAGCAAGATCCGCGACCCGGCCGGGATCCGGACGCCATGCAGTTGCAGGTCCCGGGCTGCCGTGCGGGCGATGATCTGGGCGGGGCTGTCGAAGCGGCCCCCCGCGCGCATTGGTAGCGGGTGGGTGCGGGTGTTGCAGAATGTTCCGTCGGTGGAGGGAGTGACCGTGAGCGATGTCGTGGGCTACGAGGTCCGGGAGCGTAAGGCCTACCTGACCCTGAACCGGCCGGACCGGCTGAACGCGATCACCGGCGAGATGGCGGGCCGGCTGAGGGAGCTGGTTGACCGGGCGAACGACGATCCGCAGGTCCACGTGGTGGTGCTGCAGGGCGCCGGGCGCGCGTTCAGCTCCGGGTACGACCTCAGGCAGTATGCCGAGCAGGGCGATCTGACCCAGCCGCCGGTGTGGGATCCGGTCAGGGACTACCAGCTGATGAAGCGCACCACAGACGATTTCTTCAGCCTGTGGCGATCGCTGAAGCCGACCATCGCGAAGGTGCACGGCTATGCGGTGGCGGGTGGCAGCGACATCGCTCTTTCCTGCGATCTGGTCGTCATGGCCGAGGACGCCCAGATCGGCTACATGCCGGCCCGGGTGTGGGGCTGCCCGACCACCGCGATGTGGGTCTACCGGCTCGGTGCCGAGCGGGCCAAGCGGATGCTGCTGACCGGCGACACCATCGACGGCACGACCGCCGCCGCGTGGGGCCTGGTGCTGCAGGCCGTCCCGGCCGGTGAGCTGGATGGCGCGGTGGAGGCGCTGGCCGACCGCATCGCCGGGGTGCCGGTGAACCAGCTGATCATGCAGAAGCTGATGATCAACCAGGCTTACGACAACATGGGCCTGCATGGCACCCAGGTCCTGGCCACTCTCTTCGACGGCATTGCGCGGCATTCCCCGGAAGGACGCTGGTTCCAGGAGTTCGCCGGGCAGCACGGCTTCCCGGCCGCGGTGCGCTGGCGGGACTCCGGCCGCCCGATCCCCGATGGCGGCGGCCCGGTACCGTCCAGCGCCGAACTCGATGGGGAGTGACTGGCGGCGGCCCGGCCGGCGGGCCGGAGACCGTGGGCCCGGCGCCCCGCCCGTGCTGGCGTCGCCATTGCCTGGTGCCGTCCTGCCTGGTTAGCCTCGTCGTCGGCAACCGGTGAATGGACCGCCGGAAGCCCGGTCGCGGCGCGGCTGGCTGCCGGGGCAGGAGGGTGGCATGGCGGAGCTTACGATGTCGTACTGCCCGGCGGATACCTCGGTGCCGGTGCTGGAGACCACGGTCGGCGGGGTGCTGCGGGCGGCGGCCGCCGCCGCGCCGGACGCAGCGGCCATGGTGGCCGGGCTGCCCGACCCGGCGGCGCGGCGCCGGTGGACCCACGCCGAGCTGCTGGCGGACGCCGAGCAGGCGGCCCGGGCGCTGGCGGCCAGGTTCGCGCCGGGCGAGCGGGTCGCCGTGTGGGCGCCCAACCTGCCGGAGTGGGTCATCCTGGAGTACGCCGCCGCGCTGGCGGGCCTGGTGCTCGTCACGGTCAACCCGGCCTACCGCCCGGCTGAGCTCGCCTACGTGCTCAACCAGTCGGGCGCGGCAGGCCTGTTCCTTGTTCCGGAGTTCCGCAGCCCGATGGCGAAGTACCTCGAGGAGATCCGGCCCGAGGTTCCCGGGCTGCGGGAGGTGGTGTTCCTCACCGACTGGGCGGACTTCCTCGCCAGCGCGCCCGCCGGCGCCGCGCTGCCCGAGGTCGGGCCCGATGATCTGGTGCAGATCCAGTACACCTCCGGGACGACCGGGTTCCCGAAGGGCGCCGAGCTGCACCACCGCGGCCTGACCAACAACGCCCGGTTCTACGCCGAGCGGATCGGGCTGCGGGCCGGTGAGGTGTACGTGAACCCGATGCCGCTGTTCCACACGGCGGGCTGCGCGATGGGAGTTCTCGGCGCGGTGCAGTGCCAGGCCGTGCACGTCCCGGTACTCGCCTTCGACCCGGCCCTGGTGCTCGAGCTGTGCGAGACCGAGCGGGCAGCGGTGTTCGGTGGCGTGCCGACGATGATGATCGCGATGCTGGAGCATGCCGATTACGGCCGGCGTGACCTGTCCAGCCTGCGGGTCGCGGTGTCCGGCGGCTCGCCGGTTCCGGCCAGCCTGGTCCGCCGGGTCGAGGACCAGCTGGGCGTCCGGTTCAGCATCGTCTTCGGCACCACCGAATGCTCTCCGCTGCTCACCCAGGTCAAGCTGGACGACGAGGCCGGCGACCGGGCCGGGACGCTGGGCACCCCGCTGCCGCAGACCGAGATCCAGATCATCGACCCCGTCACCGCCGAACTCGCGCCAGCAGGCGAGGTGGGCGAGCTGTGCGCCCGCGGATACATGGTCATGCGCGGCTACCACGACGCTCCCGAGGCGACAGCCGGGGCCATCGACGCGGACGGCTGGTATCACACCGGTGATCTTGCCTCTGTCGACGCGCGCGGCTACCTGCGCATCGAGGGCCGGATCAAGGACATGATCATCCGGGGTGGCGAGAACATCTACCCGCGTGAGATCGAGGACGTCCTGTTCGCCCATCCGGGGGTCGCCGAGGCGGCGGTCGTCGGGGTGCCGGACCCGGACTGGGGCGAGGTGGTGGCCGCGTTCGTCCGCCCGGCACCCGGCCAGCCCGCGCCAACCCCGGGCGAGCTGCGGGCACACTGCCGCGAGAAGCTGGCTCCCTACAAGACACCCCTGCACTGGGTCTTCGTGGACGCATTCCCGCTGACGCCGTCCGGAAAGATACAGAAGTTCAGGCTCCGGGAGGGCTTCGCCGGGCACGCGGGCTGACCGCGGGACGCCAGCCCAGGTCAGCGGCCTGCCTGGCGCGATGGCGGCACCGCTGCGCTCCGGGCCGGGTCGGCCCGCGGTCAGGTGGCCAGGTGGCGGCGGAAGAAGGCGGCGATGCGCTGGTGGGCGTCGCGGGCGGAGGGCTCGTGGTAGCGGGTGCCGGAGACCTTGGCGAGCAGCACCAGCAGCGGTGTCTGGTCGGCGGGGTCGTGGTCGTTGATGAACCCGTGCGAGGCTTCGGGATAGACCTTGATGTCATGGTCGACGCCGAGTGCGGAGAGGGCGCTCTCCAGGCGCGGCGCGGCGCGGGCGCCCAGCGGGGAGCGGTCCCTGCCGCCGTAACTGCCGACCACCGGGCAGGCCCCGGTCAGGGCGCGTTCGGCGTCGCCGGGGCAGCCGCCGTAGTTGGTGCTGGATGCCGCGTACCCGTGGCCGGTGGCCAGCGCGAGCGCGTAGCCGCCGCCCATGCAGAAGCCGATCACGCCGATCCGGCCGGTGCAGTCCTCGCGGGCGGCCAGCCAGTCACGGGCCGCGTCGATGTCGGCAACGGTGCGGCCTTTCCCGGCGGTCACCTCGCGCATGATCGTCCACAGGCAGCGCAGCCGGCTGCCCCAGTAGTACAGGTCCGGGGCGGCGGCCAGGAAGCCCTCGCTGGCCAGCCAGTCCGCCTGGTTGCGCAGGTCGTGGGTCATCCCGGCGAAGTCATGGATCACCACCACGCCCGGCCACGGGCCGTCCCCGGCCGGGGTGGCCAGGTAGGCCGGCATCTGCCCGTTCGCGGTGGTGATCGTCACCTCGGCCATCGCTGCTCCCGCCGTGTGCAGGCCTGGTCAGCTCCTATGGTGCGCCCCGCGCCCGCCGGAAGCCAGCTCCCGGCGGCTCTTCCCGGCCGGGCCGGTCAGGTCTAGCATCCGGGGTGGCGGCGTCCCCGGGACCGGGAAGCGGGGCCGGCCCGCTGGCTTCCAGGGCGCCGCTGGGAGGTGCCCATGACCATCGAGGTCAAGGTCCCGGACGAGTGGAGCCCCGGCATGGCGCTGGCCACCCGGGCGCTGCTCCAGGAGGCGCTCCGCAGCGGGTTCCCGGTGATCGCCTGCGTGCGCCAGGACGCCACCCCGGACCAGGTCAAAGCGCTCTACCTGCGGGTCGGGGAGCTCATCCGCGAGTCCGGCCTCGCCGCCTGACAGCGGCCGCCCCGGCGGCTGGGCTCAGTGGCCGCGGAAGGCTTCCTCCAGCCACCACGAGCCGCTGGCCGAGGTGACCTTGGCGTCGATGACGAGGGGGCGCTCGCGGGGCCCCGCCAGCCAGGCCCGCACCGGTGCCAGGTCGGCAGGGCCGCGCACGGTCACGCCCTCGCAGCCGAATCCGCGGCCGATGGCGGCGAGGTCGGCGGGCGGGAACCGGACCGTGTCCAGCGGGTGCCCATCCGGCCCGAAATGGTGGACCTCCGCGCCGTAGGCCTCGTCGTCGTAGACGACGATCACCATCGGCAGGCCGAGCCGCACCACCGTTTCCAGCTCACTGATCCCCATCAGCGCGCCGCCGTCGCCGAGCGCGGCCACCGGCAGCCGGCCCGGCTGGGCCAGCGCGGCGCCGATCCCGGACGCCAGCCCCAGCCCGATGGACTGGTACGCCTGGGTGAAGCAGAAGGCCGCGGCGTCGGGCACGGACAGGAACATGGTCGGGTAGCCCATGAAGTTGCCCGAGTCCACCGACACCATCCGCTCCGCTGGCAGCAGGTCGTCCAGGGCGATGGTCAGCGTGCGCGGGTCGATCCGGCCGCTGGCGCCGTCGGTGCTCTCATCGGGGTAGGGCACGTCCCGCCAGCGGCCCTCCCGGGCGATCCGGTCCGCCAGGTCGGCCGACCGGTAGCCCGGGCTGGCCCGGTGGGCCAGGGTCGCCAGCACCGCCCGGGCGGTCTGGCCCACGTCGCCGAGCACCCCCAGGTCCACCGGCCGGTGCCCGCCGATCGCCCCCGCCTCGTCGTCGACCTGCACGACGGTGGCGTGCGGGCCGATCAGCTTCCCGTGCCGCATCGTCCACATGTTCAGCGAGCAGCCCCAGCCGACGATCACATCCGCGGCGCCGATCAGCCCGGCGGCCAGCGGCGAGGCGAACCCGCCGCTCACGTCCAGATTCCACGGGTTGCCCTGGAACAGGCCCTTGGCAGCGGCCGAGGTCGCCAGCAGCGCCCCGCAGACGTCGGCCAGCGCCTCCAGGTCGGCCCGGGCATCCGCCACCCGCGCGCCCCGCCCGGCCACGAACACCGGCCGCTGCGCGCTGGCCAGCGTCTCGGCCAGAGCGGTGGCCGACTCCTCCGCCGGGACGGCCGGGCGCAGCGGCGGCAGCGCCGGGACCGCCGGCGGCCCGCACTGCGCGGCCTGCACGTCCAGCGGCAGGGCCAGCACCACGGTGCGCCGTTCCCGCAGCGCCGTCTGGTAGGCGCGGGCGGCGTCGGCGGCGGCCGAGGCGGGGGAGTGCACCCGGTCCGCGGTGGCGCCGACCGCGCCGGCAAGCGCCGCCACGTCGATGCGGAAGTTCGACCGCACCGCGGCGCCCGCCACGTCGGCGGCGAGGACCAGCAGCGGGGTGCGGCTCTTCGCGGCCTCGGTGATGCCGGTCATCGCGTTGGTCAGGCCCGGTCCCTGGTGCACCGACAGCACCCCGACCCGGCCGGACGCGCGCGCCCAGCCGTCCGCCATGCAGGCCGCCCCGGCCTCGTGGCGCGCGGCGACGAACCGCGCCCCCCGCGCCACGAGCGCGTTGGTGACGTGAAAGTTGCCGCTGCCGACCACCCCGAACACCGTGTCGGCGCCGAGGCCGGCCAGCACCTCCGCGACCGCGTCAGTCACCAGCATGGGACTGCCCGGCTCAGGAACGCTCGACCAGGGCGAGGGCGCGGCAGGGGCTGCCGGACCCGCTGACGATGGGCAGGGGAGTGGTGATGATCACCGCGCCCTGGGCGGGCAGCCGGGCCAGGTTCTGCAGCTGGGTCAGGCCGTACTTGCCCGCGCCCAGCAGCGACGCGTGGCAGGGGAACGGTGGGTCGAACGAGTGCGCGGCCCCGGCGTCCGTGCCGACCGTCTCCACGCCCATGCCGATCACCGGCGCCTCCTCCGCCAGCCAGCGCGCGCACTCGATGGACACGCCGGGGGTGTGCGGGCCGGTCTCATTGGCGTTGAGGAACCGCTCCTGGTCCTCCGAGCGCTCGTCCCACCCGGTCCGGTACAGCAGCCATCCGCCCCCGGGCAGCGGGCCGTGCTCGGACTCCCACTGCTTGATGTGCTCCACCTCCAGCAGGAAGTCCGGATCCGCGGCGGCCTGGGCGCTGAAGTCCAGCACCGCGGCGGGCGCGATCAGCCTGGTGAGCGGCACCTGGGACACGTCCTCGCCGGCCTGCCCGGTCACCCAGTGCACCGGCGCGTCGAAGTGGGTGCCGGTGTGCTCGCCGGTGGTGATGTCATTCCAGTACCAGGCCGGGCCACGGTCGTCGTAGCGGCTGATCTCGTGCAGCGCGAAGGACTTCGTGTTGCCGAACGGCTCGGGCAGCCTGATGACCGGCGTGGACGACGACAGCGGCGCGGTCAGGTCGATGACCTCCACGCTGGCGCTGCGGATCGCGTCGGTGAGGGCGCTGAGCACGGACATGGGCGGCTCCTGGGCTGATCCCCGGCCACGCGGCCGGGCGGTGTCGGCGCCAGCAGGACGGCTGGTGCTGCTGTTTCTACCATCGCCGGCCCCGGTCCGGGGGCTCCCCGTGGTCAGGGATCCCCAGGCGTGCACGGTTCCCCGGCGGCCGGACGCCATGGCGCGCTGGCGCCGGCAACCCGGCCCGCTGGAGCGCAGCCAGCACAATAGTGTCCGGTATTCGGCTTTTCTGTCACTATCCACATACGGCTGCGCCCGCCAGCTCGTGGCCGCTGAGCGGAGGAAGTGTGCGGCTGTCGCAGCTCACGGTGGAGCGGACCGAGGTGATCGAGGCCGCGCCGGACCGGGTGTGGGCGCTGCTGAGCGGCCCCCGGGCGTGGTCGCTGCGGCGGGCCCGGTTCGCCTTCGATGTCACGGCGCCACCGGGTGCCCGGCTGCGGATGATGATCGGGATGAGCTCGCGGGACTCGTTCTCCACCCTCTACCAGGTCCGCGAAGAGGTGCCCGGCCAGATCATGACCCTGCACACGCCGGACGCCGCGCCGCCGAGGCAGGTCATCACCCTGGCGGCGCAGCGGCGCGGGCGGGCCACCATCGTCACCGTCACCGTCGCCGACACGGTCGCCGCGGGCGCGAAGCCCGATGCGCGGGCGTACTGGCGCCGGGAGCTGGAGATCTGGCTCGGACGGCTGCGGGAGGTCCTGGAGGGACGCAGGCCGTGGCCGGGCCCGGCCATGCATCCGGCACTGCTGCGGGCATGCACCAGCCGCGAGCTCCTGCGCAATCCGGCGCAGGCATCAGCGTCGGCGCTGATCAGGGCCGACGCCAGCCAGGTATGGGACATCGTCTGCGCGCCGGCGTCGCTGCGGCACGCTGATCCGCAGCGGGTGCTGTGCGGGGGCCAGGTGCCCGGCACTCCCAGCCGCCAGCCCGGGGACATGCAGTACTACGTGCACGCTCATCCGGACGGGGACGGCCGGATGAGCGCCTCCGTCTACGTCCTGACCGCCGTCGAGGACCAGCGCAGCGCCCTGAGCGTGCAGCTGAGCGCCCCGCATTTTGAGATTCTCCGCACGCTCACCCCCGACGCTGGGGGCACCAGGCTCGAGCTGGCCTACCGCTGGCCGGCCAGCACGCCCAGGAAGAGCCGGGAAGCGCTGGGGCGGCTCATGGCGGAGGAGGTCCGGGCCACGGTCGCGGGCTACCGCGACCTGATCGAGGGCGGTGAGCGGCAGCCGGGTGGCCCCCGCGATCCCCTGCCCGGCTAGCTCAGCCCGGCACCACCTCGCCGGGAGTGAAGACATTGACGAGGTTGCCCGCGGGATCGCGGAACACCATGGAGCGGCTCCCCCAGGGCTGGGTGGCCGGGTGCATGACCCAGTCCACGCCCAGGCCGGCGATCCGCCGGTGCTCGGCGTCGACGTCGCCGGCCCGGAAGTCGAGGATGATCTCCCCGGGCGGCCGCCCGGGCCGGGCCGCGCGGTCTTCCCGGTACTCCGTGAACGCCCGCCGGGAGAAGCCGACCGTCACCGCCCCAGCGGGCACTTCCACGTAGTAGTCGTTGAGCACCACCTCGGCGCGCACCAGCCGGGCGTAGAAGGCGGCCAGCTGCTGAACGTCGTCGGTCACGATCCGGCTCTGGACCAGTTCCACGTCAGCCGCCGTCACTGGTGCGGGCGGGAGCCGCCGGCACGTCCAGCTCGGTCGCGGCGTAGTTGAGGAAGTAGGCCGTGAAGACGGTCAGGCCCAGGTAGGCGAACGCCTCGGCGAGCTGCTCGTCACCCCAGCCCTGGCCGGCGGCGCTGTCCCAGGCCCGGTCGCTGACCCGGCCGGAATCGGCGGCGGCCTCCCGGACCACGGCGGTCAGCGCGTCGAGCTTGTTCTCGCCCACGGGCCGGCCGGCCAGCAGCGCCTCGATCTGGTCCGGGCGCCAGCCGGACCGCGCGGCCAGGGTGGCGATGATTGCCAGCGCGTACCGGCTGCCGCTGGCGGCTGCCGCGGTGAGCATGAGCGCGCTGCTGGTTCGCTGGTCCAGGGTGCCGTGGCGGCCGGCCGCCCGGCGCATCGACACGTATGCCTCGAGAACCGCAGGGGCGTGTGCCATCTGAGCGTGCATGTTGAGCAGCCGCCCGGTCGGGGAGAACTGGACCATCTCCGCGAGCAGCGGCTTCGCCGCAGCCGGGGCGTCGTCGACGGTGTGGGTGGTGATGCGGGCCATGGAGGTCTCCCTGATCGCCGGGATGCCAGCGTCCGCTGGCTGTGACATCACCTGGCAAGGACGGGGGGCCCGGGCGGAATGTGACGTCACGCCCCGGCGGCCCGGCGATGTCACGTTCCGCCGCCCCGCCCCGTCCTTCAGGGAGGTGGCCCGGCCGGCCCGCCCCGCACGGCGGTACCGGCGGGCTGGCCTGAGGAGGCGGCATGCCTGACGGGCAGGACGGCGGGAGGATCGGCCAGGCGTACCGGGAGCACCGCCCCTACCTGGTTGACCTGGCATTCCGGATGCTCGGGGATATCGGCGCCGCGGAAGACGTGGTGCAGGACGCGTTTGCGCGCCTGCTGCGCACCGGTTCGGCGGACATCGCCGACGAGCGCGGCTGGCTGATCGTGGTGACCAGCCGCCTGTGCCTGGACCGGATCCGGTCGGCCCCGTCGCGCCGGGAGCGGGCGCGCGAGCCGGGGGACTTCGAGGCCGCCGCCCCGCCCGCCCAGCCTGCCCTGTCTGATCCCGCCGACCGGGTCACCTTCGACGACAGCGTCCGGCTGGCGCTGCTGGTGATGCTGCAGCGGCTCACCCCGGCCGAGCGGGTCGTGTTCGTCCTGCACGACATCTTCCAGATGCCGTTCGGGACCATAGCCCAGACCGTCGGCCGGACCCCGCAGGCCTGCCGGCAGCTCGCCACCCGGGCCAGGCAGAAGATCGCTGCCGGGGCCGGGGGGACCCGCTTCGACGTGACGTCCGCAGAGCACCGCCTGGTCACCGAGAAGTTCATCGCCGCCTGTGCCGGCGGCGACCTCAGCGGGCTGCTCACGGTGCTCGCGCCCGGAGCGTGGGGCGACGTCGACTACGGGCCGGCCGCCGCCCGGCCGCACGTGGTGGTCACCGGCGCCCGCCGGGTCGCCAGGAACCTGCTGCACTACTGGGGCCCGGCCGCCACGCTGGTCTCCCATCCGGTCGGCGGGCAGCCTGCCGTGCTCGGCTTCCTCGGCCACGAGCTCGCCGGGGTGCTGGTGCTCACCCTGCGTGGCGAGAGGATCCAGACGGTGCACGTCATCGCCGACCCGGCCAAGCTGAGCTTCCTCAGCCTGCAGCTCACCGGCCCGGCCGGGTCCCGCTGACCTGGCGATCGTGACACCTGGCGGCGCCATCTCGTCCTTACCGGTACCGCCGCGATCCGGCGGCGGCCGAGCCGCAGGCGCTGGCCTGTGACCTGAGACTGGGAGGCGAGCATGCTGAATCTCAAGCTCATCATGGGCAGCACGCGGCCGGGCCGCGCCGCTGACCGGGTGATCCCCGGGGCACTCCACGATCGGGGCGGCGGCGTGACGGCCGGCCCCGCCGGGGGCCGGGGGAGCGCCGGCGCGCTGGCGCCAGTCCCGCCCGGGTGGCTCGCCCGGGTGCTGATACGCCCGCTGACCAGGATCCTGAACCCCGTGATCGTGAAGTTCGCCGGCCGCCGGCACTTCGCGATGGCCGCGCAGATCCAGCACGTGGGCAGGCGGTCGGGCAAGGTCTACGTGACGCCCGCGACGGCGCATGTGCACGGCGACGCGATCCTGATCGCGCTCACGTTCGGCAACCAGTCGGACTGGTCGCGGAACGTGCGCGCGGCCGGCGGCTGCGTGGTCAGGGTCGGCGGCCGCACCTACCAGGCCACCGATCCGCAGTTCCTCAGCCGGGAGGAGGCCGGGCCGCTGCTGCGCGCCGCCTTCAGCCCGATGCTGCGGGCCGGCACCCGCCTGCTGGGCGTCCGGCAGTTCCTGCGGCTGCGGGCGGTTCCGGCCGGGTCATGAGCGCCGGCGGCGGAAGCCGCTGGCCTGACCGGACCTGGCTTGCATAATCATGCATGAGACGGCATACTTTTTCGTGTGTCCAAGGTGATCACCTCCCTGCCCGTCGGTGAGCGGGTCGGCATCGCGTTCTCCGGCGGCCTCGACACCTCGGTGGCGGTCGCGTGGATGCGCGACAAGGGCGCGGTGCCGTGCACCTACACCGCCGACATCGGGCAGTACGACGAAGACGACATCGACTCGGTCCCGGGGCGGGCCAAGCTGTACGGCGCCGAGATCGCCCGGCTGGTCGACTGCCGGGCGGCCCTGGTGGAGGAAGGGCTGGCCGCGCTGACCTGCGGGGCTTTCCACATCCGCTCCGGGGGGCGGGCCTACTTCAACACCACCCCGCTGGGCCGGGCGGTCACCGGCACGCTGCTGGTGCGGGCGATGCTCGAGGACGACGTCCAGATCTGGGGTGACGGCTCCACCTTCAAGGGCAACGACATCGAGCGGTTCTACCGCTACGGCCTGCTGGCCAACCCGAACCTGCGCGTCTACAAGCCCTGGCTCGACGCGGCGTTCGTCGGCGAGCTCGGCGGCCGCCGGGAGATGAGCGAGTGGCTGCTCGGCCACGACCTGCCCTACCGCGACAGCGCGGAGAAGGCCTACTCGACCGACGCGAACATCTGGGGGGCCACCCACGAGGCCAAGACCCTCGAGCACCTCAGCAACGGGATCGAGACCGTCCAGCCGATCATGGGCGTGCGGTTCTGGGACGCCGACGTCGGGATCGAGCCGGAGGACGTCACGATCGGGTTCGAGCGCGGCCGGCCGGTGACGATCAACGGCAAGGAGTTCGCCTCCCCGGTCGACCTGGTCATGGCAGCCAACGAGATCGGCGGCCGGCATGGCCTGGGCATGTCCGACCAGATCGAGAACCGGATCATCGAGGCCAAGAGCCGGGGCATCTACGAGGCGCCGGGCATGGCGCTGCTGCACGCGGCCTACGAGCGGCTGGTCAACGCCATCCACAACGAGGACACCCTGGCGAACTACCACGCCGAAGGACGCCGGCTGGGCCGGCTCATGTACGAGGGCCGCTGGCTCGACCCGCAGGCGCTGATGCTGCGCGAATCGCTGCAGCGCTGGGTGGGCGCCGCGGTCACCGGGGAGGTCACGCTGCGGCTGCGGCGCGGCGAGGACTACTCGATCCTCGACACCACCGGGCCCGCGTTCAGCTACCACCCCGACAAGCTGTCGATGGAGCGCACCGAGGACTCCGCGTTCGGCCCGCTGGACCGGATCGGCCAGCTCACCATGCGCAACCTCGACATCGCCGACTCAAGGGCCAAGCTCGAGCAGTACGCCAGCCTGGGCATGATCGGCACCGCGCACGCCGAGCTGATCGGGGCTGCGCCGCACGCCGGCCTGGTTGGTGAGCTGCCGCGGGGAGGCGCCGAGGCGATCGCCTCCCGCGGTGAGGTGAACGAAGAGGACGAGTTCCTCGACCGGGCGGCGATGGAATCCGGCACCGACTGACCGGCCGGGGCGCCCCCGCCCGGCCTGGCACCGGGCGCGGCGGCGGCCGCGGCCGGCGGCTACCGGGCTTTCGCGGCGGCTTCGTACTGCTCGACCACGCTGGCCGGGATGCGCCCCCGCTCACTGAGCTCAATGCCCTGCTTCTGCGCCCACGCCCGGATGTCGTGGCTGCGCCGGCGGCTGGCGGCCGTCCGCACCGGCCGCCGGGCCGGCCTGCCCGCCTTGCGGGCGTGCTCGATGAAGGGCGCGATCTCTTTACGGAACCGGGTCGCGTTCTTCTTGTTCAGGTCAATCTCGTACTCGGCGCCGCCGATCCCGAACCGCACGGTCTCGTCCGCCGGACCGCCGCCGAGATCGTCTTCCATTGTCACAATTGTCCGTCGTGCCATCCCAACCCCCCAGACCGCGATGACTATCTGCCCCTGCTCAGGCATTTGTCATGCCCAACGTGGATGATCTTCATGCCCTGCGGGGAGGCGCCGGGAGGAGATGCTCAGTGACCTTCGTCCCAGGCCCGGAAAGCCAGCAGAGAGCCCGGCGCGGCCGTTAGGGCAGTTTTGCGGGCACCGCGACCTGGCTCTGCCCGCGAGGTGAACGGTGCCCGATCCCATCCTGCCCAACGCGCCCGCAGCCGGAAACCTGCGATCCGGGCCATCCGATCCGGCCCGGGCGGCCATAGCTGGCGGCAGGCCGCGGCCAATGCCCGGCCGCCACCCATTCTGGCCGGTCCCGCGTACGGTGGGCGCATGGCCCCGCTGCCGCTTGCCCGGCACCTGCTGCGGGCTCGCGACCTGGCCGACGCCCGGTACGCCGAGCCGCTGAGCGTCGCTGACCTGGCCCGCGCCGCCGGGCTGTCGCCGGCCCACTTCAGCCGCGAGTTCAGGCGCGCCTTCGGCGAGTCGCCCCACCAGTACCTGCTCACCCGGCGGCTCGAGCGGGCCGCTGCCCTGCTGCGGGCTACCGACTGGTCCGTGGCCGAGGTGTGCTTCACCGTCGGCGCCGGCAGCGTGGGGTCCTTCACGGCGAGCTTCAGCCGGATCTTCGGCTGCACGCCCACGGCCTACCGCCGCTCGTGGCCGCCAGCGGCGCGGCTGGTCCGGATCCCCCGCTGCGTGGCCATGGCCTACGCCCGCCCGCAGAACCGCACGTTTCGAGAAGACCCGCAGGCTGGCGGTTCGTAGGGTTTGTCCCGGCAGCGCACCCGCACCGGGGGAGGACCCGATGATCAGGATCGCCAACACCCAGTTCTGGGTGCACGACCAGGACGAGGCACTCCGCTTCTACACCAAGACGCTCGGCTGGGAGGTCCGGGCCGACGTCACCATGGAGGCGTGGAACTTCCGCTGGCTGGCGGTCGGCCCCGCCGGGCAGGAGAACGTCGGGCTGGTGCTGATGCCGGTGCCCGGCCCGCCGATGCTCGACCCCGGCAGCAGCGCGGCGCTCGCCGAGCTGGTGGCCAAGGGCGCCGGCGGGACGCTGTTCCTGGAGACCGACGACTGCCAGGCGAGTTATGAGGAACTGTCCGCCCGCGGCGTGACCTTCAATGACCCGCCGACCGCCCAGCCCTACGGCATCGACACCTCGTTCCGCGACCCGTCGGGCAACAACATCCGGCTGACCCAGGTGCTGGAGTTCGACCCGGCCCGCGGCAGCGGGGCGTAGCCGGCCGGGGAAGCCGCGGGGCGGCAGGCCGGGCACAGCAGCGTGACCGGCCCGGCCTGCCGGATGATGGTGGCATGGACAGCGAGGATCTGCGGCTGGCGGTGTACCAGGCGTTCGCCCGGACCGGGCGGGCGCCGGAGGCGGCGGAGCTGGCCGGGCAGCTCGGCACGGACCTGCCGGCCGTCACCGGGGGACTGAGGGAGCTGGCCCGGGCCCGCCACCTGGTGCTGGACGGCGAGGGGCGCATCGTCATGGCGCACCCGTTCTCCGCGGTGCCGCTCGGTTTCTCGGTCATGGGCACCCGGACGCTGTGGTGGGGCGGCTGCGCCTGGGATTCGTTCGCGCTGCCGCACCTCCTGCCGGGCGAGAACGAGGTGCTCGTGGCGACCCGGTGCCCGGCCTGCGGGAGCCCGCACGCCTGGAACGTCGGCACCCGGCAGCCGCCCGATGGCGGCCAGGTCGCGCATTTCCTGGTGCCCGCAGCCCGGATGTGGGACGACGTCGTGCACACCTGCGGTCATCAGCGCCTGTTCTGCGACGGGGACTGCGTCACCGCCTGGCTGCGCGGCACCGGGCTGCCGCGCGGGTACGTGATGGACCTCGCCACGCTGTGGCGGCTCGCCTCGCACTGGTACGACGGGCGGCTCGACCGCGGCTACACCCGCCGCGACCCGGCGCAGGCAGCCGGCTACCTGCGCAGCGTCGGCCTGTCCGGCCCGTTCTGGGGCCTGTGACCCGCCGTTCAGCTGCCGTATTCGTCGTGGCGGCGCAGCCACATCTCGGGCGGGTCGCCCTCGTTCCGGCCGAGCGGGGTCCGGTCGAGGAACCCGTAGTAGCCCATCATGAACTCCAGCCCGCGGGCGGTGGTGGAGTAGGTCAGGTAGACGGTCCCGTCCTCGATCGCGTACGTGCTCATCACCGGCGCCTCGGACATGTACGCCGCGGGCTCGGTCCCGCACTCGCCCGCCATCTCGGCGGCGGCCGGGGGGACGCCGCCAGCCAGGGCCTGGCGGGTTGCCTCCTCCGTGCGGGAGATCTCCAGGTCGAAGTTGTAGTCGCTGCCGTAGGAGGAAGCCCAGGGGAAGCTCCAGCCCATCCGCTGCCGGTACGCCTGGAGCTTGTCCAGCGGGGCCCGCGAGATGCAGGTGAACGTCACGTCGCGGGCGTTGAGGTGGGGGACGGTGCCGTTGAAGGTGTCGGCCGCCGAGGAGCAGACGGGACAGCCCGCCGTGTAGGACGGGCCGAACATGAAGTGGTAGACGGCCAGCTGTGAGCGGCCGCCGAACAGCTCCGCCAGCGTCCGGGGCCCGTCAGTAGTGGCGAAGCGGTACTCCTTGCCGATCGGCACCCAGGGCAGGCTGCGGCGCTCCGCGGCGAGCTGGTCGTTGCGGCGGGTCAGCTCTTTCTCCCTGGCCAGCAGCTCGTTGCGGGCGGCAAGCCACTCCTCGCGGGTCGCGACCGTGTGCTTCACCATGGCGCAGCTCCTTTTCTGGTTCCGGCTTCCCTCGCAGCGGCGGTAAAAGCCGCTGGCGCGGCGGCGTTCCTGCGCTTCCGGCTGGGCAGAGACCGGCTGGCCGGCGGGCCGAGCGGCCAGCAGCCCGCTCCCGGATGACCTGGCTAGACGTGGGTGCCCTGGAGCACGGACACGTGGAAGACCGGGTACTGCGGCGCGATCCGCCCGAGCTCCTCGAGGGAGGCGTCCGGGCCGGCCGGCATGTGGGTCCTGGCCCCGGGCGCGAGCTCAAGGTAGCGGCGCAGGATGGGCGCCCGCTGCCCGGGGTCGACCTCCTCGAGCCGGATGAGCTCGCGGTGCCCGTGCCGCAGCGCGGCCCGGCCGCTGGCCGCGCGCACGTTGCGGACCCAGTTGGTGCCGTCCCCCAGCATCGACACCAGGTAACGCTCACCCTGGTAGTCGGCCACCACCACGGGGAACGAGATCGCCCGGCCGGTGCGGCGCCCGGTCACCTCCAGCGTCACCACGTGAGCCGGGCCGATGCCGGCCGCTGCCAGCCGGGCGGAGCCGGCGTTGACGAACCGGGCGATCCGGTTAGGCCGGTTTCCCCGGTACAGCCACCGGTCCAGCGTGTGTGCACGTCCCATGGCGGCACCCCCAGTTCCGGAGGGACCTTCCCACCGTGCGCGCGGGCGGGTGGCGCCGCGAAGAGCCGAAGGTCCCGAACCGGATCGCCTTCATGAGGCTTCCTCTTCGCTGCCCAGGACCGGCAGCCGGACGCACTCGGCGGTATGGACCAGGTGCCGGAGCGCGAACCGGAACGCCCACGGCATGCTTCCGGCGCCCTCCTCAGCGGGCACGAGCACCGGCGCGCCGAGGGTGAGCTGCTCGCCGGCCAGGCGCAGGCGGCAGGTGCCGGCCGCCTCGATGTTGCGGTACCAGTCCGACTGCCGCCCGAAGTTCAGGCCGATGACCACGGTGCCGCCGGAACGGAAGGCGCGCACCGGGGTGTGCCGCACCGTGCCGGACCTGCGCCCCACGTGCTCCAGGTCGGCGAACGCGGCATGCCCCGCCAGGTGCAGGGTCATCCGGTTGACCGCACCGCGGGTAAGTCTCGTCAGGGCTCGCGGGAACGTCACCGGCCGCCTGCCTTCCGGGGGCACGGCTCCCCGGGGCGGGGAGAACCACCCCAGCGTCACCGGCCGGGCGGCCGGCCGGGCAGGGGCGGCAGTCCCGGCCTGGCACGACCAAGGCCCGCGCTTACCCGTTCCCGGGAACCGCCGCCCTGGCCGGAAAGTGACGGGTGGTCCATGATGGTGCGCGGGACAGGCCTGCCAGCGGGAGGCGGCACAGGTGGCGGATGCCGCGGACGGCCCCGGTGCCCTGATCGGCACCGGCCGGGCCGCCGACGTCTACGCGCTCGATGACGGCCGCGTGTTGCGCCGGTACCGGACCGCGCACTCCTGCGCCGCCGAGGCTGAGCTGATGGGGTACCTGCGGCAGGCGGGCTATCCGGTCCCGGCGGTGTACGCCGTGGACCACCGCGACCTGATCATGGAACGGCTCCGCGGCCCGACCATGCTGGCCGACATGGCGAGCCGGCCGTGGCGGGCCGGCCGGCACGCGCGGTCGCTCGCCCGCCTGCACGATGACCTGCACCAGATCCCCGCGCCGGCCGGCCTGCGGCAGCCGCTCGGGCCCGGCGGGCAGGTCCTCCACCTGGACCTGCACCCCGCGAACGTGATGCTGACCGCCGGCGGCCCGGTGGTCATCGACTGGACCAACGCCTCGGCGGGGCCCTCCGGAGCCGACGTGGCCATGGCGTACCTGATCATGGCGACCTCGGACGCCGACGGGCTGCCGTCCTGGCTGAGCCCGGCGGTCAGCGGGCTGCGCCGGGTGTTCCTGCGCAGTTTCCGGGCGGCGGTGACGGACGATCCCGCGCCGTACGTGGCGAGGGCAGCGGGGTACCGGCTGGCCGACGTCAACGTGCGGCCTGCCGAGGCCGCCCGGCTGCGGCGGCTGGCCAGCAGGGCCGGCCGCTCCGGCGGCCCGGCCGGTCACGCGTGAGCGAGGACGCGGTCGAGCGGGCGGGGGATCTGGGCCGGGTCGAGCGCCGCCGCCAGCAGGCGTGCGTACTGGCTCTTGCGGCCTGACCGGGTGCCCATGAACCGGCGCAGCTGCCGGGCGGTGCTGCGGCCGCGCTGCGCAGGCTGCTGCTGGAAGAGGCGGAAGGACCGCAGTTCCCCCTGCGCCTGGATGATCTGCTCGACGGCGGCGGTCCCGGCCGCCCGGATCAGCTCGTCCTCCAGGTCGGCGGTGCACACATAGAAGCCGCGTGCCTCCATGCTGGCGCGGGAGGTGACGGAGCCGAGCCCGCCCTGCTCCAGCGCCCACCGGACGTAGCGCTCCTCGCCAGCGTCACACAGGCCGGTGAGCGCGGCGCCGATCCCGCGCGGGCCGAGCAGCGCCAGGAAGTGGCCGATGCTGGTCGCCCCGCCCATGGCCACCACCTGGAGGCCGGTGCCGCCGACGGCGTGGCCGCGCCGCTCTGCCAGCACCTCCACCGCGGCCTTGTCGCTCTGGCCCTCGACAAGCACGAGCCGCCGCGCCTGGCTGAGGGCGGCCAGATCGATGCTCATCCCGGCGACGTCCATGGCGTCAGCGCCGATGCCCAGCCAGCCAGACCGCGATCCCCACCCTCGGAGTCTGCGCAGACAGGCATCCCCGGGTCCAGCGGTTTACCCGGCCGGGGGCCGGAACCGGGCGTCCCGTTGAATCTACGGTCCCGTAAGTTCCGGTACCGTAGGTAAGGGGCAGGCAAGGGGGCCGTTCGGGTGCAGGAGATCACGGGTGCCGCCGCTGGCGGCGCGGATGCGGCAGGCGCCGGCGGCGCAGCGGGCGTGCCGGGCGCCATGGTGCCCCGGCTGCGGGGCCTGCTGCACGCGGGGGCCTTCCCGGCGGCGGTGGTCGCCGGTGCGGTGCTCGTCGTGTTCGCCCCCACCCAGCCGGCCAGGATCGCCGCCGCCGTGTACGGGGTGACCTGCATGGCGCTGTTCGGCGTGTCCGCGGCGTATCACCGGTCCCCGCTGGGCAGCAGGCGCAGGAGCCTGCTGGCCCGCCTCGACCACGTGAGCATCCTGCTGCTGATCGCCGGCACCTACACCCCGCTGGCGGTGCTGGCGCTGCGCGGAGCGGCGCGGCTGAGCGTGCTGGCCGTCATCTGGACCGCCACGGCGGCCGGCATCCTGGTCCGGCTGAGCTGGCGGGCCGACTGGCGGCCCGCCCCGCGCTGGCTCGTCGCGTCGCTGTTCATCGCGCTCGGCTGGGTGGCGGTCTTCGTCCTGCCGCAGCTCCTGCAGGACGCGGGGGCCCTGGTACTGCTGCTGGTGCTGGCCGGAGGGGTGCTGTACAGCCTCGGCGCCGTGGTCTACACGCTGAAGCGGCCCGACCCCTCACCCCGGTGGTTCGGATTCCACGAGGTCTTCCACCTGATGACGATCCTCGCCTACCTCGCCCAGTACGCCGCCGTCTCGCTCGTCGTCTACCGGGCGGCCTGACGCCTGCCGGGCACCGGTGATCCCTGCGCCGCGCGGTGCCCGCCGCGCTCGGTCACAGGCTGCCGCGCCCGGCAGCGTGCGAGATACGCCGCAGCGCGTAGATCGTTGCCTCGTCGTTGTGAAGCCACGGGCCTGAGTAGGGGCCGGCCGGGTTCCAGTAGGTCAGCATGGCCCCGCCGTTGTGGGTGTAGAGCCAGTCGTACGCCTCGCGGAACCAGGCGGGCCGGTGGGCCGGGGTGCAGGAGTTGGTCTCACCGATAGCCCGCACGCCCTCGGGAAGCTGGCTGAAGTTGCGGTTGGCGACTTCGGAGAAATCACGCACGCCACCGGGGACCCTGCCCTCGTAGATGTCCACGGCGTAGAAGTCCAGGCCGGGGATCACCCAGCTGGCGAGGCCCTTGCTCGCATCGTTGAGGATCACGCCGTACTTCAGGGCCGGGTTCGCCGCCCGCACCAGCCCGGACATGTGCGTCTCGATCTGGCGCATCTGAGCTGCCGAATAGGGCTGGTTGGGCCGGACGTGGTTCACCTCGTGGTAGGCACAGACCCACGTCCCGGCCGGCGCGGCCGCCAGGCTGGCGGTCAGCGCAGCGTCAAGCGCACCGCTCATGAGCCCGGGGTAGGGCGGCTTCAGCTCGGCCAGGCCGACCGTGCCCGCAGGCGTGGCAGGCCAGGGATTGGGGATCTGGTCTTTCCCGAAGGTGACGCGGACCATGGTGATCCCCGTTATGTCGGCGGAGACCTCGCTGTACTGATCTTCGTTACAGCCGAATAGCAACGTGCGACTCCCGGCTCCCGTGGGTCAGAACCTGCGGCGCAGCGCGATCGCCTCGCGCAGCCGTTCGTGCGCCATCTGGCTGGCGGCCGCGCGCGGGTCCGGCGCGCCGTGGCTGATGCGGTCGAGCAGCTCGGCGGTGGTGTCCCGGATCTTCTCCGTGATGTCGGCGAATGCCTCCGTGTGGCCCGCGCCCCGGTACTCGGCCGCGGCGCAGATGACGCCGCCGGCATTGGCGACCACGTCCGGGATGCAGAGCACGCCGCGCTCGGTCAGCTGGGCCTCGGCCCCCGCGGTGACGGGGATGTTGGCTCCCTCCAGGACCACCCGGGCTGAGATCTTCCCGGCGTTGTCCGTGGTCACCACGTCCGGCTGGGCCGCGGGAATGAGCAGCTCGCAGTCGAAGCCGATGATGTCGTCCCGCGGCACCGTGGTGCCGCCGGGGAATCCCGCCACGGAGCCGGATGACTGCTTGTGCGTGCTCAGGGCAGCGACATCAAGCCCGTCAGCGTTCCAGGTGGCGCCGTCGATGTCGGAGGCGGCGACGATCGTCGCGCCGCGCTCGGCCAGGAACCGGGCGGCATGCCCGCCGACCGCGCCGAAGCCCTGGATGATGACCCGCGCCCCGGCGAGGTCGAGCAGCTTGGCCTCGCTCAGCACGTCCGCGCACACCGCCAGCCCGAAGCCGGTCGCGCCGAGCTCGTCGAGCGGCACTCCGCCGAGCACCCGGGGCAGCCCGACGGCCCGGCCGATCTCGTCATGGACGTACGCCATCGACGTCTCGGTCGTGCCCATGTCCGGGCCCGGGATGTACTCGGTGAGCCGCTCGATCGCCCGGGCGAACGCCCGCAGGACCCGCTCATGGTCAGCCGGCCGGAGGCCGGGCGCCATGATGCCGGACTTCCCGCCGCCGTGCGGCAGGCCGGCCAGCGCGTTCTTCAGGGTCATGCCGCGCGCCAGCCGCGCCACCTCACCGGCCGTGACCCCGGGCCTCATCCGGACCCCGCCGATCGCCGGGCCCAGCGCCACGTTGTCCACGACAACGACCGCTTCCACCCCGGCGCACGGACGCACAAAGGCCACCAGGGCCGGGCCCAGGTCATCCGCTGCCCAGCCGGCCTGCACCTCGTCCACCTCGACCACCTGCCACATCTAGCTGCCGCGTCAAGCGCTCGCGGGCACAGCTTCACGCTGGCCCCGTGATGTGGCCGCCTTCCAGGGTCTTTGGTCTGCGCGGCAAGGGGACTAATTCCGCCGCGACGGCGCCTGACCGGGTGCTCACCCGGCCGGCCTGACCCGGCGCGGCCAGCGGGCCGCCCGCTCAGCTGCCCAGGCTGTCCCGCTGGGCCCGGGGCAGGCGGGCCACCACCAGCTCGTAGGAATGGCCGACCAGGTCGAGGAGCTCGTCCTCGGGCACCGAGCCGTCGAGGGCGACCGTGTTCCAGTGCCGCTTGTTGAGGTGGTAGCCCGCGGTGATCGCCGGATACCGGCGGCGCAGGCCCGCGGCCAGGTCCGGGTCGCATTTGAGGCTGACGCTGCCCGGGGCCGCGCCGAGCTCCACCAGTGCGAACATCTTCCCGGCAACCTTGAACACCGCCACCTGATCGCCGAACGGGTAGTCCTCCGCCGACCCCGGCTGCGCGCCGCACGCCGCGATCACGCGGTCCCGCAGCGTCCCCGTCATCGCCTGCCCGCCCGCCCGGCACGGGCCTCCCCGGTCATGCCGGAACCCTACGCCCGCCCCGCGACGGCGCGGTGCTCCCGTGACGGTGCCCGACACCCCGCATCACCGCGCCATGGCCGAGAGCGGCTGGGACAACACCGCCCGGTTCGGCGATGACACCACCATGGTCGTGCCGGTCGACCTCAACGCCCAGCTTTTCCGGTACGAGCAGGACCTGGCCGGCTTCTGCGCCACGCTCGGCCGCAGCGGGGACGCCGCCGCCTGGCGCGCCCGGGCGGCAGCCCGGCGGGCGCTCGTCAACCGGTACCTCTGGGATGAGCGCGACGGCGTCTACCGCGACCTTGACCTGCGCACCGGTCAGCCGCTGGCGTCGGTGCCGCGGGCCGAGCGGTACAACGTCGCCGACCCCGAGGGGCCGACTCCGGGGCGCTACCCGCCGCAGCGCGGCTTCGGCTGGACCAACGGCGTGTTCGCCGCGCTGCTGACCAGGGTCGTGCTGGGCATCCAGCCGGCGGGCACCGGGCATCAGGCCCCCGCGGGCGGGGCGGGGATCGCCCCGCCGCTGCCGGCGTCCTGGCGCGGCAGGCAGATCCGGGTCAGCCTGCCGCGCTACTGGTGGCCCGCCGGCACCCGCCAGGACATCACGGTGCCCGCCGCCGGCTGAGCCCCGGCCCGGCTCAGAGGCTGGCGACGGCGGGGATGACCTGGCTGCCGACGATCTCCAGCGGGGTGACGTCCCAGACGTTCGGCACCATGCCGATCGCCACCTCGAAGCCCTGCTCCGCGAGCTTGCCGAGCTGGTCGGTGACCTCGCCGGCCTTCTCGCCCCTGGCGCCCACGTCGAAGACGAAGTAGCAGGTCTTGGTGATCTCGCCGTAGTCACGGCCCACCGCGTCGCAGTGCGCGCGCAGCACGTCCAGCTTGCGGCCCAGGTCCGGGCCGGGGAACAGGTTGGCCGCCTGCGCGTACTGGGCGACCAGCCGCAGCGTCTTGCGCTCCCCGCCGCCGCCGATCAGGATCGGCGGGTGCGGCCCGGTCAGCGCCTGCGGTGAGTTGAGCGGCCGCTCCAGCTGGTAGTGCCTGCCGTGGTACGGGCTCTCGTCCCCGCGCCACATCTGCAGGCAGATCTGCAGCGTCTCCTCCAGCCGCTCGAACCGCTCCGCGACCGGCGGGAACGGGATGCCCAGCCCGCGCGACTCCTCCTCGTTCCAGGCCGCGCCGATGCCGAGCCAGGCCCGCCCGCCGGACAGCACGTCCAGCGTCGTGATGATCTTGGCGAGGATGCCGGGATGCCGGTACACCGCGCCGGTCACCAGCGTGAGCAGCTTGGCCCGGGACGTGCACGCGGCCAGGTAGCCCAGGGTCGTGTACGCCTCGAGCATCTCGTGCTCGGCGGGGCCGACCACGCCGATCTGGAAGAAGTGGTCCATCACCGCGAGGAACTCGAAGCCCGCGTCGTCCGCGATGCGGGCGACCGTGGCCAGGTCGGCGCCGAGCCGCGGCGGCCCGGCCGGGCTGGTGAAGTCAGGGATCTGCAGGCCGATCTTCACGCCACCACCTCCGCGGCCCACGCTCTCACACGACCCGGCCTGCCCGCGGGCGGGGCCCGGTGCGCCGCCCTCACCTGGGCGGGGGAGCGCTGGCCGGCCGGTGGCGGTGGCAAATCGGTCGGGGCGGTCGCGCAGAATGGGGACATGACCAGACCGAGCGGCCCTGTCACGAAGGCCCGGACGCTGGTGACGGATGACGGGGTGCCGATCGAGGCCATTCACCTGCCCGGCGAGAATGACCTGGGCATCGTGCTGGCGCACGGCTTCACCCAGTCCTGGCAGCGGCCCGGTGTCTGGAAGGTCGCCACGCTGCTGAACCGGGCGGCCGGGGTGGTCACCTTCGACTTCCGCGGCCACGGCCGGTCCGGCGGGCTGTCCACGCTGGGCGACCTGGAGATCAAGGACCTGGACGTGGCCGTCGCCTACGCGCGGGAACTGGGCTACCAGCGGATCGCCGTCGTCGGCTTCTCGATGGGCGCGTCCGTCGTCGTCCGCTACGCGGGACTGGTCGGGGGCGTCGACGCGGCGGTGTCGGTGAGCGGCCCTGGCCGCTGGTACTACCGGGGCACCCTGCCGATGCGGCGGCTGCACTGGGCGGTGGAGCGCCGCGCGGGCAGGCTGGTCACCCGCACCTGGCTCAAGACCCGGGTGAGCCCGGCGGGGTGGGTCCAGGTGCCGGTCCCGCCGTCCGAGGCGGCCGCGCTGATCTCGCCCATCCCGTTCCTGGTCGTGCACGGGGACAAGGACCGCTTCTTCCCGGAAGAGCACGCGCACCAGCTGCACGACGCCGCCCAGGAACCCAAGGAGCTGTGGATCGTGCCCGGGTTCGGGCACGCCGAGTCCGCGGCCGACGCCGCCCTGGTGGACCGGATCAGCCGCTGGATCCGGCAGGCCGCCGGCCTGGCCCCGCAGCCGGCGGCGGGCGGCCACCCGGACCGCAACGGCCAGGCGGAGATGACCGGCGCCCGCGCATCCGGGCGGGAGCCGGAGGTGCCCGCGCCCGCTCTGCCCCCGGACGGCGAGCAGGCCTGACCCTGGGAACCGCCCGCACCGGCCCGGTGCGCGGGCCGGGCCGGTCAGCCGGCGAACGAGGGGGCCCGCTGGCCGGTCGTGCCCGGGTGCCCCAGCAGCAGGTGGCCGGCCAGCGGCTGGGCGGCCCGTTCGCCTTCACCCATGCCTTCCCAGGCCGTGGTGACGTACAGGTCCGACAGGCCGGGGCCGCCGAAGGCCGGGCAGGTCGGCTGGGACACCGGCACCGGGAACTCGGCCAGCAGGGCACCGTCGGGGGAGTACCGGTGCACGGCGCTCCCGCCCCACAGGGCCACCCACAGGCAGCCAGCCGCGTCCACCACCAGCCCGTCCGGCACCACGCCGTCACCCGGGAAGCTGACCAGGTCGCGGGACTCACCCAGCTCGCCGGTGGCGGGGTCGAAGCCGAACACGCGGATCCGCGGCCGCGGCTCGCCGGAGTCGATGTAGTAGAAGAGCGTGCCGTCCGGGCTCCAGCCGAGCCCGTTGGACTCGGTGACGCCTTCCAGCATGGTCGTGATGGTCAGGTCGGGGTCCAGGCGGTAGAGCGCGCCCGCCCCCAGCCGCCGGTCGGCGGCGACCGTGCCCGCCCAGAACCGCCCGGCCGGATCGCACGCCCCGTCGTTGAACCGGATGCCGGGGCCCATGCCCGGCGGCCGCAGCGGGCCCGCCTCGGGCTCGCCGTCCGGGCCGGTCAGCCGGAAGCCGTCCGCGGCTGCCAGCACGTACCCGCCGCCACGCCTTGGTGCTGCCGCGCCGATGGCGATCGGCTGGCCGCCGCCGGCCAGCTCCAGGATCAGTTCGTTCCCTTCCTCGGGACGGTAGCGGTGCAGGCGCCCGGCGTTGATGTCCACCCACACCAGGCAGGAACGGAGGTGATCCCAGACCGGCCGCTCGCCGAGCTCGGCACCGGCCGCGACCACCACTTCCCACGTCATGTCCGTGCCTCCGGGGCGTGCCACCGTCACCCACCTCCCCCCGGCAGACCCGCCGGGCCAGCGGCGGATTACAGGGTAATGGCTCTACCCGCTGGCAGCGGGGAGCGAACCAGCGGCGATGCCCGCCACTCTGGCACTTTTCTCCGGGTATGGGCTACATTCGCGGCATTCGCGCCGAAGGAGGCCCGCCATGGCCCCGGACCTGCCGCCCTACCAGCCCCGTCCCATGGCCGGCCCGCTGGCCGGGCCTCCCCGCACTCCCTACCGGCCCCGCAGGCGCCGCCGGGGCGGCTGGCTGAAGCTCCTCGTGATCCTGATCGTCGTGCTCTTTGCGGTCTTTGTCGCGCCCACCCCGTGGGCGCTGCACATCGGCGGGAAGTTCACGCCGCTGGAGACCTGGTCCGGGTACGGCGCGGTGCGGGCCAGCAATGGCGGGCACTATGTGCTGTTCACCCAGGTCCAGGGCGGCATCACCGGCGGCGGGGAGGATGGGCCCAGCTGCAGCTCGCACGGGTGCGACACGCTGTTCGGCACCGCGCGGCTGTGCACCTCCGGCGGGCAGACCTACTCGTTCGCGCTGACCGGGGACGTGCACAGCTGGTGGAGCACGGACGGGGCGGCCACCTCGGTCGATCTGACCGGGCCGCGGCTGCCGGACGGCTGGGTGGTGGCCTTCCACGGCGCCTGGCACGGCGCGGCGCTCCCGCTCGCCACCCCGGACAACTCCTTCACCGAGGTGTTCACCCCGGCCGGGGCGATCCGCACGGTCACCTCGACCGCGGACGCGGGCGTCGCCCGGGTCACCCTGCGCCCCGGGCCGCAGGCCGCGTTCCAGGCCGCCTGCCGGGCGCTCGCGGGCACGCACTGACGGGTGGGCGGCCTCAGTCGCGTTTTTCCAGCAGCCGCAGCTGGTACTCCAGGTCGGCCAGGGTCCGGCCGCGCGCCAGCTGCCGGGCCCCGTCGGGGAGCTTGCGGCGCGCGGTGAACCCGCCGCCGGTCAGCCGCCGGATGGTCCAGTCGGGAAACGCCAGCTTGAGCCGGGCGAGTTCGGCAGCAGGGGTGCGGCTCACGGCCTTCCGCCGGGCGGCAGTAATGGCTGGCGCATGCCTGCGGAACGCCCGCCCGCGGCGCAGCGTTACCCTGAACCGCTGGTCAGCCGCTGCCCAGCCCGGTCAGCAGGGCGGCGGTGCTGATCGCCAGGTCCAGGCCGGCCCGGGACCGCACGGCGTCGTGGTCCACCTGGTACTGGATGATCAGCCCGTCCACCACCGCCACCATGAACCGTGACAGCGCCGCCAGGTCGATCGCGGGCGGGTCCGGCTCGTGCGCCAGTGCCGCCCCGAACACCTCCTCGACCACCGCCACGTACCGCGCGTACTGGGCTTCGGCCAGCCATTCGAAGCCCGGGGTGCGGCGGCTGAAGATGGTCAGCTCGTACTGCAGCAGCTGCAGCCCGTCGTCGCCGACCACGTGCTCCCAGTACGCGTTCAGGCCGTCCCGCACCGCCGCGATCAGGCCCTTCTCCGGCTGGACGGCGGCCCGCAGCACCCGCTCGACCTGCGTGCCGACCTCCATGATCACGGCGGCGAGCAACTCGTTCTTGTCGCGGAAGGCGTAGTGGATCGCTGCCTGCGGCGCCCCCGCCTGCAGGGCGATGGCGCGGGTGGTGGCGTGCTCCAGCCCGCGGGCCGACATCACCTCGATGGCGGCGGCGACGAACTGCTCGCGCCGGGCCTCCGCGCTCATCCGGGGCAGCGGACCCCACCTCCTCCGGCGTGCCTGCCGCGATGGTAACGGGTCAATCCGGCGCCGGGCCTTGACGGCCGGATACCGGTTGCTCTTCACTTGGGCAATTGACTTGGGCATGTGAACAACTCTTGGGAGCAGCGTAGTGGAACAGACCGGTGTGGTGGTGGTGGGAGCGGGGCTGGCGGGCCTGGCCGCCGCCCGCCGCCTGGCCGCCGCTGGCCAGGAGGTGGTCGTGCTGGAGGCGCGCGGCCGGGTCGGCGGACGGACCTGGTCGGCGGAGGAGGGCGGGGTGCTCATCGAGCACGGCGGCCAGTGGGTGGGGCCGACCCAGACCCGGGTGCTGGAGCTGATCGCCGAACTCGGCCTGGAGACCTTCACCACCTACACCGACGGCGACAACCTGCAGCTCGCCAGCGGCGGCGGCGTGGAGCGGTTCACCGGCGCGATCCCCACCGGCGACCCGGCCGAGGCCGGCGACATCATGGAGGCGATGGTCGACCTGACCCTCCTCGCCCTGGAGGTCGACCCGGCCGCACCCTGGGACCATCCGCGCGCCGCCGAGCTGGACAGCATGACCCTGGAGTCCTGGATCACCGGGCGCGCGTGCGGCGACGGCGCCCGGGGCTGGCTGCGCACCGTGTCGCGGGTGCTGTTCCCCGCCGAGCCCGGCGAGATCTCGCTGCTGCACGCGCTGTTCTACGTGGCCTCGGCCGGCAGCCTGGAGCGGATGCTCGCCACCGTCAACGGCGCCCAGGAGACCCGGCTGGCCGCGGGCGCGCAAGCGCTGTCCGAGGGGCTGGCCCGGCTCATCGGCGCGGGCGGCGACGGCCGGCCCCGGGTCCGGCTCGGCGTACCGGTGCACCGCATCGACCACGGCGGGGACGGCGTGATCGTCCATGGTGAGAACGAACAGCTCCGCGCCGGCCACGTCATCGTCGCCGTGCCGCCGCCGCTGGCCGGGCGCATCAGGTACTCGCCGCCGCTGCCCGGCTACCGCGACCAGCTCACCCAGCGGGCGTTCATGGGCGCCATCATCAAGACCAGCGTGGTGTACGAGACGCCGTTCTGGCGCGAGGACGGCCTGTCCGGCCAGGTCGCCGCCCGCAGCGGCATCGTCCAGGTCACCTTCGACAACACCCACCCGGGCAGCCCGCACGGCGTGCTGCTGGCGTTCATCGACTCGCACGAGGCCCGCAAGGCCAGCCTGCTCACGCCGGCGCAGCGGCGCGCGGCCGTGCTGGACTGCCTGGCCGGCTACTTCGGCGAGCGGGCGGCCAGCCCGCTGGCCTACCACGAGAAGTCCTGGCTGGACGAGGAGTGGTCGCGCGGCTGCTACACCGCGGTGATGGGGCCGGGCACCTGGACCGGGCTGGGCCCGGCACTGCGGGCGCCGATCGGGCGGATCCACTGGGCCGGCACCGAGACCGCGCTGGTGTGGAGCGGCTACATGGACGGCGCGATCCGCTCCGGCGAGGACGCCGCCGCCGCCGTGCTGGCCGGGCTCGCGGGCGGGCAGGCCGCGCGGCGGGAGGCGGCGGCCGGTGCCTGAGACCCGCGAAAGCGTGCCCGCCGGCGAGCTGGCCGAGGCGCTCGCCGACTACGTGGACAAGGCGAACGCCAGCCCGCGGGCCATCAGGACGCTGGCGGGCTGGACCTGCCGGATCCACATCCGGGTCAGCGACGTCCCCGGCACGGCGTTCACCCTGGTCGTCGACCGCGGCAAGGCGCAGCCCATCGCCGCGGGCAACGAGGGCGCGCCGGACCTGATCGTGACCGGGCACAGCATGGACCTCGCCGAGATCTTCTGGGGCGACGCCAACCCCGCATCCAGCTACATGCAGGGTGCGATCACCACGCAGGGGCGGGCCGACGACATCATGCGGCTGGACGCCATGGCCCTCTTCATCTTCCTGGGGCAGTGAATGAGCGAGCAGCCCGGCCTCAGCCGGTCCCTGTCACTGGGCAGCGCCTCGGCGATCTCCACCGGGCTGGCCTTCGCGGCCATCAACTTCCTCGGCCTGGCCCAGGTCCTGGGCTACGTGAGCGGCCCGGTGTCGTGGGTCGCCATCGGCGTGGCGGGCCTGCTGATGCTCGCCGTCCGGGCGCTGTTCGCCGAGCTGAACGGGCTCTTCCCGAGCGCGGCCGGCATCCGGCTCTGGATGACCAGGGCGATGAACGACCAGCTGGCGCTCATCATCGCGCTCACCGCGATGCTGGTCATCGTGCTGGTGATCGCGGCTGACGCGTTCATCATCGGCGAGGCGCTCGCGTACGCGTCCGGGAGCTCCCCGGCGGTCGCGTTCGGCTACGTGGCGGCGCTGCTGGCGTTCGCCACCTGGCTGAACCTGCGCGGCATCCGGCTGACCGGGCTGGCCGAGCGGATCGTCACCACCGTGGTCGTGCTGGCCACCATCGGGGTCGGGGTGATCGCGCTGCTGCGGCCCGGCGTCGCCCACCCGGCCCCGGTCACCAGCGCGTCTCCGGTCCAGGCGGTCGTGCTGGCGGTGTTCGTGTACGTGGGCTTCGAGTGGGTCACCACCAACGCCGAGGAGGTGACCAAGCCGAAGATCATCCCGAAGGCCATGCTGGTGGCGGTCGGGGTGCTCGCGGTCAGCCAGGCCGTGTTCGCCGTGGCGATGGGCCGCACCCTGACCAGCGCCGGGCTGCACACCGCCTACCCGCAGCTGCTCGTCGCCCAGCAGGCCACCGGGCGGGCCGGGATGCTGGTCATGCTCGGGGTGACCGCCCTGACCGCGGTCAACACCTTCAACGGCGGGTTCGTCACCATCTCCCGGTTCATGTACGCGATCGCCCGCGAGGGCAAGCTGCCGCGGCCGCTCACCCGGCTCAACCACCGCGCCGTGCCGGTGGTGCCGGTGTGGCTGCTGGGCGGGGCCTCGCTGGTGGTCGCGCTGGCGGTCATCGTGACCCACTCGTTCGCCATGATGGTCTCGGTCGGCGCGGCGCTGGAGGCGGTCATCTACTCGGTGGCCGCGTACGTGGTGTTCCGGCTGCGCAAGCGGATGCCCGGCGCCGGGCGGCCCTACCGGCTGCGCGGCGGCCGCCCCGCCGCCCTCGGCCTGTCGGTGCTGTTCGGCGTGCTCGCCCTGATCGCCTCGGTCAGCGTCGGCCCGGCGATCACCCCGGCGCCGCTGCTCATCCTGGCCGGGGCGGCGGTGATCATCACCGTCTACGTGTTCACCTACGTGCCCCGGCTGGCCCGCCGCGAGGCCGAGGAACTGGCGGCCCGCCGCGCCGCCCGGGCCGCCCTGCGCGCCGCCCGCAACGCCCCCGCGGACGGCACCGACCGGGCCTGACCGCGGCGGCCGCGCCGTTCGCCTGGCGCAGTCGCGCTGTCAGGCACAGGGTGTAGGAGAGGGTGAGGGCGCCGTTGCGGGCCCGAGACAGAGGGGGGTGCCGTCCGTGGTGGACGCTGGCGGGTACGACGCCGAACTGCGCCGGCACAACGAGGTGCTGCGCCGGGCCGCGGGCGTCCAGCGCCACGACCACGTCCTCGACATCGGGTGCGGGACCGGGCAGACGACCCGGGAGGCCGCGTACGCAGCTCAGGCCGGCAGCGAGCTCGGGGTCGACGTCTCGGCACCCGCGATCGCCCGGGCCCGCGAGCGCAACGAGTGGGACGTCACCATCCGCCGGGCCCTCGGCGCCGGGGGCCCCGCGGCCGCGGGTTCCGGGGGACCGGATCCGTTCTCGCTCGCCGACCCGCAGGCCGTGGAGCGGCTCCTGGCGGCGGCGGGGTTCACCGGGGCCGCCTTCACCGGCGTCCGCGAGCCGGTGTACTACGGACCGGATGCGGACGCCGCGCTCAGCTGGGTCCGCGGCTTCGCCTGCACCAGCGAAGCACTGAACCGGCTGGACCCCGCCGCCGCGGCGCGCGCGGCCGGGCGCCTGCGCGAGGCGCTCGCCGCGCACCTGGGCGGCGACGGTGTCTGGCTCGGCTCCAGCGCCTGGATCGTCACCGCCCGCCGCCGGTGACAGGCGCGGCCAGCCGCGCTCAGGGCCCCGGGACGGAAGGGGAGCCGGCAGGCTAGCCGGGATACCAGATGATGCGGGGATCGCCGGGGGAGCGCTGGTAGCCCCAGGCTTCCTCGGTGAGCCGCCGCAGGTCGTAGCGCGGGCGCCAGCCGAGCAGGAACCTGGCCTTGGCATTGTCCAGCCAGGTGGAGTGGTAGGGCGTGCGGATGCCAACCGAGGGCAGGCCGCGGGACTCGGCCAGGTAGGCAGCCAGCTCGCCGTAGTCCACCGGCTCGTCCATGCAGATGTTGAACGTCTGCTGCCGCGCCGCGGGATTGCCGATCGCGCAGAGGATCGCCTCGGTGAGGTCGTCCACGTGCACGAAGTTGCGCTTGACCGGCCGGCCTTCGGAGTCCAGCAGCACCGGGACGGTGCCGCTCGCCAGGTAGGCGTCGGCCTGTTCCGCGCCGACAAGGTCGCGCCAGCGCGGGCCGCCGAACACGTCCTCCCCGAACGACAGCTGAAAGCGGAAGTCGTCCTTCTCCATGATCCAGGGCGCCCGCAGGCAGCAGGTGTCCAGGCCGTACTGGATGCCGTACTGCTCGACCATCACCTCTTCGAGCACCTTGGACAGCGCGTAGCAGCCCGGGTAGGCGCTGTGCGGCTGCGCCTCGGTCACCGGCGCTGAGCGCGGATAGTAGAAGTGGCCGATCCCGGCGTCGCCGCCGATGAGGATGAACTGCCGGAACGACGGGCTGGTGCGGCAGCCCTCCAGCAGCCAGAACAGGCCCTTGACGGCCACATCCATGATGGTCTCGGGGGTTTCCTTGCTGGTCGCCAGGTGCAGCACGTGGGTCACGCCGGCCAGCGCCCGGTCCACGGCCGCGCGGTCCTCCATGGCGCCGGTGACGACTTCCAGCCGGGGCCCGGGCTCCAGCGTGCGGTGGTGGCACAGCGCCCGGACGGTGAACGCGGCCCAGCGGTCGCCCGGCGCCGACAGCAGCCTGCGGATGAAAGCCTGCCCGACCTTGCCGGTGGCGCCGGTGACCAAGATCTTTTGTGCGTCGGTCACAGGCCCTAGTATGTCCCGGGTCTCGCGCGGGGCCCGGCTGGCCGGCGTGGCAGCCGGGCGGATCCTCCGTTCCCGGAAATAGTCCCGGAGTTTTTGTTGGCGCGGGGCGGGGTGGCGTCTCTAACGGGTGTCCGCCCCAGCGAAAGGGAACGAGAAATGAAGACCGCCCTGATCACCGTGCTCGCCGCGATCGGCACCCTGACGTGTGCGTGCTCCAGCGGTGGCAGCGCCGCCCCGCAGGCGACCGTGACGGTCACCGCCAGCCAGCCCGCGCAGCCAGCGGCCGGCACCCCGTCGGCGCCGCCCGCCAGCGCCCAGGCGGCCAGCGCCGCGCCGCCGGCCAGCGCGCCGGTGCCGGCCGCCACCCCCTGCTCCACCCGCTACCTGGGCGCCGCGCCAGCGGCGTCGCCGGGCGGCGCCGCGGCCGGCAGCACCTACCTGGTGCTCGACTTCAAGAACCTCAACAACTCCCCGTGCACGCTCTACGGGTACCCCGGGGTCTCCCTCGGCGGCGGCACGCCGGTCACCCAGATCGGGCTGTCAGCCGCGGAGAACCCGGCCACGGCGCGCGTCCTGGTGACGCTGCCGCCGCAGGGGCACGCGTACGCGCTGCTCCAGATCGTGCAGGCGGCCAACTACCCGGCCAGCACGTGCGCCCCGGTGACCGCCCACTGGCTGATCATCTACCCGCCGAACCAGACCGTGCCGATCTACCTCGGCTACAAGGCGCTGACCTGCGCCAAGAACATCCGGATCCTGACCGTGAGCACGGTGCGGTCCTCGTCCGGCTCGCTGTAGGAGGGGAGCCGGGGCGTCAGGCCAGCCCGCCGGTCGCGTTGATGATCTGGCCGGTGATCCAGCGGGCGTCCGGGCTGGCCAGCCACGCCACCACGTCGGCGATGTCGGCTGGCAAGCCGAGCCGCTGCAGCGGGGTGATCTGGGCGACCATCTCCAGCCCTTCCGGCGCATTGGTGTGCCGCAGCAGGTCGGTGTCGGTGGCGCCGGGGCAGACCGCGTTCGCGGTGATGCCGCGGGTCCCGAGCTCGGCCGCCGCGACCTTGGTGATCTGCTCCAGGGCGCCCTTGCTGGCGGCGTAAGGCAGGTTGCCCGGCGCGGGCCGGCTGGTATTGGCGGTGGAGATGTTGATGATGCGGCCGTTGTCCCGCATCACCCGGGCGGCGTGCCGCACGGTGAGGAAGGTGGACCGGGCGTTGACGGCCATCACCGTGTCGTACAGCTCGTCGCTGACCTCCGCGATCGGGGTCACCGGGAACTCCAGGGCGGCGTTGTTGACCAGGATGTCCAGGCCGCTGAAGTACCCCGCGGCCACGGTCATCAGCTCTTCCGCCGCGCCGGGCCGGGCCAGGTCGAGCTGCACGCCGTGCGCGCTGCCGCCCGCGGCCCGCACGGCCTTTTCCACCCCGGCCGCCTGGTCCGCGCTGCGCGCGTAGTTGAACACGACCGTCGCGCCGTCCGCCGCCAGCCGCTCGACGATCGCCCGGCCGATGCCGCGCGACCCGCCCGTCACCACCGCACCTTTGCCGTCCAGCACGCCCATCAGGGACCCCCCTGCCCGCGTTCGGTGGCTGCGTGCTCAACCTACCCGCCGGGCCGCGGCGCCCGCAGCCGCGCCGCGCGGGGCCGCCTGCGGCCCCCCGCCGCCCGGGCCGCCGCCGTGAGCGGTCGCCCCGGTGAGACCTGCATCACGGCGGCCACCAGGGACTTTTACGGAGGCTTTGCGCCGTTATCATGGTGTTATGCAGTGACGGCAGCGGGTCGGGGGGCCGGATGGACGGAGAGCTGGCGGACGTGCTCGCCTGGCTGCGCGGGGCCGGGGATCTGGGCACGGTGCAGCAGATCGTGCGGACGGCGGCCCGGCAGCTGGCCGGCGCGGACGGCGCCACGTTCGTGCTGCGGGACGTGGACCACTGCTTCTACGCGGACGAGGACGCGATCAGCCCGCTGTGGAAGGGCCAGCGGTTCCCGCTGACCAGCTGCATCAGCGGCTGGGCCATGCTGCACGCCCAGAGCGTGGTCATCCCGGACATCACCCTGGACGACCGGATCCCGATCGAGTCCTACCGGCCCACCTTCGTCAAGAGCCTGGCCATGGTGCCGGTCGGCGCCGAGAAGCCCGCCGCGGCCATCGGCGCGTACTGGGCCGGCCCGCACACCGCCAGCGTGGCGGAGATGATCGCGCTGGAAACCCTGGCCGGGGCGGTCGCCGAGGCGATCGAGCGGATCGGGCTGTTCGGCGTGGACCCGGCGCCCGCGCTCGGCGCCGGGCCGCAGGCCAGCCAGGCCGACCCGGTGGAGCGGGTGCCGCGCAGCCTGGACGCCAGCGAAGACCACGAGCGCATCGCCCGTGACCTGCACGACACGATCCTGCAGCGGATGTTCGCCACCGGCCTGCGGCTGCAGGCCGTGGCGGCCACCGTCGGCGACACAAGGGCGGCCGGGGCGATCGACGAGGTGGTCGCGGACATCGACGACACCATCCGGGAGCTGCGCGGGGTCATCTTCGGCCTCGAATACGGGCACGGGCGGCTCGGCGGCCTGGCGGGGGAGATCCTCGCGGTGGCGGCCGGGGCCGCCCGGGCACTCGGGTTCACCCCGAAGGTCGTCATCGACGGCCCGCTGGACGAGCTGCCCGCCCAGGTGCGGCACGACCTGCTCGGGGCGCTGCAGGAGATGCTCTCCAACGTCTCCCGGCACGCCCGCGCCAGCCAGGTCAGGATCGAGTGCACCGCCGGTGACTGGATCCGGCTGCAGGTCGTGGACAACGGCGTGGGCCTGCCCGCCGAGCTGGCCGAGGGCAACGGGCTGGGCAACCTGGCGGCCCGGGCCGGGAAGCTGGGCGGCTCGTTCACCCTCGGCCCGGCCGGCGGCGGCGGCACGGCCGCGGTCTGGGCCGTGCCCGTGCCCTGACCGGCCGGGGGAGACGGCGGGCCCCGCCCCTGGGCTCCTCGTTCCCGGGAAAAGGGCCTTACCAGCTCGTCGGCAGCGGCATGCCCTCGCTGTAGCCGGCGGCGCTCTGGATGCCGACCACCGACCGCTCGTGCAGCTCCTCCAGGTTGCGGGCGCCCGCGTAGGTGCAGGCGCTGCGCAGCCCCGCGGTGATGACGTCCAGCAGGTCCTCCACGCCCGGCCGCTGCGGGTCCAGGTACATCCGGGCGGTGGAGATGCCCTCCTCGAACAGCTCCTTGCGGGCGCGGTCGAACGGCGAGTCGGCGACCGCGCGCAGCCGCACCGCCCGTGCCGACGCCATGCCGAAGCTCTCCTTGTACAGGCGGCCGTCGGAGTCGCGGAACGTGTCACCCGGCGACTCGTAGGTGCCCGCGAACCAGGAGCCGATCATCACGTTGGACGCGCCGGCGGCCAGCGCGAGCGCCACGTCGCGCGGGTGCCGGATGCCGCCGTCCGCCCACACGTGCCTGCCGAGCCGGCGGGCCTCTTCCGCGCACTCCAGCACCGCGCTGAACTGCGGCCGCCCCACCCCGGTCATCATCCGGGTGGTGCACATGGCGCCAGGCCCGACCCCGACCTTGATGATGTCGGCCCCGGCCGCGGCCAGGTCGCGGACGCCCTGGGCGGTGACCACGTTGCCCGCGGCGACCGGCACCGGCGGGTCGATGCCGCGCACCGCGCGCAGCGCGCTGGCCATCCGGTCCTGGTGGCCGTGGGCGGTGTCCACCACCAGGATGTCCACCCCGGCATCGAGCAGCTGCTTGGCCCGGGTGCCCGCGTCGCCGCTGATCCCGATGGCCGCCCCGACCCGCAGCCGGCCCTGGGGGTCGGTGGCGGGCTGGTACAGGGTGGCGCGCAGCGCGCCGGTCCTGGTCAGGATCCCGACCAGGGTGCCGCTGGCGTCCACCACCGGGGCGAGCCGGTGCCGGCCCCCGTGCAGCAGCCCGAACGCGGCCTCCGGGTCGGTGCCGGCCGGCAGGGTCAGCGGGTTGGCCGACATCACCTGCCGCAGCTGGGTGAACCGGTCCACGCCGGTGCAGTCGGCCTCGGTGACCACGCCGACCGGCCGGCCGTCCTCGACCACCACCACCGCGCCGTGCGCCCGCTTGGGCAGCAGGCTCAGCGCCTGGCCGGTGGTGTCGGCGGGGCCGAGCGTGATGGCGGTGTCGTGCACCAGGTCGCGGTGCTTCACCCAGGCCACCACGTCGGCCACCACGTCGATGGGGATGTCCTGGGGGAGCACGGCGACGCCGCCGCGGCGGGCCACGGTCTCGGCCATCCGCCGGCCGGACACCGCCGTCATGTTGGCCACCACCACCGGGATGGTGGTGCCGCTGCCGTCGCTGCTGGCGAGGTCCACGTCGAGCCGGGAGGTCACCGACGACAGGACCGGCACCAGGAAGACGTCGCTGTAGGTCAGATCGTGACCGGGGACCTGCCCGTTAAGGAACCGCACTTCATCCATTCTGCCTGACCGGGCGGGCCGGGAGCGCCCGGCGGGCGGGCTCAGCCGGCCCGGTAGCGCAGGCCGTCCATGAGCAGGTCGAGCAGGCGGCCCGCCTGTTCGCGCTGGGCGGGTTCACCGGCGGCCAGGGTGACGCCGTTCAGGCTGGCGAGCACGTCGGCGGGCTCGACGTCGGGGCGCAGCGTGCCAGCGGCCGCGCCGGCCCGCAGCAGCGTGGTGATCGCGGTGAGCAGCCGGTCCCGGCTCTGCGCGTAGGGGTCCCCGCCGGAGGCGATGACCGCGCGCAGGGCGCTGGCCATGCCCCGCTTGGTGGTCATGTAGTCGGCGAACCGGTCCATCCAGGCGCGGGCCGCCCGGTCCGGCGGCAGCGCGGCGAGCAGGCCCGGCACCGCGTCGCACAGCCGCGCCAGCTCGCTGCGGTAGGCCGCCTCGACGAGCGCCTCCCGGGTGGGGAAGTGCCGGTAGAGCGTGCCGATGCCGACGCCGGCCTCCCGGGCGATTTACGCGCTCGACCCGGAGGCGGCGCGCCTGTGGGAGGTCTCCGAGGAGACCCTGGCCGGCTGACCGCCCAGCCCGAGCGAGCCGAAGGTCCGCGGCGCCGTCTGGCCCGAGGGGCGCGGTGGGCCAGAAAACAGCTCAGGGCGCGTGGAACGCGGCGAACATGATCGCCGTGATCCGGTCCACCATCTCCTCCTTGGGCAGCTTGATCTCCTGAGACAGCAGGTAGTTCACCCGTTCCAGCATCAGCAGGCAGGCGAGCGCGGTGAGTTCGGCGTGCCCGGCCAGCTCCGGCTGCCCGTCCGGGGACTGACCATCTGGGGACTGCCCGGCCGGGGACCGCCCGTTGAGGAAAGCCCGGACGGCAGCGGCGGCGGCCTGCCCCTCCGGGGCGGCGTGCCCGCCCGGCGGATCCTGCCCGCCGGCCGCGGCGCTGGCCCGTGCCGCCTGGGCCGCCTGCGCCGCGGCGGCCTGCTGCCGCGGGGCGGCCGTCATCCCCAGGGTCATGGCCTCGGCCAGCCGGAACAGCAGCTGCAGCCCGTCGCCCCAGACTTCCTCGCTGACGATCTCCGCCTGGCTGAGTGTCCTGATCACCGCCGCGTGTGCGGCGTAGGTGTCGCAGAACCGGTGCACCCACCGCCGCAGCGCGGCCCGCCCCGCCTCGTTGCGGGTGACGACCGGGAAGTCGTCGGTGATCGTCTGCATGTCGTCCAGCGCGTCCCGCAGGAGCGCCTTGAAGATGTCTTCTTTGTTGGCGAAGTACAGGTAGAAGGTCCCGTGTGAGGTCTGGGCCCGGCGCACGATGTCGTCCACCCGGACCGGCTGGAACCCGCGTTCGTCGAACTCGGCGAGCGCAGCCTCCAGCAGGCGGCTGACCGTCTGGCGCCCCTGGGCGCGCAGCGCCCGGTCCTGCGCCGGCCTGCCGCCGCCCTGCGACGGCCGTGTGGCATGGCCGCCGCTGCCGCCCCGCACCCCGGCACGGGGAGCCCCGCGCCTGGCTGATGGGCCCCCACCCGTACCCCCCGGCACTGCGCCGGGGCACGCTTCCCGACTCATGATCGGAGACTAACTTGCCAGGGGGCAGCCGTGTCACCTTTACCCCCAGCCAACCCGGGTTCGTGCGCCGGCACCGGCTGCGGCTCAGGCGGTCCCGGGCGCGGGCCGCGCGGCGCCGGGCTGGCCCGCGCGCAGCGAGGTCAGGCCGGCCAGGCAGGTCAGCAGGGCAGCGGCGCCGCAGCAGGCCGCGAACACGTAGCCCCACCGGGGGCCGAACGCGTCGATCAGGTGGCCGGCGGCCGGCGAGCCCGCCGCCACCCCCACCGAAATGGCCGACGACAGCCAGGTCATGCCCTCGGTCCGGCGCTGGGCCGGGGCCTGCTGCTCGACCAGGCCGTACCCGGCGATCAGCGTGGGGGAGATGGCCAGCCCGCTGACCAGCATCACGGCCGCCAGCACGGCCAGCCCCGGCGCCAGCCAGAACGTCGCCGCGGCGGTCACGGCCGCGCCGAGGGTGAACGCGAACCTGGTGGCCAGCGGCGCCCGCCAGGCGCGCGACCCGTACCACAGGCCGCCGGCCGCGCTGCCGAGCGCGTACAGCCCGAGCCACACCCCGGCCAGCGGCTTGTGCCCGCGGGCGGCGGCGAACGCCACCGTGCTGACGTCCACGGCGGCGAACATCGCGCCCAGGAAACAGTAGACCGGCACCAGCGTCAGCAGGCCCCGTGCGGGCAGGCGGGCTCCGCCGCGGCGGGCAGGCCGGGCCGGGCCAGCGGCAGCGCCGGCGGGCCGGGCCGGGGCGGGACGGCCCGGCGGCGGCTCCGTCCGGCGCTGCGCGGCGAACAGCAGCGTGCCGGTCACGCACAGCAGCACCGCCGCGGTCACCCCCGCAGCCGGATCCACCCCGGTGGCCAGCAGCGTCACCACCACCGGGCCGATCACGAAGATCACCTCATCGGCCACCGACTCCAGCGAGAACGCGGTGTGCAGCCGGGGCGAGCCGGCCAGCAGCGCGCTCCAGCGCGCCCGCACCATCGAGCCAGGGGACGGCATGGTGGCGCCCGCCAGCGTCCCGGCCACCAGCAGCGCCCACACCGGCGCGCCCAGTTCCGCGGCGGTGACGAATCCGGCGCTGGCCGCGGCGAACACCGCCACCTGCGGGCGGAGCACCCGGCGCTGCCCGAACCGGTCGGCGAGCGTGGCGGCCAGCGGCGCGCAGCCCGCGTAGCCGACCGACCCGGCCGCCGCGACCAGCCCGGCCACCCCGTACCGGCCGGTGATGGCAGCCACCAGCAGCACGGTGCCCAGGCCGAACATGGACATCGGCATCCGGGCGAGGAACCCGGCCGCGGAGAAGCCCAGCGCCCCGGGCAGGCTCAGGATCTGCCGGTACGGGCTGCGCAGGGGGACGGGGGAGGCGGCGGGCGGGGGGCTGGTGGGGCTGGTGGGGCGGGGCACGTCACAGACGGTATCTGGTGGCCGCAAACCCCCTTGTTCCGGACATAGCACGTGCACGTCCCGCCGCCGGGAGGGGGCCCTTCTGCGTGCCGGAACAGCCGGTTATGGTGGACGCGCGATGAGACGCCTGCTGCGGCGCAGCGCGCCGCGTCCAGCCGCCGCCCGCGCACTGGAAGCCGGGCCGGCGGTCCCGGCGTCGTTGCGGCGGCTCGCGTCCCGGGCCACCCGGCCGCTGGCCTACAGCGCGCTCGCCGCGCTGCTGACGATCGGCCCGGCCGTGTCGCGCCCGCACCCGGAGGGCAGCACCGCCCCGCCGCCCGCGGGCACCCCGAAGGCGCCGGCCGCCGCGGCCGCCGGCGCCCGGGCAGCAGGGGCCCGCGCGGCCGCCGCCCAGGCGGCAGCCCAGACCGCGTTCAGCCAGATCATCCTGCCGGACGTGGTCGTCATCGAGCCGCAGGGCCTCAGCCCGGCCCAGGTCGCCCGGCTCGGCAGGCTCACCGGCGTGCGCCGGGTGCTGGCCGTGGACGGGGCGCGGATACGCGCGGGCGGCCAGCCGGTCAACGTGCTCGGCGTGGACCCGCAGCAGTTCCGGTCCTGGACGCCGCTGCGCACCGCGTCGGACTCGCGCCTGTGGTCCGCGCTGGACTCCCAGGAGTTCGTGGCCTCCCAGAGCCTGCGCCACCGCCTGCACCTGCAGCCTGGCAGCCAGTACCGGCTGTCCGGGGCGGCGGCGCAGGACATGGCGTTCGGCGGCTCCGGGCAGTTCGGGGTGGCCGGCATCGACGTGGTCGTCAGCAACCGCGCCTCGGCCGGGCTCGGCCTGGTCCACAATGTCGCGGCCCTGGTCAGCGCGCCCGGCGTGAACATCACCACGCTCGTGCGGGAGGTGCGGGCGGTGGCCGGGCACGGCGGCAGGGTCACCAACGTCCGGCCGCAGCAGCTGCCGGTGGACCAGGCCGCCGCCAGCGGGCGGCCCGCCACCTACCTCGACCTGTTCAAGGTCTCCGCCGCCCGGTACTGCCCCGGCATGTCCTGGACGGTGCTGGCCGCGATCGGCCAGATCGAGAGCGGCGACGGGGCCAACATGGGCCCCTCCACGGCGGGCGCGCTCGGCCCCATGCAGTTCATGCCGTCCACCTGGGCGATGTGGGGCATCACCGCGTTCGGGGAGGCGGGACCGCCGAACGTGATGGACCCCTACGACGCGGTCCCCTCCGCGGCCAGGTACCTGTGCGCGTCCGGCGCGGCCACCCCAGCCGGGCTCTACAGCGCGATCTTCGCCTACAACCACGCCGACTGGTACGTCCGCGAGGTGCTCGCCCTCGCCCGCCAGTACGCCCTGCAGTACGGCTGACCCGGGCGGCGCGGCGCCGCGGCTGGCCGCAGCGGGCGCACCGGCCCGGGTGCGGTTTGATGGGACCATGCCGGACTACGACGCGTTCCTGCTGGTGTCTTTCGGCGGCCCGGAGGGCCCCGGCGACGTGCTGCCGTTCCTGCGCAACGTGACCCGCGGCCGGGGGATCCCCGACGCCAGGCTCGCCGAGGTGGCCGGGCACTACCACGCGTTCGGCGGCGTGAGCCCGATCAACCAGCAGTGCCGCGACCTGCTCGCCGCGGCCGGCAAGGAGTTCGCCGCGGCCGGCCTGGACCTGCCCCTGTACTGGGGGAACCGCAACTGGCACCCCTACCTGGCCGACACCGTGGCCGCCATGGCCGCCGACGGGGTACGCCGCGCCATCGCGTTCGTCACCTCGGCGTACGGGTCCTATTCAAGCTGCCGCCAGTACCTCGGCGACATCGAGGCGGCCCGCGCGCAGGCCGGGCCCGGCGCCCCGGAGATCGGCAAGATCCGGCACTACTTCAACCACCCCGGGTTCATCGAGCCGTTCGCCGACGCCACCCTCGCGGCCATCGGGCGGCTGCCGCCGGACGCGGCCGGCGGCGCGCACCTGGTCTTCACCGCGCACAGCGTGCCGGTGTCCATGGCCGCCGCGAGCGGCCCGGCCGGCGGGCTGTACGAGGCGCAGCTGACCGAGGCGGCCCGGCTCATCCGGGAGCGGGTGCAGGCCGCCGAGGGACGCGAGCGGCCCTGGCGGCTGGTCTACCAGAGCCGCAGCGGCCCGCCGTCGGTGCCGTGGCTGGAGCCGGACGTGGGCGATCACCTCACCAGCCTGGCCGCCAGCGGGGCGCCCGGCGCGGTGCTGGTGCCGGTCGGCTTCGTGTCCGACCACCTGGAGGTCGTCTACGACCTGGACACCGAAGCGGCGGAGCTCGCCGGGGAGCTGGGCCTGCCGCTGGCCCGGGCCGCCACGCCGGGCACCGACCCGCGGTTCGCCACCATGATCGCCGACCTGGTGCGGGAGCGGATCAGCGGGCGTCCCGGCCAGGCGCTCGGCACCCTCGGCGCGGCCCCCGCCCAGTGCCCGCGCTCCTGCTGCCCGCCCCCCGCCCGCCCGGCCCGCCCCGCCGCCCCCGGCGGCGCGGCATGACGGCGGCGGAGACGGACGCCGAGGCGGGGGAACTGCTCACCCTGGCGGCCGGGGTGGCCGCGGAAGCGGGCCGGATGCTGCTGCGCGAGCGCCCGGCCGGCCCGGCCGGGCGGCCCGAGGTGGCGGACACCAAGTCGTCCCCGACCGACGTGGTCACCGCGATGGACCGGGCCGCGGAGCAGCTGATCACGGACCGGCTGCTGGCGGGCCGGCCCGGCGACGCGGTCCTCGGCGAGGAGGGCGGGGAGTCCGGCCACGGCCGGGTCCGCTGGATCGTCGACCCGCTCGACGGCACGGTCAACTACCTGTACGGGCTGCCGGACTGGGCGGTCAGCATCGCCGCCGAGGTGTCCGGGACGGTGGTGGCCGGGGTGGTCAGCGTGCCCGCCCGCGGCGAGGTGTTCACCGCGGTCCGCGGCGGCGGCGGCTGGCTGCGGGCCGGGGGGGCCGGGCCGGTCCGGCTGCGTGCCAACACCGGCGTGCCGCTGGCCCGGGCGCTGGTGGCGACGGGGTTCGGGTACGCCGCCGGGCGGCGGCAGGTGCAGGGCGAGGTGGTGGCGGCGGTGCTGCCGCGGGTGCGCGACATCCGCCGCGGCGGGTCCTGCGCGGTGGACCTGTGCTCGCTGGCCGCGGGCCGGGTGGACGCCTACTACGAGCGCGGGGTCAACTACTGGGACTACGCCGCGGGCGGGCTGGTCGCCACCGAGGCTGGTGCCCGGGTGGCCGGCCTGGCGGGCAGGCCGGCCAACCCGGAGCTGGTCATCGCCGCCGAGCCCGGGCTGTTCAGCGAGCTGCACGCGCTGCTGGCGGGCCTGGACCCGGAGCGGGACGCCCCCTGAGCCGGTCCGGGGCGCCGCCTGGGAGCCGGGCCGCGGGCGTCCCCTGAGCCGGTCAGGAGGGCGACGGTGACGGCGAGGCCGGGGCAGCCGGCGGCGCGGACGGGGCGACCCGGGCCAGCACCCCGGCCGGGCTCGGCCCGCCCGGCCGGCGGAAGCTGAACGACAGCTGCCCGCCCTGCGCGGTCAGGGTGACCACCCCGTCCTGGCAGTTCTGCCGTCCCTGGGTGATGCGCTGGCTCAGGGTCAGCGTGCCGCCCTGCCCGGAGACCGCCCGGAGCACGCCGGAGCAGCCCAGCGCCGGGTAGCCGATGGTCCCCCCGCGGGCGCCGGGCGCCATTGTGATCCGCACCGTCACCGCCAGCACCGGGGCCGTCTGGTGCACCTGCCCCGCCCAGGTGCCCGCCAGCGCGGCCGGGACGGTCACCGGGCGGGTGCCGGCGGCCGGGCGGGACGCGCTGTCCAGGCCCGCCCGGGGCGCGCCCGGATGCGCCGAGATGAACCAGCCCGCCCCGGCGATGGCCGCCAGGCACGCCACGCAGGCCATCCCCCAGACCACCGCCCGGGACCGGGGCTGGCGGGCCGCCCGGCCCGCGCCGCGGTTGCCGGGGGCCCGGGCCGCCCGGGTGGCCGCCCGCCGCGGCCCGGTGCGGGGCGTGTCCCGGGCGGCGCTGCGGGCCCGCCGGGTGCCCTCGGCGAGCAGGCCCGCGGAGGGGTCCTCGCGGTTGAGCAGCCGGGTGAGCACCGCCCGGGCGGTGGGGCGGGCGGCCGGATCCGGGGCCAGGCAGGCCGCCACCACGGGCCGCAGCGGCTCCGGCAGCGCCGCCAGGTCCTGCGGCCCCACTGACGGGCGGCCGATCGCCGCGTACAGCACGGCCAGCGCCCAGGCGGTCATGTCGGCGGCGGGGGTGGCCGCCCCGTACGGCGGCGTGATGCTGAAATCCACCACCCGCGGGCCGTCGCTGCCCAGCACCACGTGATCGGGGCCGAACGCGCCGTGCACCAGGCTCGCCTGATGGATCGCGGCCAGCCCGGTGGCGGTGCCGATGGCCAGCGCCATCAGCGGCGCACCGGTCAGCGGGCCCTCCCCGGCGCAGATCTCGGCGAGGGAGGCGCCCGGCACGTACTCGCTGACCAGGTAGGGCTCGCCGCCGTCCAGCCCGGCGTCCACGATCCTGGTCACGCAGAACGGGTCGACCCGGCGGGCCGCCCTGGCCTCGGCGGTGAACCGGTCCCGGGCGGCCCCGTCCGCTGCCCGTTCCCGGCCCACCAGGGTGATCGCCACCCGCTCACCCTCTATTGCCCGGCCCAGGAAGGCGTCGGGGCTGCCGCCGGCGCCGGGGAGTCCCTGGAGACGCCCGGTGAGCCGGTAGCGTCCCACCCGGCGGGGGTCGCCTGAGCGCAAGGGCACGACGGTGGGCATGTTTTTCTCGCTCGTCCCGCGGGGAGGGGTGAGTGTTGTGCGGTTCGTACCATACGCACTATTCGCAGGTTGACGGCGGGCATCGGGGGAAGTTCCCCAGGGTGGCGGACGCGCCTTGACCCGCTGTGTCCGCGTGGCGGGCGGGACATGGGGCGGTGTGGGGGTACCTTACGTGTGCCCGGTCGGGGGCGTGACAGAATTCCCCGCCGGAATCGGGCACAACTGAGGGCTGCGAAGCGTTACATCCCGCGCAGCAATGCTTAACCACGGAGGGGGTGCAGGACCCAGATGGCGACGGACTACGACAGCCCGCGTAAGAACGATGAGGAGCTCACCGAAGACAGCCTGCAGGAGCTGCAGGCGCGCCGGATGGACAAGTCATCGACGGCGATCGACATCGACCCCGATGACGTCGCTGAGTCGCTGGAGCTGCCCGGTGCTGACCTGTCCAACGAGGAGCTGTCTTTCCGGGTGATACCGCGGCAGGCGGACGAGTTCACCTGCTCACGGTGCTTCCTCGTTCATCACCGCAGCCAGCTTGCCGACGACAAGAACGGTCATCCGATCTGCCGGGAGTGCGCGGCCTGACCCGGGGCTAGCTGGATGACCGGCAGCGGCCAGCAGATCCGGCGTGAGGGCCGCCGGAGGCTGGACGCTGCCCGCAGGACGGCCGGCTGACGGCACGCCGCACCGCCGGGGCCCGCACCCCCGCCCCGGCCCGGCGCGGCGGCCGCTCCCGGCCCGGCGCAGGCGCGGCCGCCCCACCGCGGCGGACCGCTAGTGTGCTCACGTGCGACCCCTGACCCTGCTGCCCACGGCTCTCGCCGCCCTGGCGCTGGCGGCCCTGGCCGCCTGCGGGGCGGGCGGCCAGCCCGGCCCTGCCGGGAGCGGCCCGGCCACCGGAGCCACCGCCCCCCGCTCGCCCGGGGCCCGGGTGGGCCGGATCCCGGCCCCCGCCCACACCGTGGTGGTGGTCATGGAGAACCACTCCTACCCCGACATCATCGGCAGCAGCGAGGCGCCGTACATCAACCGGCTGGCCCGCCAGGGCGCGCTGTTCACGCACTCTTACGCGATCACGCACCCCAGCCAGCCGAACTACCTGGACCTGTTCTCCGGCAGCGACCACGGGATCACCGACGACAGCTGCCCCAACACCCTGTCCGGGCCCAACCTCGCCACCGGCCTGATCACCGCGCACCGCACGTTCGCGGGCTACTCCGAGGGCCTGCCGGTGACCGGGTCGGTGCTGTGCGGGGCGGGCGAATACGCCCGCAAACACGTGCCGTGGGTGAACTTCCCCAGCGTGCCCAGGCCGCTCAGCAGGCAATACGCCGCGTTCGGGGCGGGCGGGTACGCCCGCCTGCCCACCGTGTCGTTCGTGATCCCGGACCTGTGCCACGACATGCACGACTGCGGGGTCGCCACCGGGGACGCCTGGCTGCGCACCCACATCGGCGGCTACGCGCGATGGGCGATGACCCACGACAGCCTGCTGATCCTCACCTGGGACGAAGGCAGCGGCGACAACCACATCGTCACCATCTTCGCTGGCCAGCACGTGAAGCCGGGCCGGTACCCGCAGCCGCTGACGCACTTCGGGGTGCTGCGCACCATCGAGGACGCCTACCGGCTGCCGCACGACGGGGCCGCGGCCACCGCGACCCCGGTGACCGGCGTGTGGAAATGACCAGCCCGGAAAGGCGCTCCCGGCGGCACGGCGGGCAGCGGCACGGCGGGTAACGGCGGAAGGAGAGGGACACGGTGGACACCACCACGCTGGGACGGGGCGGCCCCCGGGTATCCCGGGCCGGGCTGGGCCTGATGGCCATGTCCGGCACCTACGGGCCCGCCGACGACGCGGAGAGCATCGCCACCATCCGCACCGCCCTGGACGCGGGCATCACCCTGCTGGACACCGGCGACTTCTACGGCATGGGCCACAACGAGATGCTGCTGGCCCGCGCGCTGGACGGGGTGCCCAGGGACAGCGTGTTCATCCAGGTCAAGTTCGGCGCGCAGCGGGACCCGGCGGGCGGGTTCATCGGCTACGACGCCAGCCCGGCGGCGGTCAAGACCGCCCTGTCCTACTCGCTGCAGCGGCTCGGCACCGACTACGTGGACCTGTACCAGCCCGCCCGGCTGGACCCGGACGTGCCCATCGAGGAGACCGTCGGCGCGATCAGCGAGCTGATCCAGGCCGGATACGTGCGGTACGCGGGGCTGTCGGAGATGGGCGTGGAGACCATCCGGCGGGCCCACGCCATCCACCCCATCACCGGCCTGCAGATCGAGTACTCGCTGATGAGCCGGGGCATCGAGGCCGCCATCCTGCCGGCCTGCGAGGAGCTCGGCATCGGCGTGACCGTTTACGGCATCCTGTCCCGCGGCCTGCTCAGCAGCGACACCGCCGCGGTCGGCACGGCCGACCCGCGCACCCGGTTCCCCCGCTTCCGCGGCGAGAACCTTGCCCGCAACCGCGAGCTGCTCGCCGCGGTGGAGGCGATCGCCGGGGAGCGGGGCGTCACCGCCGCCCAGCTCGCCATCGCCTGGGTGGCCTCCCGCGGCCGCGGGATCATCCCGCTGATCGGCACCAAGCGGCGGGAGCGGCTGGCCGAGGCGATCGCCGCGCTCGATCTCACCCTCACCGCGGAGGAGACCGCGGCGCTGGAGGCCGCGGTGCCGCCGACGGCGGTGGCAGGCGACCGGTACGACGAGCACCAGATGGCCGCGCTGGACAGCGAGCGCTGACCGGCGCGGCCCCCGGCGGTCAGCCCTGGTACTGGGCGGCCAGCGCGGCCAGCCATGTATGGGCGTCGTTCATCGCCGTCGCCCGCGGCAGGTACTGCTTGGGCAGCTTGGCCACGCTGGTGTAGTTCGGGTCGCACACGTTGGCCAGCGGCGACTCCACCACCTGCGTGATCAGCTGGTAGGCGTCCAGCGGGTCGAGCCCGTAGTCCGAGCCGAGCCACTCCACCAGGTCGACCTGGGCGATCCGGAACGCGTCCTCCAGCGGCCGGGCCGAGCCGGTGGACATGATGTGGCTGGCGGACTCCAGCCGCGGCCACGGGCACGGCACGCCCTTGATCAGGTCGACCGCGAGCACGGTGTTCATGGCGCACTCGACCGCCACCCCGCAGGTCTCGCCCTCGCCCTGGCGGGCGTGCCCGTCGCCGAGGGAGAACAGCGCGCCTTCCACGTTCACGCCCAGGTAGCAGGTGACGCCCGCGCGCATCTCCGGGGTGTCCATGTTGCCGCCGAACGCGTCCGGCACCAGCGCGCTGCGCACCTCCAGGTTGGCGGGCGCGACGCCGACCGTGCCGTGCATCGGGTTCATCGGCAGGTCCACGCTGAAGTCGCTCTTGCGGGCGGTGAAGCGGCAGGTGCGGGCGGCCCGGTCGAACTGGTACATCCACACCAGCTCCGGCAGCGGGTCGTGCAGCAGCGCGGTGGCGTGGGTGGCGCTCAGCGCGCCGAACAGCGGCACCGTGGTCGAGGCGCCCCAGTCCCGGGCCGGCTCGATGGAGATGAAGTGGACGGCCAGGGTGTCGCCCGGCTCGGCGCCCTCGATGTAGAAGGGGCCGGTCTGCGGGTTCAGGTAGGGGAACTCGCAGACCTCCGACACCAGGTCGTTCTCGCCGCGGACCCGCCCGGCGAAGCAGTCCTCGGTGAACAGCTCGAGGATGGCGGGCGGCTGCACGCGCAGCACCGGCGCGGCGCCGCCGAACGTCCAGGCGTACTGGCCGGCCTCCGGCCGGAAGGTGATGACCCGCGGGCCGCTCATGCGCTGCCCCCGTTCCCTGCGACGCCGCTCGCTGGTGCTTCCTCCACCATGTCCAGGTGCACGAGCCCGACCTCAACCACCCGGCGCGGCTCGCGGAAATAAAGGTAGATCAGGTAGATCACGCCGAGGACCATCCAGATCGCCACAGCAGGCCCCATGTAGGAAAGCGGCGGCGTCAGCGGCGTGATGAAGCTGAGGCCCGGGGCCTTGATGCCCGCCCCGGCGAGCCAGGCGGGAATGAAGGCCGCGATCCCGAGCAGCGGGACCAGCAGGTGCGAGACCAGGCTGAAGCCGTGGGCCCGGCGGGCGAAGTAGCCGATGCAGGCCAGGTCCACGACCAGGTAGATGCCGACGAGCAGGATAACCAGCGCGGTGCCGATCATGGCGAACGCTGTCGCGGGATCGTAGCTGAAGCCGAGGCCAAGCATCACCGCAAGGCTGATGACGCTGCCCGCGGTGATCGCGACCACCGGCGACCGGTGCCGCTCGCTGACCCGGGCGAACAGCGACGGGAACGCGTGGACCCGGCCCATGGCGTACGCGGTGCGGCTGGCCACGTTCACGCCGGCGTTGGAGTTAGCCAGGGTCGAGTTGATGATCGCGAAGAAGACCAGCACCCAGAACAGGCCGTACAGCGCCCGGGCCACGCCCACCCACGACGCCGCCCCGGTGCCGGTGGTGAAGTTGGCGAACTTCGACGGCCCGAACGCCACGTCCATCGCGTAGGTGGTGAACACGTACAGGGCGCCGATGAACAATGTGGACAGCAGTACCGCGAGCTGCACGGTGCGCCGCGGGTTGCGCGCTTCCTCGGCAAGCGGCGCCGCGCTCTCGAACCCGAGGAACGCCAGGGTGGTGAAGACCGACCCGGCGATGACCCCGGACAGGCCGTGGAACTGGCCCGCCGGGGTGTACTTCGTCGTGAAAACCGACAGCGTGTTGTGGCTGCCCGCGTGGATCACCAGCAGCACGGCCATGACGGCGAACACCGCGATTTCGAAGATGCCGAGGATCGTGCCCATCCGGGCGGAGGCGCGGATGCCGAAATACCCGACCGCGAATACGATCAGCAACCCGAGGACCGCCCATGGCCACCACAGGCTGGCCGGCCAGCCGAACTCGACGTTGAGTGTTTCAGCCGTCGTGAACCCGAGCTGCAGCAGCACCAGCGGCGCGACCAGCCAGCCGACCATGACGTAGGCCCAGGCGACCAGGAACCCGGCGGCGGGATGAAGGCCGCGGGCGGCGTACGTCGCCATTGATCCCGCCGCCGGTATCTCCTTTGCGAGCTGGCTGATCGTCCAGGCCGTGAACAAGGACGCGACCAGGGCGACCACCACCGCCAGCGGCAGTGATCCGCCCGCGAAGGCGACGCCGGCCGGGATGGACGCGGCGATGGCGGCCCCGGGGGCCATGTCGGTGATGCTCTGGAAGAGGACCTCACGGAGGCCGATGGCGTTCCGCCGCAGGCCCGGCTGACCTGGTGCCGCTGTGGTCATCTGCCACTCCTGCTGTGACGAGAGTGATCAATGCCCGGATGGTCTCACGGCGGCTCAGGGGGACACCAGAGTCGCGGTGTAACAAATGGTTTCTGATGCGCAGGTGATGGCCGCACAGGACAATCGGTGCATGGATGCGGACCTGCCAGACCCAGGCCCCGGCGGGCGGCCCGAGTCCGGCGCCGCCCGGGCGGCAGACTGGAAGCAAGCGCCCGACCTGGGCCGGGCGGCCCTGGACCGGCTCGCCGAGCGGCTGGCCAGGTTACCCGCCAGCCACCCCTCGTCCCCGGACTACCGGCCGGCCGGTCCCGGTCTGGCTGGCAGCCGCGACGGGGCCGTCAGCCGGGAGCGGCCGGATGAGCAGCCGCGGCCGGACGGGCAACGGCCGCCCGGCGAACGCGATCCCGGGCGGCCCGGCGCGGCAGGCGGCCCGGGGGAGCGCGGGGACGCCGACCCTGGCGGCACGGGAGAGCCCGAGGGCATGGCCGGGCCGGGCGGCAGCGGGGGCGCAGGCGGCTCAGCGGATGGGGACGGCTCAGCGGATGGCGACGGCTCAGCGGCCGGGGGCGCTGGCGGCGGCGCGGAAGCGGCTGGTGGGCGGCTGCCGCGCGGGTGGCCGTGGCAGCGGGGGGACGGCGCGCCGAAAGGGCAGGAACCGGGGAACCCCGGCCGGCCCGGCGGCCATTCGCTGCTGGAGCGGCTGGACCGGCTGCCCGGGCTGGGCGGGCTCGCCGCCCGGCCGCCCGGCGGCACCGGACGCCCGCAGCCGGGCCGGGCGGACCTCGGCCGGCTGGGCCCCCGGCCCCCGGCCGGCCCGCGCCGGCCCTGGTTCACCGACGGGCCGGACGAGCCCTGGTTCACCGGCCACGCGGACGACCCCTGGTTCACCGGCGACGGCGAAGGCCCCGCATGAGCGCCCAGGCCTCGGCGCGGCGCAGCGCAGGAGGCGGGCGCAGGCCCGGGGGGCGCGGCTGGGCTAGTGGGCGCCGCCGTGGCCGTTGGCGCTGAAGGGCGCCGGGTCCAGCTCGCTGCTGGGCAGGGACACCTCGGCGGTCACGTCGGCGGCCAGCCGGACACTGTCCCCGTCGGCCAGCCGGACCTCGGTGCCGGGCAGCGCCCGGTCCCCGTTCACGAACGTGCCGTTGGTGGAGTGCTCGTCCCGGATGGTCGCCTCGCCGCCGTCGGTGACGGTGACCGTGGCGTGCCGCCGGGACACGTTCTCGTGGCCGTCGAACGCGGCCGCCACCAGCGAGATCTCCGGGTCCCGCCCCAGCACCAGGGAGGTGCCCGCGGGCACGTCCACGTTGCCGGTGGGGAAGATCAGCCGCAGCACGACCGTGGCGATCGGCCCGGCCGGGCGGGGCAGCGGGGTCCGGCACACCGCGCAGGCCCGCGCGGACCGGTCCTGCAGCGCCGACCCGCAGCCCGGGCAGGTGGCGAGCGACTTCGCGCTGGCGACGGTGTCCTGCCGCAGGTACTCCTGCATCACCGTGGGCGGGGTGGACAGTTCCTCCACCGGGCGCGGCCGGGGCAGGTTCGCGCCGCAGGTGAAGCAGATCAGGTCTTCCCGCTGGACCTGCGTGCCGCAGCCGGGACAGGTCAGGCTCGCCATGGCTCCTCCGGACGGGCGGCCAGGAACAGATACTCCGAGACGCACGGGCACGTGCGGCTCCCCCCACTGAGCGTAACGCCCCGGAGGGCTTCCGGAAGCCATGCCGGCAGCGGCCGGGCCAGTAGCATCGCTGCCATCGGGGATGGCGGGCCGGGGACCCGCCGCGACCTGCGCCGGCGGCGCCCGCGGGCCACAGCCCGGGGTTCCGCTGGCAGCGAACCTCAGGGGGCAGGATGGTCAGCTACCAGCTCAGCGGCGAGCAGGAGCAGCTCCGGGCGACCGTGGCGGAGTTCGCCCGGGAGGTGGTCGCGCCGGTCATCGGCGGCTACTACGAGCGGGCTGAGTTTCCCTACAAGATCGTCGCGCGGATGGGCGGGCTCGGCCTGTTCGGTCTTCCGTTCCCGGAAAAATACGGCGGTATGGGCGGGGACCTGCTCGCCCTGGGCCTGGCGCTGGAGGAACTGGCCCGGGTGGACTCCTCGGTCGCGATCACCCTGGAGGCGGCGGTCGCGCTCGGGGCCATGCCGCTGTACCGGTTCGGCTCGGAGGACCAGCGCGGGCAGTGGCTGCCGGACCTGTGCGCCGGGGAGCGGCTGGCCGGGTTCGGCCTGACCGAGCCGGGCGGCGGCTCGGACATCCCGGGCGGGATGCGCACCACCGCGCGGCTGGACGGCGGCGAGTGGGTCATCGACGGGACCAAGTCGTTCATCACCAACGCGGGCACCTCGATCACCTCGCTGGTGACCGTGCTCGCGATTACCGGTGAACGGGCTGGCGCCGGGGCCGGCGGGGCGGCCGACGCCGGCCTGGCGGGGGCCGGGGGAGCGGGCCGCCGGGCGGAGATCTCGGCGATTATCGTGCCGTCCGGGACGCCCGGGTTCACGCTCGGGCAGAAGTACTCCAAGGTCGGCTGGTGTGCCTCGGACACCAGGGAGCTGGTGTTCTCCGGCTGCCGGGTGCCGGAAGACCACCTGCTCGGCGGGCGCGGCCGCGGCTACGCCCAGTTCCTGGAGATCCTGGACGAGGGCAGGGTCGCGATCGCGGCGCTGGCGACCGGGCTGGCCGCCGGCTGCGTGGACGAGTGCCTGCGGCAGGTGGCGGGGCGGACGGCGTTCGGCCACCGGCTCGGCTACTACCAGGGCATCCAGTTCAAGCTGGCGGACATGGAGGCGCGGGTGCACGCGGCCCGGCTGGCCTGGTACGACGCGGCGGCCCGGCTGACCGCCGGGGAGCCGGCCAAGAAGCAGGCGGCGATCGCGAAGCTGACCGCGTCGAACGGGGCCATGGACAACGCCAGGGACGCCACCCAGATCTTCGGCGGCTACGGGTTCATGAACGAGTACCCGGTCGGCCGCTTCTACCGGGACGCCAAGGTGCTGGAGATAGGCGAGGGCACTTCTGAGGTCCAGCGCATGATCATCGCCCGGGAACTGGGCCTGGCCGGGCTCAGCTGACCCCGCGCGGGGCTGCATCGCCGCAGGTCCTAAGCGAGTTCGTACAAGATGGGACAGTTGCGGACAGTTCAGGAGCATGCGGGAGCGCCAGCCGGTACTCTGCTGCCGTCAGGCGATGCGCCAAACGCCCGTTAAGACAGGCTTTTTCGTGTCGTCTTGGTATTGCTGTCTACCGGCCGGTTAGAGGCTAGGGTTAGCCCTTAGCGTTCAGCGCTGTGCTCGCAGAATCGTCACCCGGGAGGGGTGCGCGTCATGTCGCTTCCGCTGCAAGTCCCGCTGGCAAGCGGGCTCGCTGCCCCGAGGTGAGAGGTCAGGACGCAGTGCGTTCCCGTAACAGGCAGAGTGGCCAGGCGCGCCCTGCTGGCGACGTCCAGGTGATGGACCGGCGTACATTCGCCCCGGCGGCACCGCCGAACGGGGTGCCGGGTGAGGACGCCGCGGCCGCCAGCGCACCCGGGCCGCGCGGCCGGCCCGCCCCGCGGGCACAGGCGGGCTTGTTCCGCGGCCTCAAAGACTGGCGGGTTCGCTCGCGGCTGCTGCTGCTGATCACGATCCCGACGCTGGCGGCGCTGGTGCTCGGCGGCGCCAGCATGTTCACCTCGGTCCGCAACGCGCTGGCCTACCAGCGGGTGCAGCAGCGCGCGACGCTGGCCTCGGCGGTCATCCAGCTGGCGCAGCGGCTGGAGGACGAGCGCGACCAGACGGTCTACTTCATCTCGCTGCCAGCGGGCCGGGCCACCACGATGCACCAGGGCCCGCAGACCGCGGGGCTCAAGACCTCCGCCGCCCAGCAGCTGCAGGTCGTGGTCAATCAGCAGAAGGCCACCGACCAGGCGGCGCAGCAGGTCCGGGCCGACCTGGCGCAGGTCATCCCGAACTACACCGCGGTCACCCAGCAGGCGGCCGCGGACGTGCAGGCCGAGCTGAACAGCCTGCCGGCCCTGCGGCACGCGGCGACCGGCACCCAGATCCCGCCGATCGTGGTCGTCGCGAAGTACGCCACGGTGATCAACGACCTGCTGGCGCTGGAGGCGGAAACCGCGCAGGGCACCGGTGACGCGACCCTGTCCCAGACGGTCCGCGTGCTGGGCCTGGTCTCGCTGATGAAGGAGCAGGCGTCCGAGCAGCGCGCGATCCTCACCGGCGCGCTGATCCGCGGCGTCATGCTCAACAACGAGCTGCAGGCGCTGAACAACGCCGAAGGCCTCCAGTCCTCCGACCTGCAGTCGTTCATGCTGGCCGCCACGCCGGCCCAGCGCCAGCTGTGGGACAGCAGCGTGTCGAAGTCCTTCACGTACCTGGCCAGCGCGGAGGAAAACCAGGCGATCTTCCTGTCGCAGAATGGCGGCAACGCCGCCAGGCCGCTGGCGCACGACCCGACCACGGCGGACGACTGGTACGGCGCCATGACCAACGAGCTCAACTACCAGATGGGCGGGGTTGAGCGGTCCCTGGCCGCCTCGGTGGTCTCCCGGACCTCGGTGCTGCGCAACCAGGCCGTCGCCACCACCATCGGCGTCGGCGCCGCGGTCGTGGTCTTCCTGGCGCTGGCCCTGCTGTTCACCGCCCTGGTCGCCCGGTCCATGGTCCGGCCGCTGCGGCGGCTGCGGGCCGGCGCCCTGGAAGTCGCCGGTGTGCGGCTGCCGGAGACGGTCCGCCGGATGAGCGAGTCCGACGGCGAGTCCGCGTCGTCGGAGGTCGAGCCCATCGACGTGGACAGCCGCGACGAGATCGGTGAAGTGGCGCGGGCCTTCGACGCGGTTCACCGGGAAGCGATCCGGCTGGCGTCCAACGAGGCCGCGCTGCGCGGCAACGTCAACGCCATGTTCGTCAACCTGTCCCGCCGCAGCCAGTCCCTGGTCGAACGGCAGATCCGCCTGATCGACGACCTGGAGCAGGGCGAGCAGGACGCCGAGCGGCTGTCGAACATGTTCCAGCTGGACCACCTCGCCACCCGTATGCGCCGCAACTCGGAAAACCTCCTGGTCCTCGCGGGCCACGAAGTCTCCCGCCGGTGGACCCAGGCGGTCGCCCTGGTCGACGTGCTCCGCGCCGCGGTCTCTGAGATCGAGCAGTACGAGCGGGTGTCGCTGAATGTCCAGCCCGGCATCCAGGTACGCGGCCAGGCCGTGAACGACGTCGTGCACCTGGTGGCCGAGCTGGCCGAGAACGCCACCTCGTTCTCGGCCGCCGACACCCCGGTGAACGTCTCCGGTCACCTGCTTACCAGCGGCGGGGTGCTGCTGGATATCACCGACCAGGGCGTGGGCATGGGCTCGGAGGAAATGGCCCACGCCAACTGGCGGCTGGACAACCCCCCCGTCGTGGACGTGGCCGTCTCCCGCCGCATGGGCCTGTTCGTGGTCGCCCGGCTGGCCGCCCGGCACGGCATCCGGGTGCGGCTGCGGCCCGCGTCCATGGGCGGCCTCACCGCGCTGGTGTGGCTGCCGGACGAAGTCGTCTCCCACGACGCCACCACCTCCCCGGGCCTGCGCCGGTTCGAGGTACCGTCAGCAGCGGCCGCCGCGCCGGCCGGGGGCGGGACCGCGGGCCAGGGCTGGGACGGCGGTCCGCCCTCCGAAGGCCGGGTCGCGGCCGAGCGGGCGGTCAACGCCGCGCTCGCCCCGCGGTTCACCCCGCTGCGCGCCGACGGCACCGACACCGCGTCCTTCCCGGCGACGCCGCCGAAGGAGAACGGGACCACCAGCCCCGCCACCGGCAGCCCGGGGTCCGCCGGGCAGCTGCCGACCCGGGTGCCTGGCAGCTCCGCCAGCGTGCCGCCGCAGGCGCAGCCGCCCGCGGTCACCGGGCCGCTGCCCGTTTACGGGGCGCCGGTCAGCCCGCCCGACGTGGACAGCGGGCCGCGGACCGGGGTCGGCCGGGCCGGCGGTTACGGCAACGGCAGCTACGGCGACGACGGCGGCCAGGTCGTCGTCCCGCCGGCCGGGACCGCCGGCGAGGAAAACCGGCTGCCGATCTTCGAGTCCGTGGAGTCCGACTGGTTCCGGCGCGGCCGGAAGGCCACGGACCGCCCGGCCGCGGCGGCCGCTGCTGCCGCGGAGCCCATCGGCGCCACTGCCCCCGCTGCCGCGGCACCGGCATCGGCCTGGACTTCGCCAGCGGACGTGGGCTGGCAGGCCGCGGAGGCGGCGGCCGCGCCCGCCGCTGGCGGCACGACCAAGGCCGGGCTCCCCAAGCGGGTGCCGCGCGCCAACCTGGTTCCCGGAACCGTCAGCGGGGATGCCCCGGCAGCGCCGCCTCCGGTACGGTCGGCAGCGATAACCAGGGAGCGGTTTGCGAGCCTGCAGCGAGGAGTCCGGGAAGCAAGGGCCGCCGCGCGCGACGGCGAGTCCACCGTGGGTGAGGAAGACAGTGGTAATTAGCGCGTCAGCTGGCGTATCCCGCGTCATCGTCGATGTGGTCGTGGTGAGCCCACGCAGAAAGGAGGATGTGTGAGCCCGCTAGCCCGGCCGGTCCAGGATCTGAACTGGCTGATCACAAACTTCGTTGAGCGGGTCCCGTCCGTCGCGCACGCGATCGTCGTTTCCGCCGATGGCCTGCCGCTGGCCTTCTCGCACGGGTTCCCCCCCGACCGCGTGGACCAGCTCGCAGCCGTCACGTCAGGTCTGACCAGCCTGACGCAGGGCGCGTCCCGTGTGTTCGAAGGAGGGTCGGTCACCCAGACCGTCGTTGAGATGCAGCGCGGGCTTCTGCTCGTGATGGCGATCAGCGACGGGTCGAGTCTTGCGGTGCTCGCGTCGGCAGATTGCGACATGGGCCTCGTAGCGTACGAGATGGCTCTGCTCGTGGAACGGGTGGGACGTGCTCTCACCCCGGACATGCGCTGAGCCGGAAGCAACTGGCACTGCTCGTGGAGCGGGCGAGAGGTGCTCTCACCCAGGACATGTGTGGCGCTCTTAGGTCGGAGGATGGCAGGCAGTGACAGGAGAGAGTCGTGTCCGGCCCCGGCCAGGATGACTGGTCGCAGGCCGGCGCTAGGCGCGGCTCCCCGAACGGCAAGCGCGGGGCAGACGCGGAAGGGCCGGGGAGTTCCCTAGTCCGGCCCTACGCGGTTACCGGGGGGCGTACAAAACCCCGGTATCAGCTCCAGGTCGAGGCTATGGTTGCTGCGTCTCATTACGAGGCGCGGGACCTTTCAGCCCTCAGCCCGGAGTGCCAGGCAATCCTGGGGTTCTGCCGTGACTGGCGGTCGGTGGCGGAGATATCTGCTGTGCTCAGGATGCCGCTAGGCGTTGCGCGCGTCCTTATCGCTGACATGGCTGTCGAAGGACTGGTCAGGGTCCACCAGCTGGACCACGCCCAGGGCCGTCCGGACCTCAACCTGCTCGAAAGGGTTCTCAGTGGACTACGCAAGCTCTAGGCCTGTCCGGGGCAACATGGCAGAAGCCGCCATGACCTCGGTCAAGATCGTGGTCGCGGGGGGGTTTGGCGTCGGCAAGACCACGTTCGTCGGGTCCGTGTCTGAGATCACGCCGCTGACGACCGAGGCGGTCATGACGGCCGCCAGCGAGAGCGTGGACGACCTTTCCCACACGCCGGACAAGAAGACGACCACCGTGGCCATGGACTTCGGCCGGGTGACGCTCGACGCGGGCTTGATCCTCTACCTGTTCGGCACGCCTGGGCAGCACCGGTTCTGGTTCATGTGGGACGACCTCATCCAGGGCGCGATCGGAGCCGTGGTGCTGGTGGACACCCGCCGGCTGGCCGACTCGTTCCCGGCGGTCGACTACTTCGAGACCGCGGGCCTGCCGTTCATCGTGGCCATCAACGGCTTCCACGGCGAGTTCCCGCACAGCCCGCGGGACGTCCAGGAGGCGCTGTCAGTCAGCCCGAGCACGCCGGTCGTGCAGTGCGACGCGCGGGGCCGGGCCTCGACCAAGGAGACACTCATCGCGCTCGTCGAGCACGCGATGTCCGTGCAGATGAGCGTGCGGTAGGGGATCGCCGGACCGCCGGCGGGGGCTCGGGGCCCCGGCGCCGGCTACTGGGGCGACGCGGGCTGCGGTAATGTGCACGCGGCACGCGTTGCTCGCGCGGGGGCGGTAGCTCAGCCGGTTAGAGCAGCGGACTCATAATCCGTCGGCCGTGGGTTCGAGTCCCACCCGCCCCACACCGGCCTTGACCTGGGATTGTGCCTGCCTGGGCAAGCTTGTGGCTGGGGTTGGATGGACGTCCGAGTACAAACGCTACCCTTCGCTCTCATGCTCGCCTCCTGCGGTTCGCCGGCCTTCCGCGCGTGTGCTCATTAGCGAAGGGATGGCGCTGCGGTCGCTGAGCCTCCTGGCCAACTTCGGCGTTTACTCACCCGCCCGCTGGCTGAGACACCCGCGCGAGAACGAGACAGATCGCCGATTAGGTGCGGTCTACGATGCGGTTTGCTAGGTACATGGCGGCGGCCAGATTAACCAGTTCGGTGCGATGTCATCGCGTGGCTTTGGAATGGGCCGCTGCCCACTCCGCTTGCGACGAGCTGGATCGACCAGTCCGGATGTTCGCGCTGGGAGCCGATCTAGGTCCTCGTTGCCGTCGTGGGCGTAGGTGTCAGTCGGACACCCGACGAGCTGACCCTTGAGGATCTCGGCGGCTGTCAGGTTGTCGGCGGATCTGCCTCGCGGCCGGAGAGCAGTGGGGTCTTCATCTCGTGGTGGGCCTCTGGGATGAGCGCAAGAGGCGGAAGGGCGAGGGCGGGACGTTTTCCTCTGGCGAGGGCGCCTGGCGGCCAGAGAGTGTGAAGGGGACCGCTTCTTGCGGCAGGGCGGTGCTGGCCGGGGTTCAATTCCACGCGGGGAGGTTGGTGTGCAATCCGAGGCCGAAGTGATGCTCCTGGACCGCTGCCTTCCCCACTACGACGTCACAGAGACGCACGCCGTCATCGTCGACGCAGACACCGACCTCACGTGGCGGGCGGTCCGGCGGAGCGACCTGTCCCGGTCCGCGGTGATACGGGTGCTCCTGGAGATGCGAAGCCTCCCCAATCGGCTGCAGAGGTTCCTGAAGAGGCGGCCACCGGGACCTGCCCGCCCGCCGTTGACCCTCGACGACATGGAGCGCGCCGGCTTCCTACTCCTGGGCGAATCGCCCGGCCACGAGATCGTGTTCGGCACAATCGTGCAACCGTGGAAGGCGGTCACCGACGACGAGCCCGCGCCACTGGCCGAAGCCGGCCGATTCGCCGCGTTCGATACACCCGGGTACGTCAAGGTCGCCTTCAACATCCGGGTGGAGCCCTACGGCAGCGGGCGCGCCCTCATCACGACTGAGACACGGACGGCGGCCACGGACCCCACCAGCCTCCACCGCTTCGCCCGCTACTGGATGCTCGTTGGCCCGTTCAGCGCGCTGATCCGCCGTCTGATGCTGCGGATCGTGACATCCGATGCCGAGCGACGACCTGGCCTCATGAGCACCACTCGCCCACCCGACGCGTGAGCCTGGCGGCCCGCCGGGGGCTGGCGGGCCGCCAGCGGATCGGGACCGGAGCCCGGGGCTGGCACAGCACGCTCGTTCGGTCTGCCGTGGGCGAGTCACAATCCTCCTCGTCTCTGCCGTGCGCCCAGCCTAGGCACGCATCGCGTCGTGGGTGACAACCACCCCGGCCAGTGCCCGCGGCCTGGTGGTATCGCCAGGCAGGCAAGACCAGCCCGCGCGGGCCAAGAATCTTCACGCCGGCCATCAGGCCTGTTCCAGGTGCTGTTTCAGGCTGGCCCAGATCCGCTGCTCCTGGCGGTTTCCCAGCCGGGTGATCAGGGGTCGGGCTGGCTAGTCCAGCTTGATGAGTCCGGCGTTGGTGGGCCGGAAGCCGCAGCCGAAGTAAAACTGACCCAGGTGATCCTCGAAGTCGATGTGCAGCCACTCGCACCCGGCCTCGCGGGCATGGCGGGTGGCGACCTCTACCAGCCTGGTGCCGATTCCTTGCCGCCGCAGCGGCCTGGCGACAACGGTGTCGATGATGAAGGCGTGAACGCCACCGTCCCAGGCCACGTTGACGAACCCAGCCAGCTCCTCACCGCGGCGAGCGCAGACCCAGCCCAGGCTGTGCGCTTCCACCTGCGCCTTCCAGCCGTAGCCGCCGGGAACGCGGCCGAAGCCGTCGGCGTGCAAGGCTTCGAGTTCGGCGCTGGTGAAGTCCCCGCGCCACTGGCAGGTGATCACCGGGCCAGGGTATGCATCGCCCCGGCCGGGCGGCACCTGAGGGTCCTGGTGGCGTCCCGGGCGTGGTGCGTGCAGGCGGCTGTGATGCTGGTGTGCCCGGCCGTTTTGGAGGATCCCGATGGGGAGCAGATCATGGCTGGCAGGCGATCTGGCTATGGCCGTCAGGGCGCTTCAGGCGCATCCTGTGAAGTGCGCAGAGTGGGCGCGCGTGGCCGGCGTGCTGGGTTCTGGCCGGCGAGGAGGAATGCATGGAAAGCGCGCCGAGCAGGACGGCGATGTTTGCGGCTGTGTCGCGTGGATTGTTTCGCCTGGAGACGGCGTCGCCGTGGGTGCTGGACGATGTGCTGGCCCTGGTGCTTGTCGGCCCGGTATGGCGGGAGCTGCGAGACCAGTTCGATCCGCTGTTCCC
>JBLMWU010000020.1:0-33693 GCA_050257395.1 Gemmatimonadota bacterium | reverse complement strand
CGCCCGCCCCCGACGCTGTTGGGCGAGAGCGGCCTGGGGCGGGCCTTGCGGCGAGACGGGCACTGGCCGTGGTGGGGGTTGTGCAGCAGCGGCACCCGGGTTGGGTCTGGTCTGTCCGGTCCGCTGGCGTAGCGTGACGGCGCCGGGCCCTCTCCTTCAGGCGTCTCGGGCCCTACGGTCCCCCGCTGGCAACGGCCGACTGCCAGCCAGCGGACGGCACGGGCCCGGCCCGCCTCTTCAGCTGCGGGAGCGGGACTCGACCAGGGCGCGCTTGACGAGCACCCGGGCGAGGTGCTCGCGGTAGGCGCTGTCCGCGTTGATGTCGTCGGCCGGGCTGGCGCCCTCGGCAGCGTGGGCGGCGGCCTCTTCCGGCGACGCGCCGGAGGCGAGCGCCGACTCCACCGCGCTGGCCCGGATCGGGGTCTGCCCCATGCTGACCAGCGCCACCTGGTCGCCCTGGGCCGCCACGCCGACGATCGCCCAGTCGATCGCCCGCTTGGTGAACTTCTGGAACGACCACCCGGCCGCCGCCGGCTTGGGGAACCGGATCTCGGTGAGCAGCTCACCCGGCTGCAGCGCGGTCTCGAACAGGCCCTGGAAGAAGTCGGCCGCGGCGATCTCCCGCTCACCGGCCGGCCCCCGGGCCACCAGGGTCGCGTCCATGGCCACCACCACCGCGGGCAGGTCGGCCTGCGGGTCGGCGTGGGCCAGGGAGCCGCCGATCGTGCCGCGGTGGCGGATCTGCGGGTCCCCGATCTGGCCGGCCGCGTGCGCGACCAGCGGCAGCTCCCGGGCGAGCAGGTCGGAGTGCTCCAGCTCGCCGTGCCGGGTGAGGGCGCCGACCGCGATGTGGCCACCCTCGTCCCGGATGTAGGACAGGTCCCGCAGCCGGGAGATGTCGATCAGCACCTCCGGCACGGCCAGCCGCAGCTTCATGAGCGGGAGCAGCGAATGCCCGCCGGCCAGGAACTTGGCGTCCTCGCCGTGCTCGGCCGCCAGGTCCAGGGCCTCGTCAGCCGACGCGGCCCGCTTGTAGGTGAAGGCTGCGGGGATCACCGGGTCTCCTCGCTGTTCGCGGCGGCCAGCACGGCCCGGACGATGTTGTGGTAGCCGGTGCACCGGCAGATGTTGCCCTCGAGGCCGGAGCGGACCTGCTCCTCGGTCGGGTGCGGGTTCTCCTTGAGCAGGGACACGGCCGCCATGACCATGCCCGGCGTGCAGAACCCGCACTGGAGCCCGTGCTCGGCCCGGAAGGCCTTCTGCATCGGGTGCATCTCACCGTCGCTGCCGGCCAGGCCCTCCACGGTCGTCACCTCGGACCCGTCGGCCTGGGCGGCGAGCACGGTGCAGGACTTCACCGACTGGCCTTCCAGCAGGACGGTGCAGGCCCCGCAGGAGGTCGTGTCGCAGCCCACGTTGGTGGCGGTCAGGCCGGCCTGCTCGCGCAGGAAGTGCACGAGCAGGGTCCGGTCCGCCACCTCGGCTGCGACCGGGTTGCCGTTGACGGTAACGGTCACCTTCACTGGCTGTTCCTCGCTTCGCTGATCGCGGCCCAGACGCGCCGCGGCGTGGTGGGCATGTCGATGTGCCTGACACCGAGGTGGCTGACCGCGTCCACCACGGCGTTCTGCAGGGCGGGGGTGGCGCCGATCGTCCCGGCCTCGCCGATCCCCTTCGCGCCCAGCGGGTTGATGGCGGCCGGCGTCTCGCTGTTCACCAGCTCGAAGCTCGGCAGCTCGGTCGCGGTGATGGCGGCGTAGTCGGCGAGCGTCCCGGTGAGCGGGTTGCCGTCGGCGTCGTACACCACCTCTTCCAGCAGCGCCTGGCCGACGCCCTGGGCGATGCCGCCGTGCCGCTGACCCTCGGTCAGCACCGGGTTGAGCACCGTGCCGGCGTCGTCGACGGTCACGTGCCGCTTGAGGGTGACCTTGCCGGTCTCGGTGTCCACCTCGACCACGGCGACATGCGAGCCGAACGGGAAGGTCGGCGCGCCGTCGGTGTAGTGGACGAACGCGGACAGGCCCTCCGCGCCGGCCCGGCCCGCCACATCGGCCCAGCTGCGGCCGGCCGCCGGGTCGCCCCGCACCTGCCAGCGTCCGGTCTCGGTGTCCAGCTCCAGGTCGTCCTCGCTGGCCTCCATTAGCTCGGCCGCCAGCCGCCGGCCCTGGTCGATGACCTCCAGCGCGGCCCGGTGCACGGCCACGCCGCCCAGCTGCAGCGAGCGGGACGCGTAGGTGCCGGTGCCGAGCGGGATGACGTCGGTGTCGCCGTGGATCACCGTGACCTTGTCCATGGGGATGCCCAGGTCGGCTTCCACGATCATCGCCCACGCCGTGTGGTGGCCCTGGCCGTGCGCGGAGCTGCCGGTGTAGCACGTGGCGGTGCCGTCGCCGTGCACCTCCAGCCGCGCGGTCTCGCCGCCGTCCGCGTCCGCCGCGGTGATCTCCACGTAGCTGGAGACCCCGATGCCGAGCTGGACGGCGTCCCCGCGCTCCCGGCGGCGCGCCTGCTCGGCCCGCAGGTCGGCGTATCCGGCCGCGGCCAGCACCTTGTCCAGCCCGCCGACGTAGTCGCCGGTGTCGTAGGTCGCCCCGGTCGGGGTCTGGTGCGGGAACTTGTCCGCCGCCACCAGGTTCTTCCGCCGCACTTCGGCGGGGTCCATGCCGATCTCGTGGGCGAAGAGGTCCATCGCCCGCTCGACCGCCGCGGTGGCCTCCGGCCGGCCGGCGCCCCGGTAGGCGGAGATCGGCGTGGTGTTGGTGACCACCACCTGGTAGCCCGCCTGCACCTGCGGGATGTCGTAGGGGCCGGCGGCCATCAGGTTCGTGAGCGTGGGCAGGAAGCCGCCCATCCGGGAGTACGCCCCGGTGTCCTGGATGACGTCGAGCTGGTAGGCGAGCACCCGCCCGTCCCGCGTCCCGCCGATCTTGACGTGGTGCCGCTGGGCGCGCCCGTGGGTCATGCCGGTCAGGTTCTCGCTGCGGGTCTCCACCCAGCGCAGCGGCCGGCCGGTGTGCCTGGCGGCCCAGGCGACCAGGATGGCGTCCCGGTCCAGCCCGACCTTGGCCCCGAAACCGCCGCCCACGTCGGGGGCGACCACCCGGATGGAGTCCGGGTCCATCCCGAACGCGCCCGCCAGGATGAAGCGGCTGATCTGCGCGTTCTGGGTGCTCACCCAGACCGTCAGCTTGCCGTCCGCCCAGACGGCGGCGGTGGCGCGGCCTTCCATCGGCACCGGGGCGACCCGCTGGTTCACGATGTCGTGCTCGACGACCACGTCGCAGCCCTCGAACGAGAGGCCAGCGGCGGAGTGGTCCAGCACCAGGTTGCTCCCCGCGTCCGGGAACAGCAGCGAGCCGCCGGCCAGTGCCTGGTCGAAGCCGATCACGGCGGGCAGCGGCTCGTACTCCACGGTGACCAGCTCGGCCGCGTCCTCACCCTGGTAGCTGTCGTCGGTGAGCACCATGGCCACGGCCTCGCCCACGAAGCGGACCCGGTCGAAGGCGAGCAGCGGCTCCTGCCAGACGCCGCCGAGCGGCAGCGGGGCTGCTTCGCTGCCCGGCGGCGGCCCGCCCTCCGGCGGTGGTGGCGGCGGCGGTATGTCATTGATGTCCTGGACGGTCAGCACGCCGACCACGCCCGGCGCCGCCAGGGCGGCCGAGGGGTCGATGCTGGTGATCCGGGCGTGGGCGAAAGGGCTGCGCACGAACGTGACCCGCGCTGCTCCCGCCAGTTCGGGCACCCGTAGATCCTCTACGTAGGTCCCGCCTGCGGTCAGCAACCGCGGGTCCTCGGTCCGTACGACCCGGGTGCCCAGGATGCTCATATGGCCTCCGCTAGCTTCGCTGCCATGACATCAAAATCCTGCAGAGCGGCCATGCCGGCACGCCCCGCAGTCCGCCTAGCATCGGGCACCACGCGGCAGACCGCAACAGGCAAATGCCACAAGTGGTGCCCGGTGCCCATTGTGCCCTCGCCACGAACCGGCCGGCTGCGCCACCGCCAACCGCGGCCAGGGCCTCTGACCAGGCAAGGGACCCTCTGACCAGCATCGCACGGCGGCGCCGGCAGCAAACCCGCGCGGGCCCCGGTCAGGACGTGGCCGCCAGCAGCGTGCGGGCAGCCGCGAGATCACCCTCCGTCATCGTGATCACCACCCCGTCTACCAGGGAGCGCGCCTCGCGCAGCAGGTCCACCGCCAGGTCAAGGCCGGTGTCCCGCGCCGAGCGCCGGCCGGCCTGCTCCATCGCCGCCAGGGTGCTGCCGGGGATGTTCACCTCCGGCACCTCGTGCGCCAGGTAGTCCGCCTCCTCGAAGCTGCGCAGCGGGGTGACGGTCAGCAGGATGGGGACGTGCTCGTCGGCCAGCGAGCCGGCCATGAGCCGCAGCGCGTCCAGCTCGTAGGCCGGCCGGGTGACGATGAACTGGGCCCCGGCCCGGATCTCGGCCCGGGCGCGGGCGATCTCGGCGGCGGTGTCGGCGGCCCCCGGGTTGATCCGGGTCCCGATGGCGAAGGACGTCTTGGTGGTCAGCGGCAGGCCGTCGGAGTCCCGGCCCGCGTTGAGCCCCGCAAGCAGCGAGATGAGCCCGAGCGAGTCGACCTCCCAGATCCCGTCCACCGCCGGGTAGTCGCCGAGGACCACCGGGCTGCCGGTCTCGCAGATGACGCTGCGGATGCCCAGCGCGTGCGCGCCGAGCAGGTCCGCCTGCAGCGTCATGATCGTCTTGTCCCAGGTGGACATCGTGACCATGGTCTCCACCCCGGCGTCCTGCTGGAGGTGCAGCGCCAGCCCCAGCGAGTCCAGGTGGGCGCGCGGGCTCTGCGGGGCGGTCACCGCGAACAGCCCCACCCCCTCGTCGCGCAGGGCGGCGACCGCGTCGGTCGCCTGGCTGACCCCGCCGCCGTCCGGGGCGGTGAGCTCGGCCGCGACCACGAAGCTCCGGGTGGCCAGCCCGGCGGCCAGGATGCCGGTGGTGGCGCTGGCCTGCTCGCGGACGGCGGGCCGCCGCTGCGGCCGGGCGACCGCGGGGGCGCCGGCGGCCGGCAGGTCCGCCAGCCCGGCGGCGGCCGCCCGGATGTGGGTCGGGGTGGTGCCGCAGCAGCCGCCCACCAGCGCCGCGCCAGCTTCCGCGAAGCGGCGCAGGTACCGGGCGAAGTAGGCGCTGTCGATGGTGAACTCGAACCGGCGGCGGGCGACCCGGCGCGGCTGGCCGGCGTTGGGCTGCGCGCTCACCGGCACCGGGCTGTAGCGGACCAGGTCCTCCACGACCGCGAGCATCCGCTGCGGGCCGATGGTGCAGTTGGTGCCGATCATCGCCACCGGCAGCTCGCCGAGCACGGCGGCGACCTCCCGGGGGGTCTCCCCGCCCAGCGTCCGCCCGTCGTCCGCGAAGGTGGCCTGGGCGACCACCGGCACGCCGCAGGTGTCGCCGGCCACCGTCACCGCCTCCGCCAGCTCGTCGAGGTAGCCGAAGGTCTCCAGGATCAGCAGGTCGACGCCGGCCTCGGCCAGCGCCTCCACCTGCTCCCGGAGCACGTCCATCCGCTCGGCGGCGCCGGCCTGGCGCCGCTGCCGCGCCGTGACGGCCGGGGACACCGCGCCCGCCACGAACACCCGGCGGCCGCTGCGCTCGGCCGCCTCCCGGGCGATCCGGACCGCGGAGCGGTTGATCTCCCCGGCCTTGTCCGGGTAGCCGTGCTCGGCCAGCCACAGCCGGTTGGCGCCGAACGTGTTGGTCTCGATGACGTCGGCGCCGGCCGACAGGTAGCTCTCGTGGATGGTGGCCACCAGCCGGGGGTTGGTGAGGTTCACCTCCGGCAGCGCCCGGTCCAGCGCGGCGCCCGCCGCGTGCAGCATCGTGCCCATGGCGCCGTCGCACAGCAGCAGCCTGGTGCCCAGCAGGTCGGTGAAGCCAGTCACGACTCATCCCCCAGTGCGTCGAGAATCTCCAGCGCCACCTGGGCCGTCAGCCGGTCCCGGTAGTTGTCCAGGGACAGCCCGGTGATCTCCTCTATCCGTTTCACGCGGTAGGCCACGGTGTTCGGGTGGACGTGCAGGAACCGCGCGGCCCGTTGCGGGCTGCCGTTCTCGCGCAGGTAGCAGGCGAGCGTGGTGAGGTACTCACCGCGCCGCTCCCGCTCGCCGCGGCCGAGCTTGCCGAGCACGTCGTCGGCGAACGAGCGCAGCTCGGCCAGGTCCGGCACCTGCAGCAGCAGCCGGTGGATGCCCAGATCCCCGAAGGCGGTAACCGTGCCGGCCCGGCCCATCCGGCGCAGCGTCTCGATGGTCCGGTGCGCCTCTTCGTAGGACCGGGTGATGTCGCGCGGGTCCCGGCACGCGCCGCCGATGCCCGCGACCACCTTGGTGTCCGGGAACAGCTCGGCCAGCCGGGCCAGGCAGGTCTCCGCGAGCTGGCGCGGATCGAGGCCGCCGCGGCGGTGGCCGTCCGCGGCGGCGACCAGCACCACCTCGGACTCCCGGGCCGAGGTGATCACGTCCGGCGCCCGGGTCGCCAGGAAGTGCTCGATGACGTCGCGCACCCGCTGCCGCAGGGCGTCGGGGTCCTGGGCGGCCCGGGGCGGCGGCACGTGGAAGGCGATGACCACCACGTGATGGTCGCGGGCGGTGTCGTAGCCGAGGTGGGCGGCCCAGCGGCCGGTCTCGCTGTCGTCCCGGCCCCGCCCCAGCAGCAGGCCCTCGACCAAGTCGTCGCGCACCCGGCGGGCGGCGGCGGCCGCCACGTGCTCGCGGCCGAGGATGACGCCGCAGATGGTGGCCGCGTGCTCGGTGACCAGGAGGCTCATGTCCTCGTCGGAGTTCTTCTCGGCCGGGTCCACGGTGATGAGATGGGCGAGCACCTCGTCGCCGACCAGGATCGGCGCCACGATGATGGCGGGCATGCCGCCCACGCTGGGCAGCCACAGCGCCCGGTGGCCCTGGCGCGAGGCGCGCAGCACCTGGCCCAGCCGCGGGTGCACGACGTGGGTGCGCACCGTGGCGGCGGCCTCGTCCGGCGGGACGGCCGGGGACGCCGCGGCCATGACATCCATCACCGGGCTCACCACGGCCACGGTGGCCGCCGTCCGGTCGGCCAGCAGCTGGGTGACGCTCGCCAGGTCCGCGTCCTGCAGCGCCAGCCCGGACAGCTGCCGGTACACCGTCACCAGTTCACGGAGCACGGCGTTTTCCCGGCCGAGGTCGCGCTGCCGGCCGGTGGTCACTGGCCGCCCGGCCGGAAACCTCTGCGTCACGCACCGAGCATATGACCGAATTGGGGCGCCGCAGAGCCCTGGACCAGCCCGGTCCGGGCCGGCCACGGCCGGCGCGGGCAGCAGGCCAGCGGCAGGCTTCCCCGGCCCGGCCCCGGCCGTTACCTTTGCCGGTGTGGATCACCCCGCCCGCAGCCGCACCAGCCGGCTGGGCACGCAGGTGCTCGCGACGCTGGCCGGCTGCTGGCATCCGGTCGTCATCATCCTGCTGCTGATCTCGTTCTTCACCACGGTTTCCGGCAAGCCCCTGGACGGGGTGCTGATGCTGGCGGTGGGCGGCGCGCTGGCGTGGGATGCGGGCCAGCGCCGGCGGGCGCGGGCGGCTGCGGCAGGCGCCGGCCCGGGACCCGCAGCCAGCACCGGGACGGCTGACCCTGGGCCCGTGCCAGCCGCGGGGCGGGGGGGCCGGGCCCGCGCCGTCCGCTGGCTGGCGGGCCGCCGCGGCCAGCGGGCGGCCGCTGGGCCCGAGACGCCTGAAGCGGAATGGCCCGGGACCGTTACGCTGCGCCTGCGGACGGCCCGGGCCCGGCCGGTGGTGCCAACGCCACCGCAGGCAGCCCAGGCCGACTCGCTGAGCGCCGGCCCGGCGGCGGCCGGCCGCCGCCGGTGGCCGCTGGCAGCCGCCGGCCTGCTCGCCGGGGCCCTGTACTGCCTGGTGGTGGGCTCATTCACGCGTTACTCGTGGCCCGCGACGATCGGGGTGGTCGCGGTGGGGGCCGCTGTGGTCAGCCGCGGCTGGCACGGTCCGGTGCGGCACCGGCCGGTGCCCGGGCCGCTGCCGCGGGCCGGCACTGCGGTGTGGGCGGGGCTGCTGGTGGCGGGCGGGCTGTGGGAGCTGTCCGCGCTCCTCCAGCAGCCGTCGCTCAGCACCGGCTCCTACGCGCACCCGACCATCAGCGTGCTGACCGACCCGCTGCTGGCCGGCCCGCCCGGGCGGGCGCTGGTGCTGGCGGCCTGGCTCGCGCTCGGCTGGGCGCTGGTGCGCCGGTGAACAGCCACACCGCCACCATCGCGGGCTACCTGCTGGTGCTGCTGGCCGGGCTGGGCGTGCAGTTCCTCGCCACCCGCACCCGGGCCCGGATCCCGCCGCTCGGGGACGTGCTGTCGCGCGCCATGCGCAGCCGGACCGGCCGGGTCGGCGTCCTGGTCGCCTGGGCCTGGATCGGCCTGCACTTCTTCGCCCGGTGATCCCCGGGCCTCCCCTGCCGGCTGGCGCCGCCCCCGGCAGGGGAGCTTCCCCGTGTGCCGCAGCGTCAGCTGCAGTCGGCGATGTCGCCGCCGGGCTCGCCCGGGGCGGCGGTGCGCTCCCGCGCCGCCATCAGCAGCGGCACGATGGAGATCACGTCCTGCCGGCCCTGCCGGCAGCCGTCCGCCCAGGTCTTCGCCTCTTCGACGGCGCGGGCCGCCTTCTCCGTCGCCCGGGCGGCCGCATCCTGCCAGTAGCGGACCTCTTCGCCCATTGCCCGGTTGACGTGGATCACGGCGGCGGACGCCCGCCACCGCCCGATCCGCCAGCCGAGCACGGTGCCGATCAGGAACCCGATGAGCAGAACGGCGGTCGTCATCTGCTCACCTCATCCCAGCACAGCTTCAGGCGCCGCCCCGGTGCTGGCGGCGGCGCGGGCGAGCAGGGATGGTGACCTCGTGGCTGCGAGGTCACGCGGGGTTGCGTGGGTCATTGCCAGGTCTCCTAGTCGTGAGGGTGTCGGCACCGGAGCTTGGCTGACGTACTGGGCTGGCGGGGTCCGACCGCCGGGCCAGTTTCATGTCAGGCGCGCCGCGCGCACCGGGGACGCCACGTTCCGGCCACGGACCGGCCCCGGTACGGGCCGCGCCGGACGGGGACACGGGTGGGGGCAGCGGCGGGCCCCTGGCCCGCCTGCGCCATTCCGGGCCCGGATGGCCGCCTGGGCACGGCCATTCCTGCCGCCGGAACCGCGTGCCCGGGGCAAAACGGAGAACCACCCGCTGGTCGTTCCCCGTGCCGATCATTGCCGGCCTCCTATCCCTGCCGGGCGGACTGGCCTCACTTTCATTGAACGACAGGGCCCGTCATTCTGCAAGAAGTAGTGCAGATTGCACCGTTACCAACGGAGAAATCTTCGCCAAACAGCACGTCAAGGGGCTACGCTACGGATCATTGATCCCTGGGGGCGCCGAGGAATCGGGGAAGAGGCTGCGCGCGTGCCCGATCATGGAAGTCCTGTCGTCCGCGGCCGCCGGCTCGCTGGCGAGCTGCGGCGGCTGCGGCTGCGGCGCGGGCTGACCGGCGAGGAGGTCGCCGCGCAGCTCGGCTGGTCCGAGTCCAAGATCAGCCGGATCGAGCTGCGCCGCACCGGCGTCAAGGAAGCGGACCTGCTCCGGCTGCTCGACCTCTATCAGGTCGCTGAGCCGCGGCGCGGCGAGCTGCTGGCACTGGCCCGGGAGTCCGCTCACAAGGGCCGGCTGGAAGCGGTGGCGGCCGGCTTTCCCGCGGAGTACTCCTCCTACGTCCAGGCCGAGGCGGAGGCCAGGGCGGTGTGGAACTGGGAGCCGCAGACAGTCCCCGGCCTGCTGCAGACCCCCGAGTACGGCCGCGCGATGATGCAGGTCTGGGAGTCGATGTTCGCGGTCCCGCCGGGGGAGATCGCCCGCCGGATCGAGGCGCGCCAGTACCGCCAGCAGCTGCTGACCAGGGATCCTCCGCTGGAGCTGTCCGTGGTCATCGACGAGTCGGTGCTGCGCCGCCAGTACGGCGATCACCAGGTGATGCGCGCACAGCTGAAACGGCTGACCGAGCTGAGCAGGCTGGCCAATGTCGAGGTCGTGGTGCTGCCGCTGGAATCCGGCAACCCGCTGGCCACGGGCGCCTTCTCCTACATGCAGTTCTCCCGGGTCCATGCCGTCCCGCTGCCCGACATCGTGTCGGTGGAGCACCTGGAAGGCACGTACTACCTGGAAGCGGAGACACAGACCTACCCGTACCGGCGTGCTTTCGAGCACCTGCGCGCGCACTCGCTGAACGCCACGGCGTCCCGCCGCCTGATCACCGAGACGGCCCGGCGGATGTGGTCCTGACGGCGGGCCCGGCGGGCGTCAGCCGCCCAGCGGGCCGGCCTTGACCTCAGCCAGGAACGAGGCCCAGGCGGCACGGCCCACGACGAGCACCGGGCCCTGCCGGTCCTTCGTGTCCCTGACCGCGATCAGCCCGCTGCGCAGTTCGGCCACTTCCACACAGTTGCCGTTGTAGGCACTCCACGAACTCTTCCGCCACCCGGCCTGCGGCTGGAAGGCCGAGGCGGAATCAACTCCGTGCGCGCGGTGCGCTGAACCGGACATAGCGATCTTGCCACCTTGTGCGGGCTAATGAAAGCATTAGCTACGTATTTTGTTTCAGTAAGTCATTGCCGCCGGCTGCATCATGGGCATCGCCGGCGCTTATCGCACCCGCCGTACGGGAACGTTCAGTGGCCAGTGGTCGTGGCCGAATTTCCTTCGTAACCTGGCGGGACACGCCCTAGCGTATACCTGGCAGGCATTGACACGGGCCTAAACCTTAGAGCATGGGCCGGGTGCCGTCCAACCGGGGGCCTCTGCCCGCCATTCCCGCTGCATCGGGCGCCCGCAGGAGGCGGCGATCGCGGGCATCCGGCCCTGCCCGCCCGCCGCAGCCGGGCCGCGCTGCAGCCCCTGCCGGACGCTGCCCGGCTCATTCAGGAGTCCATTGCGGGGCGCTTCCGGCCGGGCGCGGCGTGTCTGCAGTGCCGCGATCTGGAGATCGCATTCGCCCGGCCGTTCTCCCGGGCTCCCTTACCCGCTGTTTCCGGGTCCCCGAATTCTTTGCCCCTGCGCGCCGGCTTCTGGATATGCCGTATTGCGCGCACTAGCCAATGTGTGATCTCAGGTGGCGGTTTCCCGGGAAGCCGGGCGGGGGGGGGGGGGCCCCCGCCGGGCCCCGCTTCTCACCGGCTCAGGACGTCACGGTTTCATGGCGGCGGGCAGGACGTAGTAGTAGAGCAGGCCGATGAGGATCAGGTAGCCGAGCAGGACCAGGGTCCAGCCCATGTTGTGCCGGATCACCTCGCCCTCGCGGCGGACGTAGCTGGTGGTGGCCACGCCCACGGAGGTGGTCTGCGGCGCCACCGGCTTGCCGACTTCGGCGCCCACCGAGTTCAGCGAGGGCAGCAGCAGCAGCGGGAACTTCAGCAGGCCGCCGACCGCGTACTGGAAGCCGCCGAACAGGGCGTTGGTGGTGGTGTTGCTGCCGGACAGGGCCACACCGATCCAGCCGAGGATCGGCGCCAGCAGGATGAACCAGGTGCCGACCCGGGAGAACCCGTACGCCAGCGTGCTCGCCATGCCGGAGTAGTTGAAAACCTGGGCGAGCCCGAAGATGATCGGGGCCACCAGCAGCGCCCCCCACATCTGCTTGAAGCTGCGCCGGAACGCCGCGGCGATCTGACCGCCGCGTACCCGCAGCACGAGCACGATCAGCAGCCAGGACACCAGGATCCAGGTGCCCGCGATGGCGGGCGCGAACTTCCACACGATCGCGACCGGGCCGTGCGGCGGCAGCGAGCTGACCGCGTCGACCTCCGGTTTGACGAAGGTGTAGTCGCTCAGGTGCGACCACGGGCCGGTGGCCGCGACCACCACCACGATCAGGATGCCGAACGCAGTGAACCCGGGGAGCGCGCTGCGCAGACTCGCCCGCTCCGGGGTGCCGGGGCCGCCGGCCGCCGACGGGGCGGGCGCCTCACCCGGCGCCACCGGCGAGGTGATGGGGACGCCGCCGAAGCCGAGGGTTTCCCTGGGCCGCCAGAACCGCAGCAGCAGCAGCAGCGCGCCGAAGCAGACCAGGGAGCCGATGATGTCGGGCAGGTAGGGCCCGAGCCACTGCGAGGTGGGGAACTGCCCGGCGATGTAGGCCAGGGATCCGACCACCGCCAGCGGCCAGGCGCCGCGCATCCCGCGCCTCCCGGACACCAGCCAGATCAGGATCCACGGCGGGAGCAGCGCCAGGATGGCTACTATCCGGCCCACGGAGGCGGACAGGCTGAGCAGCGGCACGCCCGTGACGGCGGCCAGCGCGATGATGGGCGCGCCCAGGGCACCGTAGGAGACCGGCGCGTTGTTGGCGATGGCGGCCACCCGGATGGCTTCGAGTTCCACCACTCCCAGGCCGACCAGGATCGGCGCGATCACCGCCCACGGGTAGCCGAATCCGACCAGCCCTTCCAGCAGCGCACCCAGCGCCCAGGCCAGCAGGATGGTCTGCACCCGGATGTCCGCGGTCGCCTGGGTGACCAGCCACCGCTCGAAGCCGGCCATCGCTCCCGTCTCGACCAGGGTGTTGTAGAGCACCACCCCCCAGAAGACGATCCAGTCGATCGCCCAGATGCCGGTGCCGGCCCCGATGCCCCAGGCCCCGAACGTGGGGCCGGCGGGCGCGTGCCAGATCGTGATCGCCATCACGATCGTGACCACCGCCCCGATGATGACCGCCAGCCAGGCGGTCACCCGCATCACCGCCAGGAGCACCAACAGTAGAGCGAGGGGGATCAGCGCGACCAGCGTGCTGCCCAGCACGGAGTTGAGCGGATTCAGGTCCTGGGTTAAGCCCGATGCTGCGAGGTACATCGACTGCCGCCTTCCGGTGAGCGGAATCAGCGCCGCAATCCGTTGCGCCTTTCCGTGGCGTGCTTCCGCAAGTGCACGGAGTGAACAGATCGTCCTACGGTTCCTGTGCCGGTTTCAATACCTTCATTACCTCTGGATGGGATTCAGGTCGGTCATACCGGGCGCCTGCGGGCCGCCGGAATGCGATGATGGCCTGCTGATGCGTGGTGAGCCCGCACTGCGGGCCCGCCCCGGCGGCCGGGCGCGGCCAGCCGGGCGCGGCCGCGCATCACCCCCGCTGACGCACTGAGGTGACCTGATGCCCACCCGCTCAGTAAGGCGAAAGGAAGCCCGCTCCCGGCGGCGCCGCCGCCTGCTCGGGGGCGCGCTCAGCGTGACCGTGTCCGCGGCCGGCGCGTTCGCGCTGCTCAGCAGCCACGCGTTCAGCAGCCTGCTGGCGGGCGGCGGCAGCGGCGCCGCGAGTGCCAGCAGTGCCGCCCTGGTCCGGACGGCCAGCCCGTGCCCGGCCGCGCCGGGCGCCGCCCCGGCGGCCGGGGCCACCCCGGCCGCCCGGACACTGCTGATCGCCTGCCCGGCCGGCACCGCCGGCCCGGTCAGCCTGGCGCCGCCCAGCCCCGGGCCCCGCCAGCGGCACAAGCCCCGGCCCGCACACAGCCGCGCACCCCGGGCCACCGCCGCGGCCAGCCCTGCCGCGTCCCCGGCGGCCGCTGGCACGGCCAGCGCCGCGGCGCAGGTGCTGGCGGTCATCAACCAGGCGCGGGCCCAGGCGGGCCTGCCCCCCTACACGCTGTCGGCCGGCCTGAACACCAGCGCGTCCGCGCACAACACAAGGATGGCCGGGGGCTGCGGGCTGTCGCACCAGTGCCCGGGCGAGCCCTCGCTGGGTGCCCGGGAGACAGCGGCCGGCGTGCAGTGGACCGCCGCCGGGGAGAACATCGGCGAGGGCGGCCCGGAGCCCGCCACCGCGTCCGCCATCGCCCGGATGGCGGTGACCCTGACCCAGGACATGCTGAACGAGCAGCCGCCCAGCGACGGGCACAAGCTGAACATCCTCAGCAGCGCGTTCCACCACATCGGGATCGCCGTGGTCGGCGACAGCGGCGGCACGGTCTGGATGACCCAGGACTTCTCCAGCTAGGCCGGGCCGGGCCGCCCGCCGCCGGGCACTAGAATCCCCACGATGAGACCCGGACCGCGAGGTGACCTGTGACCACGGGTTCTTCGTTCCGCTATACCGGCTTTTCCCTCGATCCCGGGGCTGGCCTGCTGACCTGCCGGTACGCACTCGGCGACCGGGAATTCACGGAGAAGGTCAGCTTCGCCACCGGGCCGGGCTGGGCCGGGCCGGCCGCCCGGCAGGCCGCCCGGCTGGTGTTCCTGCTGGCCGGGGTGTCCTACTACAAGACCGCCGCGCCGGAGGTCATCGACCTCGGGGACACCCCGGTGACCGGCGCCGAGCGGGAGTTCCTGCGCACCTTCTACCTCGACGGCCTCGGCGAGTTCGGCTACCGCAACGGGCTGGACCTGTCCGGCCTGCGGATCACCGGCGGCGGCCCCGCACCCGGGCCGGCCCCGCTCAGCGCCCCGCCGCGGGGCATCCTGATCCCGTTCGGCGGCGGCATCGACTCCATCGTCACCGTGGAGACCATGCGGCGCAGCACGGACGCCGCGCTGTTCGTCATGAGCCGCCCCGGGGACCGGTTCGGCGCCATCGAGCGGCCGGCCGCGGTCACCGGGCTGCCGGTGGTGCGGGCCGGCCGCGAGATCGACCCGCAGCTGCTGCGATCGAAGGAGCTCGGCTTCCTGAACGGGCACGTCCCGGTGACCGGGATCCTGTCCGCGATCGCCGTCATGGCGGCGGTGCTCGACGGCCGGGACACCGTGGTGATGTCCAACGAATGGTCCGCGTCCATCCCCACGATCGAGGCGGGCGGGCGGGCCATCAACCACCAGTACTCCAAGAGCGCGGCGTTCGAGACCGCGTTCCGGCAGGTGCTCGGCGGCGCCTTCGGCGGCCAGGTGACCTACTTCTCCGCGCTGCGGCCGTTCACCGAGCTGTGGGTCGCGCAGAAGTTCGCGGCGCTGACCCAGTATCACGACACCTTCCGCAGCTGTAACCGCGCCTTCCACATCGACCCGGCGAAGCGGCTGGACCACTGGTGCGGCCAGTGCGACAAGTGCTGCTTCATCGACCTGATCCTGGCCCCGTTCGTGCCCGCCGCGGACCTGCGGCGGATCTTCGCGGGCGCCGAGCCGCTGGCCGACCCGTCGCTCGCGGGCAAGTTCCGGGCCCTGCTGGGCACGCTCCCGGACGCCAAGCCGTTCGAGTGCGTGGGCGAGGTGAACGAGTGCCGGGCCGCCGCCGTGCTCGCCGGCCAGCGGCCCGACCGGGCCGGCACGCCCCTGCTGCACCTGCTCGCCGCCGAGCTGCCCGCCGGCGATTCCCCGCCTGATGCCGCCGCCCTGCTCCGGCCGGTCGGCGAGCACGCCATCCCGGATGCTTATGCGACCGACGATCTCCTGGTCTGACCTGCGCGGCAGCCGCGCCGGAATCTGGGGCCTCGGCGTCGAGGGCCGGGCCAACCTGCGCAAGCTCACCGCGCTCGGGGCCACCCCGGTGCTGGTGGACGACAAGCCCACCGGGCCGGGCCCGGACGGGCAGCCGGTGCTGGCGACCGCGGATGGCGGGCTGGCCGCCCTGGCCGGCTGCGACGTCGTGGTCAAGTCCCCGGGGATCAGCCGGTACCGGCCGGAGGTGGCCGAGCTGGCCGGCCGCGGCGTGCCGGTGACCGGCGGGCTCGGGCTGTGGCTGGCCGAGGCCGACCGCGACCGGGTGCTGTGCGTCACCGGGACCAAGGGCAAGAGCAGCACCACCGCCATCACCGGGCACCTGCTGCGCCGCTGGGGCTACCGGTGCCTGGTCGGCGGCAATATCGGCCAGCCGCCGTGGGACCCGGCCCAGCCCGGCCCCGGCGGCTACGACTACTGGGTCATCGAGGTCTCCAGCTACCAGGCCACCGACCTGCCCTGCTCGCCGCCGGTGGTGGCGGTCACCTCACTGCACCCCGACCACCTGGACTGGCACGGCGGCGAAGAGGCGTACTACCGCGACAAGCTGTCCGCCTGCTCCCAGCCGGGCGCCGAGCTGACCGTCGCCAACGGCGACAGCGACCTGCTGCGCGAGCGGGCCGGCCTGCTCGGCCCGCGGGTGGAATGGGTCCGGGCCGGCGACGACCCGGACGCGGACTGGATGGCCCCGCTCGGCCTGCTGGGCGGGCACAACCGGCGCAACGCCCTGATCGCCCGCGCCTGCCTGCGCGCGATGGGCGTGCCGCAGGCCGCCGGTGACGGCGCGCTGCGGGCGGCGGCCGCCGGGTTCGCGCACCTGGCCAGCAGGCTGCAGGTGATCGGCGAGGTGGCCGGGGTGACGTTCGTGGACGACAGCCTGTCCACCAACGTGCTGCCGACCCTGGCGGCCCTGGACGCGTTCGCGGGGCGGCGGGTCGCGCTGATCGCGGGCGGCCACGACCGCGGGATCGACTACCGGCCGCTGGCCGCCGGGCTGGCCGCGCGGGATGCGCCCACCCTGGTGCTGGCGGTCCCCGACAGCGGCCCGCGGATCCTGGCGGCCATCGAGGCGGGCAGCCCCGGCAAGGTGGAGACCGCCGCCTGCGCGGACGTGCCGGACGCGGCCGGGCGCGGGTTCCGGTGGGCGCAGCCGGACGGGGTGGTGCTGCTGTCACCCGCCGCGCCGAGCTTCGGCCGCTACCGCAACTACGCCGACCGGGCGCAGGCGTTCGCCCGCGCCATGGCGGCGTGCGCGGACGCGGCACCCGCGGCAGGCGGATGACCGCGGCCGGCGCGCCCCGGCGGCCGGCGCCATGACCCCCGCCGCGCCGGTGCCCGCCGCCCTGCTCCGGGCCTTCGCGCGGGTGGTGGGCGAGGCGCACGTGCTCACCGGCGACGCCACCGCCGGCTACGCCGTGGACTGGACCGGCGGGTTCACCGGGCTCGCCCCGGCCGTGCTGCGCCCGGCGGACACCGGGCAGGTCGCGGCGCTGCTGGCGCTGTGTGCGGACGCCGGGGTGGCGGTGGTGCCGCAGGGCGGCAACACCGGCCTGGTCGGCGGCGGCGTGCCGCTGCACGGCGAGGTGGTGCTGAGCCTCGCCAGGCTGGACCGCCTCGGGCCGGCCGACCCCGAGGCCGGCCAGGTCACCGCCGGCGCCGGGGTGACGCTGCAGCGGGTCGCCGGCGCCGCCCCCGGCCTGGACTTCGGCGTCCACATCGCCAGCCGGGCCAGCGCCACGGTGGGCGGCGCCATCGCGACCAACGCGGGCGGGCTGCGGGTGCTGCGGTACGGGCCGATGCGGGCCCAGGTGCGCGGGATCGAGGCCGTGCTGGCGGACGGCACGGTCGTCTCCCACCTGGCGGGACTGATCAAGGACAACACCGGCTACGACTACCCGGGCCTGCTGACCGGGTCGGAGGGGACGCTGGCGGTGGTCACGGCCGCCCGGCTGCGGCTGGTGCCCCGGGCGGCGGACCCGGTGACCGCGGTCATCGGGCTGGACGGCCTGGCCGCAGTGCACGAGCTGGCGCTGCGGGCGGCCCGGGAGGTGCCGGGGCTGCTGTCCGCGGAGTTCTTCGGGCTGGCCGGGCTGGACGTGCTCGCGGAGCGGGCCGGGGTGGCACCGCCGCTGCCCGGGCGGCCCCCGCTGTACCTGCTGCTGGAGGCCGCCGGGCCGGACGCGGCCGGCGGCCTGGCCGGCCTGGCCGGCGAGCTGCCCGCGGCGGTCGCCACCACCGGCCCGGACCGGGCCCGGCTGTGGGCGTGCCGGGAGCGGCACCCGGAGGTGGCCGGCTTCCTCGGGGTGCCGCTCAAGCTGGACGTGTCGGTGCCCGCGGCGCAGTGGGTGCGGCTGGCCGCCGGGGTGCCCGGCGTGGTGGCGGCCGTGGACCCCGGCGCCCAGGTGTTCACCTACGGCCACGTCGCCGACGGCAACGTGCACGTCAACGTCGTCCCCGCGGCCCCGGCGGACGGGCGGCACGAGGACGCGGTGTTCTCGTTCGCCGCCGGACTCGGCGGGTCGATCTCCGCCGAGCACGGCATCGGCGCCCTCAAGGCGCGCTGGCTGGAGCTGGTCCGCACCCCCGCCGAACGGGCGCTTTTCGCGCGGATCAGGGCCGCCTTCGACCCGGCCGGCATCCTCAACCCGCACGTCCTCCCCCGCTGACCAGCCGCCGCCCGCAGCCCGGCGCGGCGCACGCAGCCATGCCCGCACCCGCGTGCTGCCCTGGCTTGCGCCTCCACTATTCAGTGTTACTATGTAGTTGGTAGTCAATAATACTGAGTAGCTGGCGGGAGCTGTCCCATGGGCAAGCAGATGACGGAGATGCTCAAGGGGACGCTGGAGGGCATCGTCCTCGCGATCCTGTCCGGCCGCTCGGCGTACGGCTACGAGATCACGGCGTGGCTGCGCGAGCAGGGCTTCTCCGACATCGCCGAAGGGACCGTCTACGCGCTGCTCATCCGGATCGAGCAGCGCGGCCTCGTCGACGTGGAGAAGGTCCCCTCGGAGAAGGGGCCGCCGCGCAAGGTGTACTCCCTCAACGCTCAGGGCCGGGAGTACCTCGACGAGTTCTGGAGGACCTGGAGCTTCCTCGCAGAACGGCTCGGACAGCTCCGCGAAGGAGGCAGCTAGACATGGCCGCAGGGTGGGCCAGGCGGGCCATTGAGCTTGTGACCGGCAGCATTGACCAGAAGAAGCGCTACCGGCAGTACAAGGCGCGGGTGGAACGGCTGCCCGCGAGCTATCACACGGCGATCGAGGGGCTGCAGCGGTACTCGTATTACTTCGGGCACGGGACGGCAGAGGGCGGCCTGTCGATGCTGGAGGACCTTGCCGATCTCTTCGAGCAGGGCGCGGCGAACGGGACCCCGATCCGCGAGATCGTCGGCGAGGACCCGGTGGAGTTCGCCGAGGCGTTTCTCAGCAACTACCCGCGCGGTCAGTGGATCACCCGGGAACGGGCCCGGCTGAACACCGCCATCGAGCGCGCCGCCAGGGAGGACACCGGACAGGAAGGGACATCCCGATGACAGCGCAGCCGGCCCCGGCGATCCGCGTGCAGGGGCTTGAGAAGTCATACCCGAAGCTGCGCGTGCTGCGCGGCGTGGACTTCGACGTGGCGCGGGGCAGCATCTTCGCCCTGCTCGGCTCCAACGGCGCAGGCAAGACCACGGTCGTGAAGATCCTGTCCACCCTGCTCAAGCCCGACGCGGGCACGGTCGGGGTCAACGGCTTCGACGTCGCCGCGCAGCCGGGACGCGTGCGGGAGTCCATCAGCCTCACCGGGCAGTTCGCGGCCGTCGACGAAATCCTCACCGGCCGGGAGAACCTCGTGCTGGTCGCCCGGCTGCGGCACCTCAAGGACCCGGGCAGGATCGCGGATGACCTGCTGGAGCGCTTCGCGCTGACCGAAGCGTCCGCGCGGAAGGTGTCGGCCTATTCGGGCGGCATGCGCCGCCGCCTGGACATCGCGATGAGCCTCATCGGGAATCCGCCGGTGATCTTCCTCGACGAGCCGACGAGCGGGCTCGACCCGCAGGCGCGCATCGATGTGTGGCAGGCCATCAGGGAACTCGCCAGGCACGGCACGACGGTGCTGCTCACCACGCAGCATCTCGACGAGGCCGAACAGCTCGCCGACCGGATCGCGATCCTGCACGAGGGCCGGATCATCGTGAACGGCACCCTCGCCGAGCTCAAGCAGCTGCTCCCGCCCGCCAAGGCCGAATACGTCGAGAAACAGCCGACCCTCGAGGACGTCTTCTTCGCGATCGTCGGCGCCGGCGGCGGCGACGGCACCGCGGTCACGGCCGGGGCCAGCGGCATGGACGAGTAAGGAACCACAATGAACAGGCACTTCTTCGGCGACACCGCCGTCCTGCTGGGCCGGTCCCTGCGCCACATCACGCGCAGCCTGGACACCATCATCACCACGACGATCATGCCGATCGCCTTCATGCTGCTGTTCGTCTACGTGTTCGGCGGCGCGATCAAGCACGGCCCGGGCTCGTATGTGACCTACCTGCTGCCCGGCATTCTGCTCATCACGATCGCCTCAGGCATCTCCTACACCGCGTTCCGGCTCTTCCTGGACATGAAGAGCGGCATCTTCGAGCGCTTCCAGTCCATGCCGATCGCCCGGTCGTCCGTGCTGTGGGCGCACGTGCTGACCTCGCTGGTCGCCAACCTCGTCTCGCTCGTGGTGGTCGTGGCCGTCGCCGTCGGCATGGGCTTCCGCTCGGGGGCGGGAGTGCTGTCATGGCTCGCGGTCGCCGGCATCCTGATCCTGTTCACCCTGGCGCTGACCTGGATCGCCGTCATCCCGGGCCTGTCCGCGAAGTCCGCGGACGGCGCGAGCGCGTTCTCCTACCCGCTCATCTTCCTGCCGTTCATCAGCTCGGCGTTCGTGCCCACCGCGACCATGCCCGGCCCGGTGCGCGCCTTCGCCGACAACCAGCCGGTGACCTCCATCGTCAACACGGTCCGCGACCTGCTCGCACAGCAGCCGGTCAGCAGCGGCATCTGGATCGCCCTCGGCTGGTGCGCCGGCCTCCTCGCCGTCGCGTACGCCGTCGCCATGGCCACCTACCACCGCAAGATCGCCTGAGGATGAGTCCCGCCCGGTTCGGGGGGTGACCGCTGTGCCACAGAAGGTGAGACTGGGGGCACCCCATCTGTTAAAGGAGTGATCCCCCCATGCCAGTGCGTTCCCGGTTATCCCTGCTGGCGGTCGGGCCGCCGAGCGTCCTGCGCTGGGCCGCGGTCTCCGATGAGGCGCCGCCGCCGGTGGCGTTCCCCGGCGACTACATGGGCCTGGCCGCCACCGCGACCGAGGCGGAGCTCCTCTGGTGCCTGTCCGGCAACCGCCGGCGGGCGGCCAGTACCACCAGACCGCCTGGGGCGCGACCGTCAGCCGGTAGCCGGGGCGCTGGCGCGGGGCCGGGAACGGTCCCGCGCCAGGTGCCCGGCCGGGCACCGTGGTTCCCGCTATATAGTTGAGGCCTCAACAAGCGGGCGGCTGGAGAACTGTGACTGACTACGGGCATGACCTGCAGTTCGGGGCGTTCATCACGCCGGGCGCCCAGGAGCCGCGGCTCGCCGTGGCGCTGGCGCAGTTCGCCGAGCAGGCCGGGCTCGACCTGGCCACCTTCCAGGACCACCCGTACCAGCCCGGCTTCCTCGACACCTGGACCCTGCTGAGCTACGCCGCCGCCAGCACCCAGACCATCCGGCTGGCCCCGAACGTGCTCAACCTGCCGCTGCGCCAGCCCGCCGTGGTGGCCCGCAGCGCCGCCAGCCTGGACCTGCTCAGCGGCGGCCGGTTCGAGCTCGGCCTCGGCGCGGGCGCGTTCTGGGACGCCATCGCGGCCATGGGCGGCCGCCGGCTCAGCCCGCCGCAGGCACTGGCAGCGCTGGCCGAGGCGATCGGGATCATCCGCGGGATCTGGCACCCCGGCCAGCCCGGCGTGCTCCGGGCCGGCGGTGAGTTTTACCAGGTGAACGGCGCTAAGCGCGGTCCTGCGCCCGCACATGACATCGGCATCTGGCTCGGTGCGTACAAACCCCGCATGCTCGCCCTCACCGGCCAGGCCGCCGACGGCTGGCTGCCGTCGCTGGGCTACATCCAGCCGGAGCAGCTCGCCGCGGGCAACGCGGTCATCGACGAGGCCGCGGCGGCCGCCGGGCGCGAGCCCGCCGCCATCCGCCGCCTGCTCAACATCAGCGGCGAGATCAGCGCAGGCAGCAGCGGGTTCCTGCACGGGCCGCCGGGCCAGTGGGCCGAGGAACTGGCGGCCCTGGCCCTGACGGACGGCATCAGCGCGTTCATCCTCGGCGGCGACGCCCCGGCCGTGCTGGAGCAGTTCGGCCAGGAGATCGCCCCCGCCGTCCGCGAGCTGGTGGACGCCGAGCGGCGCCGCCGTGCCGATGCCGCCGCAGCCGCTGGCTCCGCCACCCCGGCCTCAGCGGGCGGGCAGGCTGCGAGCGCTGCCAGCGCGCAGCGCACACCTGCCGCCAGTGGCGCAGAGGCCGCTCCCAGCGGGCAGGCCGCCGGCGGCGTGCCCGCGGCGCTCGGCCTGACCCCGACCCCGGACACGGGTGAGCGGCTGACCGGGGTCCGGCTGTGGGATGAGGCCACCCGGCCGTCGGCCCCGCCCGCCCCCGCGGACGCCACCTACACCCGGCGCGGCCGGGCCATCGGCGCGCACCTCATCGAGGTGCATGACCACCTGCGGAGCGAGCTCAGCCGGGTGCGCGACCTCATCGATCAGGTCCGCGCGGGCGCGCTGGAGGCCGCGGCGGCCCGGTCGGCCATCAACGAGATGACCATGCGGCAGAACGACTGGACGCTGGGCGCGTACTGTGCCTCCTACTGCCGGGTCGTCACCGGCCACCACACGCTGGAGGACGAGGGGATCTTCCCGCACCTGCGGTCCGCCGAGCCGGGCCTGGCCCCGGTGATCGACCGGCTGGCCGGCGAGCACAAGGTCATCCACCAGGTCCTCAGCGATGTGGACCAGGCGCTGGTGGGGCTGCTGCGCAACCCGGACGACTTCTCCGGCCTCGACCACGCGGTCGGCGTGCTCTCCGACACGCTGCTGTCCCACCTGGCCTATGAGGAGGCCCAGCTCATCGAGCCGCTGGCCCGGCACGGTTTCTACCGCGGCCAGCTCTGACCCTCACGGCCGGTCCGGCCAGCGGCGGACGTGCCGCGGCCGGCCACCCCGGGCTCGCGGTCCCGCCCGCCGGGCTGGCCGTCGTGCTGGCCGCCGGGCCGGCTGCCGTCCGCCCCACGGTGCTGGCCGTCCTGTGCCGCGGGTTCCCGGCCGTCACCCTCCCGGCGGTCCCGGCCGCCGCCAGGCGCGTCCCCGTGACCGGGGCCGGCCTCTTCGCGGCGGCGGCGCCTGATGAGGATGACCAGGCCGATCACGATGAGGACGCCGATCACGGCCGCCAGCGCGTACGTGGGGCCGTGGAAGGCGGACACCAGCGACTGCCAGTTCGCCCCGACGAAGTAACCGGCATAGGCGAGGCCGAGCGTCCAGGGAATGCAGCCGGCGGTCGTGTAGATGCCGAAGCGGAGCGGGCGCATCTCGGCGAACCCGGCAGGCAGCGAGATGAACGTGCGGATGACCGGCAGCAGGCGGCCGAAGAACACCGCCCCGGGCCCGTGCCGGTCGAACCAGCGCTGGGCCCGGTCGATGTCGTCCTCCCGCAGCAGCAGGTAGCGCCCCCAGCGGCGCCAGGCCGGCCGCCCGCCCCAGCGGCCCGCCCCCCAGGCCAGGTAGCTGCCCACCACGTTGCCCGCCACCCCCGCGGCCACCACCAGGGCCAGGTTCAGGTGGATACCGGGGACCGCGCCGCCCGCCAGCGCCCCGCCGAACACCATGGTCAGCTCGGAGGGGATGGGGATGCACGCGGACTCGGCCAGCATCAGGACGAAGATCGCCAGGTACCCGTAGTTCTCGATGAACGTCTGCAACCGGCGGCCTCCCTCGCCCCGCGGCCCCCGCCACGGCGTCGCAGGACAACCTTCCCGGGCGGACCGGATCAAACCCGGGCAGAGCGAGCCGCGCCGGCCGGGCACGGCACCCCGCCTTCAGTTTCCCGCGGCCAGCCAGCCGGGCCTCAGCCGGGCTGCGGGGCGGAAGCGCCGCTCACCGCGGCGGCGAGCAGGCGGCGGGCGGCGGCCCGGGCATGGGCGGCGGGGCGGGCGGTGCCGCCGGTGGCGGCGGCCACGATGGCGCCGTCCATGAGCAGCAGCAGCTCCGCCGCGAGCGATGACGGGTCGGCGGCCCCGGCAGCGGCGGCGAGGGCGGCCAGATAGCGGCGCAGCTTGCGCTTGTGCTGCCGGGTGATCTCCGCGACCGGGGCGGACACGGTGCCCATCTCGCCGGCGGCGTTGATGAACGCGCAGCCGCGGAAGCCGGGCTCGGCGAACCAGTCCTCCAGGAACGAGAACACCGCCAGCACCCGCTGGCGCGGCTGGCGGGCCCGGTCCACCCGGGCGGCCAGGGCGGCCAGCCACTGCTCGTCCCGGCGGGCCAGGTACGCCTCGGTCAGCCGGTCCTTGGACGGGAAACACTGGTAGAGCCGTTTGAGCGGGACCCCGGACTCGGCCCGGATGTCGTCCATCCCCACCGCCTGGATGCCGCGCGCGTAGAACAGGTGACCGGCCGCCGCCAGCACCCGCTCGCGCGCCTCCCGCTCCTCCATGGCACCCCGGGCGTCCTTGAGAACGATCGTTCTCAACTGTACTGTCGACCCCGGAGAACGGACGTTCTCACGCCGAGTTCCGCCCCTGCCGAGGAGGATCCGTGGCCCCGCGACCGCCGCTGCCGCCGTTCACCGAGGAGACCGCCCGCCAGAAGGTCCAGGCCGCCGAGGACGCCTGGAACACCCGCGACCCGGAACGGGTCGCCGGCGCCTACAGCGAGGACTCGGTCTGGCGCAACCGGCACGAGTTCGTCACCGGCCGGGCGGCGATCGTGGAGTTCCTGCGCGGCAAGTGGAGCCGCGAGCTGGACTACGCGCTGCGCAAGGACCTGTGGGCGGTCAGCGGCAACCGGATCGCCGTCCGGTTCCAGTACGAGTGCCACGACGCCAGCGGCCAGTGGTACCGCAGCTACGGCAACGAGCTGTGGGAGTTCGACGACGACGGGTACATGCGGCGGCGCGAGGCCAGCATCAACGACGTGCCCATCAGCGAGTCCGAGCGGCGGATCTTCGGCCCGCGCCCGGAGGCCGAGCGCGGCCAGACCTTCCCGCTGCAGTGACCGCCGCGGCGGCGGCCGCGGCGGTCAGGCACATTCGCGATATAGCTTGACAGTCTGAGCAAACGCGATACATCGTATCCCCCGGGCGTCAGGGGCCTTTCCGGGCCTTTCTAGACTGGCCTCATCTCGGGGGGAGATCGCGTGAGCGCGCCAGGGACCACGCAGGGCACCAGCACGGCCCGCAGGCTCGCCGCCCTGCCGTGCGGGCGGCGCAGCAAGTACGCGGTGCTCGTGTTCTGGATCATCGTGGCGGCGCTGACCGCGCCGCTGGCCGGGAAGCTGCAGGGCGCCGAGAAGAACGACGCCTCCGCCTACCTGCCAGCCAGCGCCGAATCCACCCAGGCGCTGAACCTGCAGGCCCGGTTCGTCGCCAGGGACCTCAACCCGGCGGTGGTGGTCTACACCCGCCCGTCCGGGCTGACCCCCGCCGACCTGCGCAAGGCCGCGGCGGACGCCCGCGCGTTCGCCGCCCTGCCCGCCGTGCGCGGCCGGGTGGCCGGCCCCATCCCCGCCCGCGACCGCCGGGCGATGGAGGTCATCGTCGGCTCCGAGCTCGGCTTCCACAGCGACATCCAGGGCTTCATCGACCGGCTGCGGGCCACGGCGTCCCGCGGAGCGGCCGGCCTGAGCGTGCAGGTGGCCGGGCCAGCCGCCACCGCGGCCGACCAGATCAAGATCTTCAAGGGCATTGACACCACGCTGCTGTACGCGACCCTGGCGGTGGTGGTCGTGCTGCTGCTGATCACCTACCGCAGCCCGGTGCTGTGGGTGCTGCCGATCGCCTCGGCGGGCGCCGCGCTGATCGCCGCCCAGGCCCTCATCTACCTGCTCACCAGGCAGGGCCTCACCGTGAACGGGCAGAGCGCCGGCATCCTGGTCGTGCTGGTGCTGGGCGCCAGCACCGACTACGCGCTGCTGCTCATCGCGCGGTACCGGGAGGAGCTGCGCCGGCACACCGACCGGCACGAGGCCATGGCCATCGCCCTGCGCCGGGCCGGCCCCGCCATCGTCGCCAGCGCCGCCACGGTGATCGCCGGGATGCTGTGCCTGCTGGTCGCCGACTCCGCCGACATCTCCGGCCTGGGCCCGGTCGCGGCGATCGGGATCGGGGTCGGCCTGCTCGCGATGATCACCCTGCTGCCGGCCCTGCTGGTGATCGTGAGCCGGTGGGTGTTCTGGCCGGTGCCGCCGCGGTACGGCTCCGCGGAGCCGTCCACCCGGGGCGTGTGGGCGCGGATCGGCCGGGCCGTCGCGGGCAGGCCCCGCACGGTCTGGGCGGTCACCGCGGTGGTGCTCGCCTGCGCCTGGCTGGGCCTGCTCGGCTTCCGGATCGGGCCGCTGACCACCGCCCAGTCGTTCACCGGCAAGCCCGCCTCGGTGGCAGCCGAGCAGGCGCTGGCCCGGCACTTCCCGGGCGGCGCGGGCGAGCCGGTCACCGTCTTCGGCAAGGCCGCCGCTACCCGGCAGCTGACTGCCGCGCTGACCGGGACCAGGGGTATCGCGGGCCTCGCAGCCCGGCCGGCCACCGCCGCCGGCGTCGTCTACCTGCAGGGGACACTCACCAGCAAACCGGACAGCGCCGCCGCCAGCGCCACGGTCGACCGGGTCCGGTCGGCCGTTCACGCCATCCGGGGGGCCGATGCCAAGGTGGGCGGCGGCACCGCGATCCGGGCGGACGTGGAGCGCTACGCCGCCCGCGACCGCAATGTGATCATCCCGCTGGTGCTGCTGGTGGTGCTGGTCGTGCTGGGGCTGCTGCTGCGGGCGGTGGTGGCGCCGGTGCTGCTGATCGCCACCGTGGTGCTGTCATTCGGGGCCGCGCTGGGCCTGTCCGCGCTGGCGTTCACGCACCTGTTCGGCTTCGCGGGCGCCGACACGGCGATGCCGCTGTTCGCCTTCGTGTTCCTGGTGGCGCTGGGCATCGACTACAACATCTTCCTCATGACCCGGGTGCGCGAAGAGGCCACCAGGTCGGGCACGGAGGCAGGCGCCCTCACCGCCCTGGCCGCCACCGGCGGGGTGATCACCTCCGCCGGGGTGGTGCTGGCCGCCACGTTCGCCATGCTGGCCACCCTGCCGCTGGTGATCCTCACCGAGATCGGCTTCACGGTGGCGCTGGGGGTGCTGCTCGACACCATCGTCGTCAGGTCGGTGCTGGTCACCGCGCTCACCCTGGACGTGGGGCGGTGGATGTGGTGGCCGAGCCGGCTGGCCAGGCCCGCCGCCTACCCGGACGCCGCCGCGCTGCACCGGGCCCGCACCCGCTGACCCGCCAGTGGGCCGGGCGCGGGGGACGGCCCACGGGCACGGGGGCGGCCGGCCGCCCTGACCTGGCGTGACCTTCGCCCCTGGTAGGGGCCGGCCCGGGCCCGCACGCTGGAGTGGGGGTGAGGACGATGCGGGTGGCGGTGGTATACGAAAGCGTGTTCGGCAATACCCGGGAGGTGGCCGAGGCCATCGCGGACGGCATCCGGAAGGCGGCGCCGCAGGCGGCGGTGGACTGCCGGGCGACCGCCGGGGCCACACCGGACCTGAGCACAGCGGACCTGCTGGTGGTCGGCGGCCCGACCCACTTCCTCGGCCTGCCGTCCCCGCGCAGCCGCCGGCTCCAGCATCAGCAGCAGGACCAGGGCGCCTGGCACCACACCGAGGACGAGCCGGCCGAACCGCCGGGTGTGCGGGAATGGCTGGAGTCGCTGCCGGCGGTGCGCGGCAGGCACGCGGCGGCCGCGTTCGACACCCGGCTGGGCAAGCTGATGGCGGGCAGCGCCGCCCGCCAGATCACCCGCATGCTGCGCCACCACGGCTACCACGTGGTGGACCGGCCGCAGGGCTTCGTGGTCGAGGACTACGCCGGGCCGCTGGCCGAGGGTGAGCTGGACCGGGCCCGGGCCTGGGGTGTCACCCTGGCCGGCCAGCTCCAGCCGGGCGCCGCCACCGCCTGACCAGGCCGGCCGCCGGTGACGGCGGGAGCGCCGCCGTCAGCCGAGCAGGTGCCGCCGGTGCTGCCAGGCCAGCCGCAGCAGCGCCGCCCCCGCCGCCTGCACCGGCTCGGTGCCGTCGCTGAACCGCCGGACCGTTTCGCCGGTGAACGGGATCGCGGCCGAACCGCCGTGCATCACCACCCGCCCCTCGGCGTTGCCGGCCACCAGGCCGCCGAACACGGAGTCGAACACGCCGGCGTCGAGCACGGCTACGGTGAGGATGTCGGTGGCCAGGGTCAGCGGGTCCACCCCGGCTCCCACGCACCAGACCCCGAGCGCGCCCGCCGCCCGCGCGCCGGCCAGCTGCCGGTAGAACGGCCAGGCCCGGTAGTCGAGCACGCCGCCGCTGGTCGGGTACTCCTCGGCCGTGCCGAGGTACTCCTCGGAGAACTCCCGGACCATGCACCGCCACAGGCTCAGGTCGCTGCGCAGCGCGGCCGGCGCGTCCGTGACCGGCTGGAAGATCCCGGCGGGCATCACCTGGTACAGGCCGCCCGCGTGGTTGACCCGGGCCGGGTCCCGCCAGTGCAGCACGAACGAGGCCGCGCCGCCGGGCCCGCGCCGCAGGGTGAGCGTGGTCACGGCCACGGTGGCGGGCCGCCTGGCCAGGTCGCACGGGTCGCCGGCGGCGGCCCGCAGCGGCAGGCCGGCCATGGTCAGGGCGCCCGGGCCGCTGGCCCAGGCGGCGGCCAGCTCGTGCGCGACCGCGTGCCCGAGGTTCACCCCGTCGAAGTAGCGGCAGGCGCCGAAGGCCAGCCCGGGCTCAGCGTCCAGCCGGGCGGCCAGCAGCCGGTAACAGACCCGGTCCTCGAACAGCGCCGGCCGGTCCAGCGCCCCGATCGCCTCGGCGTAGCTGCGGTACTGCCCGCCGGCCGCCGCCCCCGCGGCCGCCGCCAGCCCGGGACGCACGTGCCGGGTGAGCGGGCCGCGGGCGTCGATGACCGGCGCGGGCGGATCGTCCTGCCAGGTCAGCGGCAGCTCGTCCAGCCTGACCGGGGCCGCTGGCAGCCAGCCGGGCCTGGCCAGCAGTTCGGTCCCGGCCGCCCGCGGCAGGCCCGCATACAGCCGGGCAGCGGCCCGGCCCAGCTCCATCCGCTGGTCCCGCAGCACCCGCCGGACCGCACGCCACTCCCGCGGCGATGGCCCCGGCGCCAGGGCAGGCCGCTGAGCTGCTGGCGGGGACGCCGGCTCCCCCGGCGGCCTGTCCGGGCTGCCTGCCTCGGTCACCTGCACACCTCCCCGCAATGGTCCCAGCAGACCTTAGGCCATGTCCTGCCCGCCGGGCATACCGGCCGCAGGCGTGGGCAGTGGTGCTGACCGGGTAGGGACCGCAGCAGGACGCGGTCCGAGCCGCACGAGACGAGCTGCCTGAGGAGGCATGTCATGCCTGACCGGCTCCCGGCCGACGCCGAACTGCTCTGGGACGAGTTCCACCAGGTGGTCAACATGCCCTCGGAAGAGCTCCGGGCCTGGCTGCTGACCGCGGCCTCGGGCGAGGAAGCTCTCCCGGACCAGCCCGGCAACGGCGTGCCCGAGCTGGGGCTGCGGGTGGTGGAGCTGCTCCGCAAGCGCAAGACGGACCTGACCGATGCCGACACCGACACCATGCGGGAGGTGGTGGACTTTGTCGAGGACCGGACCGAGGCCCGCCCGCCCGCGGGCGGGGCGGACGACCAGTGGCGCCACGAGCTCATGTGCGTGGGCCACGACCCGCTCAAGGCTGAGCGGGAAGGCTGAACGGGAAGGCTGAGCGGGAAGCCGGCCTCACCGGCGGACACGAAGGAGCACAGGTGCGGAAGTTCTCCATCGACGCGATGGCCCGGCAGCAGCTCGCGGCTGCCCGCGAGTCGGCGGCGTCACGCGCGGCCACCACCGTGGTGGGCGGGCACGAGCAGGCGCTGCGGCAGACGATCCTGGCGCTGACCGCGGGCGCCACCCTGGCCGAGCACGACAATCCGGGCGAAGCGACGCTGTACGTCCTGTCCGGGCGGGTGACCCTGTCCGCGGAGGGGGAGAAATGGGAGGGCCGCACCGGCGACCTGATCGTCATCCCGGACGCCCGGCACGAGGTCCACGCCGAAGAGGACTCCGCGGTGCTGCTCACCGCGGTGCCCCGCCGCCACATCAGCGGCTGAGCCCGCGGCCCCGCTGACACGCTGGAATCGGCCCGGTCGGGCTGTTGCCCGCCGGGCCGACCCTGCTGACCTCCCCCGCACCGCCCGGTTATGCACGCCGCCCCCGCCCGATTGCCCCGCGGGAGGCCAGCCGGGCGCGGCGGCACCGGCCCCGGCTGTGCCCGTTCGATAAGTTGCTGGTCATGGATCTGGGGCTGCGCGGTACCCGCGCGATCATCACCGGCGGCAGCCGGGGCATCGGCCTGGCGGTGGCGGACTCCCTGGCCCGGGAAGGCGCCGCGGTCGGGCTGGTGGCCCGGCACGCGGACGGGCTCAGCGCGGCCGCCCGGAACCTCGCCCGGCACGACGTCCCGGTGGCGACCGCGGCCGCGGACGTCACCGACCCCGCCGCGCTGCACCGGGCGGTCGGCGAGCTCGCGGACGCGCTCGGCGGCCTGGACCACCTGGTGGCCAACGCGGGCGGCACGGTGGGCGCCAACCTGACCGACTCGCAGCCGGGCGACCTGGCCGCCACCTTCGCCCTGAACGCCGGGCACGCCGCGGAGCTGATCCGGGCCGGGCTGCCGCACCTGCGCGCGGCGGGCGGCGGCTCGTGCGTGATCGTCTCCTCGATCACCGGCATGCGGCCCGCGCCCCGCACCAACTACGCGGTCGCCAAGGCGGCCGAGATCCAGCTCGCGGCGACCGCCGCCGCCGAGCTGGCGTCCGCGAACATCCGGGTCAACGCGGTCAGCCCGGGCTCGATCATGTTCCCCGGCGGCACCTGGGAGGACTTCCGGGAAGCCGAGCCGGATGTGTTCGCCGAGTTCGAGCGCACCCAGTTCCCGTTCGGGCGGCTGGGCCGGCTCGAAGAGGTCGCCGACGTGATCGTGTTCCTGCTGTCAGCCCGGGCGTCCTGGGTCACCGGCGCCAACATCGTGGTCGACGGCGGCCAGCGCTACCCCAGCGCCCGCCGCTTCCCCGAGCTCTAGCAGCCCGGTCAGCCCGCGGCCGGGTGGTCGCGCACGAACCGGGCGATCACCGCGCCGAGCCGGTCCCCCGCGTCCTCCTGCAGGAAGTGCCCGGCCCCGTCGATGACCGGGTGCGGGCCGCTTCGCGCGCAGCCGGGCACCAGCCGCTCGAACACGGGCCGCATCCCGCCGGTGATCGGATCCCGGTCGCTGAACGCGAGCAGGAACGGCTTGTCCCAGGCGGCCAGCTGCTGCCAGGCGGCCCGGTTCGCCGCCGACGCCGGGTCGTCCGGGGTGGTCGGCACCAGCCCCGGCATCGCCCGCGGCCCGGCCAGGTAGTCCGGGTCCGGGAACGGCGCGTCGTAGGCGGCGAGCACCTCCGCGGGCAGGTCCGTCTGGCAGCCCGACTGCACCAGCCGGGCGATGTCCAGCTCCGGGGCGGTGCGGACCACCTCGCGGAAGCGCAGCCACACGTCGGGCATGGGGTGGTCGCCGGTGGGCAGGCCGGTGTTGGCGGCCACCACCCGGGCGAACCGGTCCGGGTGCTCGGCGGCCAGCCGCAGCCCGATCAGGCCGCCCCAGTCCTGCCCGACCAGGGTGAGCCCGCGCAGGTCCAGCACTTCGAACGCGAGCTCCCGCATCCACTCGACGTGCCGCGCGTAGCTGTGGTCGCCGATCTCGGCGGGCTTGTCGGAGCGGCCGAACCCGGCCAGGTCAGGCGCGATCGCCCGCAGCCCGGCGGCGGCGAGCACCGGCATGACCTTCCGGTACAGGAACGACCAGCTCGGCTCGCCGTGCAGCAGCAGCACCGGCTCACCCGCGGCAGGCCCGTCCTCCACCCACGCCAGCCGCAGCCCGCCAGCCTCGGCGTAGCGCGGCTCGTACGGGAAGTCCGGCAGCCCGGCGAACCGGCTCTCAGGAGTCCGCAGTGCCCGCATCCGGCCATCGTGCCACGCGGCAGGCGGCACGGCAGCTGGCCGCGGGCCGGGCAGCGCCGCTCACACGTCCACGGTGACAGTGGCCGACCAGCGTCCGGAATCGTCCCGCACGCAGCGCAGCCCGTGCAGGGACACCGCCTTGGGCACCGCACCGGTGATCTCCGCGGCCGCCACCGGCACGAGGGTCATCGCCAGCGCGGCGCCGCCCCCGGCGGGCCGCACCTGCGCGGATACCGGCAGCTCACCATCGGCGTCCATCCGGTAGATGACTTCCTCCAGCGCGGCCACGAGCAGGTCCTCGTCGCTGCCCGCCTGCAGCAGCACGTCCGCCTCCCGCCCCGGGTGCCCGGCCGGGATCTCGGCGAAGCTGTCCACCAGCCCGCGGACCGCCTCGGCCACGCATTCCTCCCGGGTCCCCGCCCAGGCCTCGATGCGCAGGTCGGCTGTGTGCGGGAGCGCCCGGTGCCCGCGGCCGGCGCCAGCCTGGTCGCCGGCAGCCCTGTCGTCGGCGGCCATGGACTTCAGTTAACCGCCCAGCGGGCCTCGCGGGCCGCGCGCCTCGCGGACCTGGTTCACCAGCTCGTCCGGTTCCGGGCCCTGCGGCACGGTGTCGTCAACCGCGAAGACCAGCTGGTTGTCCACCGCGACCACGCCGTCCACCGACAGCGCCAGCCGCCCGGCGATCGGCACCATGCTCTTGCGCTCCACCTCACCCGCCAGGGTCACCATCCCCTCCGTGACGGTCACCTGGACCAGGGCCGGGTTGGCCCCGAGGTACTCGGCGAGCACCTCGTCGCGGACCTCGGCGGCGATCTCCTGGTCCGGGCGCACGAAGATGCGGACCAGGTCGCGCCGGCTGACGATGCCGGCCAGCCGGTTCTCCGGGCCGGTCACCGGCAGCCGCTTGACGTGGTGCAGGTCCATCGACCGGGCAGCCTCCACGACCGAGGCGCCCGGTCCGATGGTGACGGCGGGCGACGTCATCGCCTGCCGGGCGGTCACCGCCCGCGCCTGCCGGCCCCGGCCCCAGCGGCGCCACCGCGGCAGCGGCCGTCCCGTCACATCCTGCTGGAACTCTTCCTTGGGCAGCAGATCGGCCTCGGACACGATCCCGGCGACCCGGCCCTGCTCGTCGAGGACCGGCAGGGCGCTGACTCCCCGCCCCGCCATGATCACCGCTATTTCCTTGAACGGGGTGCCCTCGGTGACCGTGGCGACATCCCTGGTCATCACGTCGGCAACGCTGCGGCGAGCCATCATCGGGCCTCCTTCCCGCACAGGAGACACCCGCCTCCTGACTACAGCCCACCCCACTGCTCCCGCCCAGGTCAGGGGTCCAAGTTCCCGCCCCGCCACGCGAAGGTCCCGGTCTGGGACACACGTGTAGCCCCGGTGACCTGGGGTAGCCGGCTGGTATCGAGCCAGCGACAGCAGAGGGGAACGCTCGCGGGCCCGGTGCGCGCTGCGGGTATGACCCGTGTCAGCGACTCGCCGGTACCGGGGCACGCAGGGAGGGAGATCGTGGATCACACCGAGCAGGCGCAGACGGAGGCGCCGGGGCAGGCACAGGCCAGGCGGACCGCGCCGGTCACCGGCGGCCAGTCACACCAGCCGTTCGACCAGGCGGAGGCCCTGACCACCCTGGGCGGGCATCCGCACGGCAAGGTCTCCTCGTGGGTGCTGACCGGGGTCGTGGTGGCGGCGTTCGTCGCCGGCGGCGCCGCGCTCATCCTGCACCTGTGGTGGCTGTTCTGGGTGTGCGTCGGCGTGACCCTGCTGTCGATCCCGGCGGGCAAGGTGATCCGCATCATGGACGACACCGTCATGTGGGGCGGCACCGAAACAGCGCAGCACGAAACAGCGCAGCAGGAGCCGGATGGCGGTCCGCGGCGGCTGGAGTCCTGAGCACACCCGGGCAGTAGACCCGGGCATAAGAGAGGCGGGGGGGTCCC
>JBLMWU010000019.1:0-20806 GCA_050257395.1 Gemmatimonadota bacterium | reverse complement strand
GAGTCGGCACCGACCGGAGGGGGACCCGTGGACGATCTGCAGCGCTCACCCCGTCGGTCCCCTCGCCCGCGCAGCTGTTCGGCGAGCGCCCCGCCCCGGCCCGGCCGGCCAGCCGGGCCGTGCACGGCATGGCGGCGCTGGCCAGCAGGCTCGGCCCGGATCGCGAACGGGTCGAGGAAGCCGGCGAGCACGTCGCGCAGAAGTGGATCCTCACCCGCGGCGAGGACAACATCCGCGACCTGCTGCCCGGCCCGATCCTGCCGCCGGTCATCGACAAGGAGCTGCTGGTCGAAGCCGAGAAGGAGCTGAACCTCTCGCTGCGCCCCTACCAGGAGGCCCGCGAGTGGCTGCGGGACGCGTTCTGGGCGCGGGTCCGCCGCCAGTTCGGCATCGGCACCGGCCGCTGACCCGGTCCCGCGCGCAGGCCCGGGCCCGCCCGCTCCTACGATCTTCTTCATGGTGAACGAAGAGCACCGGGCCGGGTCCGGCCACGACGGTGCTCCCGCTGCTGGCGAAGACCCGGCCGCGCAGCCGATGTTCCACGTCGTGGCCGGTCACCCCACCCATGAGGAGATCGCGGCGCTGGCCGCGGCGCTGACGGTCAAGCAGGCGGCCGCAGCAGCCGCCGCGGCCCGCGAGGCCGCCGCAGCCGCGCGGCCCCACAGCGTCTGGGCCGACCGCCGCCGCCTGGTGCGCGAGCCGCTGATGGCGGGGCCGGGCGCCTGGCGCCGCTCGGCCCTGCCCCGCTGACGCGTACCGAACGTAACACCACGGCTGCCGGGGTGCACCCGCCCGCTGTTACGCCCCGGCCGGCCCGTTGCGGCGCCGCGGGCCGGGCTTAGCATCGGAGAGATGGCGCACCTCACCACGCAGCGGCTGATCCTGCGCGAAATGAGCATGGCGGATCTCGACGATCTGGCCACACTGCTGGGCGACCCCGAGGTCATGCGCTACTACCCGCGGCCCCGCACCCGCGCCGAGGCCGAAGAGTGGATCGAGTGGAACCTCCGGCTCTACCGCGACTACGGGTTCGGCCTGTGGGCCATGCAGCTGCGCGACAGCGGCGAGTTCGTGGGCGACTGCGGGCTGACCCTGCAGCGGGTGGACGGCGCGGAGGAGATCGAGGTCGGCTACCACGTCCGGGTCCCGCTGCAGGGCCACGGCTACGCCACCGAGGCGGCGACGGCGGCCCGCGACTACGCCCGTGACACGCTCAGCCTGCACCGCCTGATCGCCATCATCGACCCGGCGAACACCCCGTCCCAGCGGGTCGCCGCCAAGATCGGCCTGGCCCCGGAGAAGATCGCCACCGTCTTCGGCAGCAAGCACGTCATCTACGCCGGCACCCTGTGATCGCCGCCGCGACAGGGGCGGGCGTCCTAGCTGAAGAAATCGCGCAGCGCTGCCGCTACCCGGTCTGGCTGGCGGCTGTTGTCGGGGGCGGTGTGGCCCGCACCGCGGAACATGACCCGCCGTGCGCCCGGCAGCACCCGGCCCAGGCCGTCGAGTGAGGCGGTGAGGTTGCGGGCGCTCCTGGCGCCGCCGAGCAGGAGGACGTCACAGGAGAGCGCGCCGAATCGCTCCAGCGGTCCGGCCGCGCCGTTGACCGTCTGCGCGTCGTAGCGCACGGTCGGGACCAGTTCGCGGGGAGACATGAGGCCGTCGGGTGCGGGCCGGCCGCCCGCCCGCTTGATGGCGAAGTCCAGCACGGCCGCCAGCGGGCGCCGCGGGATCCAGCGGACCGGCGAGGTCCGGTCTGCGGTGGCCTTGAGCACCGTGACGAGCGCGGCCCCGGGCTTCCCCGCATCGAGCTGCCGCGCGTATCGGGGCGCCCAGTCACCGTGGACGACGCCGTCGAAGGTCAGCGGCGGCTCGTAGAGCGCCAGCATGGTGATGTCCGGGCGGACGAGAGCCGCCTCGATCGCGATGACCGCTCCGGCGCTGAGCCCGAAAAGACGGCTGGCGCCGGAGACGCCGAGAAGTGCACTCAGGTCTTCGATCTCGCTGCCCAGCCCGCGGAACTGACCGTAGGGCCCGCTCCTGCCCCGGCCACGCCGGTCAGGCACGTAGACCGTGAACGCCCCGGAAAGCCCGCGGGCCAGCCGCATCAGATTTGCTGACGACTGCCCCGCGCCGTGCAGGAGGACGACCGCGGGACCGGTTCCCACCCGCTGGTACCCGATGGCGGTGCCGTCGGCGGAACGCACCTCACCGAGCGCGGGCCGCGGATCACCGGGGCCGGACTTCTCATCCACCGCCCCGATGCTACGCAGGGTTCCGCCGGGCTTCCCGGCTCGTCAGGGCAGCCTGACCCCCCGGTCCATCCGGGCGCGGCCAGGGCTGCGCGCGCCCGGATGGGCCGGAGTCTTTCAGCGGCCCGCGGGCGTGAGCGCGAGCTGCCAGGCCTCGGCGCCGCCGATCAGGTCGGACACGTCGGCGAACCCGGCCCGCCGCAGCAGGCTGGCGGCGATGGAGGAACGGGCGCCGTGGGCGCAGTAGACGACGACCGCCCGGTCCCGCGGCACCTCGTCCAGGCGCCGGGGCAGCTCGGCGAGCGGGATGTGCAGGGACGGCTCGATGGCGCCGGCGGCGCGCTCGCCGGTGTTCCGCACGTCCAGCACCACCGGCTGCTCGGCGCGCATCGCCTCCCGAAGCTCGGTGACGGTCAGCCGGCTGGCCCGGTCGATCTCGCCGGGCACGGTGAGGAACGCGGCCTCCGGCTCGCGCAGGTAGCCGGCCACGGTGTCGAAGCCGATCCGGGCGAGCCGGGTGACGATCTCCTCTTCCCGGTCCTGCGGCGCGACCACGAGGATCTCCGTGCCGGGCTCGACCACCGTGCCGGCCCGCTCGGCGAACCGGCCGTCCGCGGGGACGCTGAGCGAGCCGCGCAGGTGCCCGGCCGCGAACTCCTGCGGGTCGCGGGCGTCCACGATGACCGCGCCCGCCAGCCGGTGCTCCAGGAGCTCCACGATGGTCAGCGGCTTGAGGTGCGCGCCGATGTTGAGGATCTCGTGCTGCCGCCGGTTGAGGATGGCGTCGAACACGAAGTAGCCAGGGGCGGACGGCTGCCCGTCGGTGACGATCGCCACGAACTCCTCTTCGGGCATGGGCGTGCACGCGTAGTTGGTCAGCCGCTGCATGCCGATCGTGGACTGCCGCTCGGTGGACAGGTTCTTGCCGCACGCCGACCCGGCCCCGTGCGCCGGGAACACCCGCACCTCGTCCGGCAGGGCCATCAGCCGGTGCTGCACGCTGTCGTACAGCATCCGGCCGAGCTCTTCGGCGGTGACCCCGAGCGAGGACAGCAGGTCCGGCCGGCCGACATCGCCGATGAACAGGGCGTCGCCGGTCAGCACGCCGTAGGCGACCGGGTCATCGGCGTGCTCGTACACCAGGATGCTGACCGACTCAGGGGTGTGGCCGGGGGTCTCGGCGACCTCCAGGACCACCTCGCCGAGGCTGATGCGCTCCCCGTTGGCCAGCCGCCGGATCGGGTACTCGGTCTCGCCCGCGCGGCGGCCGTAGCCGATCCAGGCGCCGGTCCGCTCGGCCAGCTCCAGGTGCCCGGCCAGGAAGTCGGCGTGGAAGTGGGTGTTGATCACGCCTTCGATGGTGAAGCCGTGCGCCTGCGCGTCCGCCAGGTACTCAGACACGTCCCGGCGCGGGTCCACCACCACCGCCCGGCCGGTGTGCTCGTCGGCGATCAGGTAGGACGCCTGGGACAGGCAGTCAAGGTAGTACTGGGCGAAGAACATCGTCAGGCCAGCCCTTTCAGCATCAGGTGCCAGTACAGGGCTGCCAGGCCGTAGCGCTTGAGCAGCCACATGTCGTAGCGCGGCTTCATGGTGTCGATGAACGGGATGGACGGCGCCGGCCGGAGGTCGTAGTCGAACTCGGCCAGCAGCATCCGGTTGCGCGAGGTGACCAGCGGGCAGGACGTGTAGCCGTCGTAGCGGGCGCTGACCGGCTCGCCGCGCATGACCGCCAGCAGGTTGCTGACCACCACCGGGGCCTGCTTGCGGATCGCGGCGCCGGTCTTGGACGTGGGCAGGTTCGCCACGTCGCCAAGCGCGAACACGTTCGGCCAGTCCGGGCTTTGCAGGGTGTGCTTGTCCACGCCGACGTAGCCGAACGGGCTGTCCGGGTCGGCCAGCGGCGACGCCTTGACCCAGTCCGGGGCGCTCTGGGGCGGCGTGGCGTGCAGCACGTCGTAGCCGACGGTCTCCTTGGTGCCGGCCCTGGTGTCGGCGATGACCGCCTGCCTGCTGTCCCCGTCCACTTCGATGAGCTGGGACTCCTTGCGGACCTCGATGCCGTACCCGGCCGCGATGCCGGTGAGCACCCCGGCCCAGTCCGGCTGGCTGAACATGGCGGCCGTGGGCAGCACCAGGATGATCCGGGTGCGGTCCAGCAGGCCCTGGGAGCGCCACCAGTCCGCGGCCAGGTAGGCGATCTTCTGCGGGGCGCCCGCGCACTTGATCGGGCCGGCGGGCATGGTGAAGATTGCGGTGCCGCCGGACAGGCCGCGGATGAAGTCCCACATCCGCGGCGCCAGGTCGTAGCGGTAGTTGCTGGACACCCCGCGGGCACCCAGGGTCTCGGCGAGGCCGGAGACCTTGTCGAAGTCGAGCTGGATGCCCGGCGCCATCACCAGGTAGTCGTAGTGCAGCCGCTGGCCGGAGCTGGTGGTCACCGTCTGCGCCGCCGGGTCCACGCCGGTGGCCGCGTCGCGGAGCCAGGCCACGCCCCTGGGCGTCACGGACGCCTGCGGGCGGACCGTGCTGGGCGCGCTGGCCCGGCCGCCGCCCACCAGCGTCCACAGCGGCTGGTAGTAGTGGCTCGCCGACGGTTCCAGCACGGCGATGTCCCGGATGCCCGCGCGGCGCAGCCGGGCGGCGGCGGTCAGCCCGGCGGTGCCGCCGCCGGCGATCAGGACCTGGTGGTGCTCGGGCGGCCTGCTTCCGGCGCTCATGATCGGTGTTCCTCCTGCGGGGTTGCCGGGCGTGACTCCCAGTAAGGAAGCCGGGGGCGCGGCTTGTCAATCAAAAGTACGTACTTTTGAGCGGGCCCCGGGTGCCTGGATCAGGCGGCTTCGCGGTGCGGAGCTGGAATACCCCCCGGGGCATCTCGTTCACTATAATGTACGTACTTTTGATAGCCGGACCGAGCGGAGACGGCAGATGACCGCCAGGCAGCTGGACCGCGGCGCGGCGGTGCCGCTGTGGCAGCAGCTGCAGCGCGACCTCGCCGCCCGGGTGACCGCCCGGGAGTTCACCGCGGAGTTCCCCAGCGAGCTGGCGCTGGCCAGCGAGTACCGGGTCAGCCGGCAGACCGTGCGGCAGGCGCTGCGGCCGCTGCGCGCGGCCGGGGTGGTCACCGGCAGCCGGGGCCGGCCGTCGCAGGTGGCCGCGCCCGCCGGGATCGACCAGCCGCTGGGCGCCCTGTACAGCCTGTTCGCCCGGGTCGAGGCGGCGGGCCTGCCGATCCGGAGCCGGGTGCGCACGTTCGGCATCCGGGCGGACGGCGTGATCGCGCCGCGGCTGGGCCTGGAGGAGTCCGTGCCGCTGGTCTACCTCGACCGGCTCCGGCTGGCCGGCGACCAGCCGCTGGCGATCGATCAGGTCTGGCTGCCCGCGGCCCTGGCCGAGCCGCTGCTGGACGCGGACTTCACCCGGGCGGGCCTGTACACCGAGCTGGCCCGGCGGGCCGGGATCCGCCTCGACAGCGGCGAGGAGCGCATCAACGCGGTGCCGCTGACCGGCATCCAGCGGCGGCTGCTGGACGCCCCGCCCGATGCGGCCGCGTTCTCGATCCGCCGCATCGGCCGGGCGCGGGGACGGCCGGTGGAGTGGCGGCACGTGCTGGTCCGCGGCGACCGGTTCCCGCTGGCCGCCACGTTCGCCGCCCGCACCGGCTACAGCCTGGCCGGCGCCCCCGGCCGGCGGTGAGGTCCGATTCCCGCCAGCAGCACTGCGCTGCCTGGGCTTGAATCGGGGTATGCGGCTCGACGACGACACCTGCTACCGGGCGGTGCTGGCCCGCGACCCGCGCTTCGACGGGCGCTTCTTCACGGGCGTGACCAGCACCGGCATATACTGCCGGCCGATCTGCCCGGCCCGCACCCCGGCCCGGCAGAACATGCGGTACTTCCCGCACGCCGCCGCCGCCGAAGCGGCCGGGTTCCGGGCCTGCCGCCGCTGCCGCCCCGAGACCAGCCCCGGGTCACCGGACTGGAACGCCCGCGCCGACCTGGCCGCCCGCGCCGTCAAGCTGATCACCGACGGGTACGTGGACGAGCACGGGGTCGCCGGGCTGGCCCGGCGGCTCGCGGTCACCGACCGGCACCTGCGGCGGCTGCTGCTGGCGGAGCTGGGCACCACCCCGCTCGCGCTGGCCAGGACCACCCGGCTGCAGACCGCGCGGCGGCTGCTGGCCGAGACGGACATGCCGGTCACCGAGGTCGCGTTCGCCAGCGGCTACTCCAGCGTCCGCCAGTTCAACGCCAGCTTCCAGCAGACCTACCGCCAGCCGCCCACCGCGGTGCGCTCGCGGATGCGGCACCTCGCCAGCCCGGACAGCGCCTGGCTGTCGCTCCGGCTGGCCTGCCGCGAGCCGTTCGACGGCCCGGCGCTGCTGGCGTTCCTGGCCGCCCGGGCCATCCCCGGGGTGGAGCAGGTCAGCGGGCACCGCTACACCCGGACCGTGCACACGCCCGGCGGGCCGGGCCTGATCGAGCTGGAGGTGCCGGCCCAGCCGTCCGGCCAGGTGCTGCTGCGGGCCCGGCTCGGCGGGCTGCGCGGCGTGGGCCAGCTGGTGTCCCGCTGCCGGCAGCTGCTCGACCTGGACGCCGACCCGCACGCCATCGCCGCCGCCCTCAGCGCCGACGAGGTGCTGGCGCCGCTGGTGGCGGCCCGGCCCGGGCTGCGCGTCCCCGGCGCCTACGACGGGTTCGAGCTCGCGGTCCGGGCGGTGCTCGGGCAGCAGGTGTCCGTCGCCGCCGCGCGGACGTTCGCCGGCCGGATCGCCGCCCGCCACGGCACCCCGCTGGACCTGGCGGCCCCGGCCGGGCCGGACGGCCCGCACCTGCTGTTCCCGCGGCCGGACGGGCTCGCCGGGGCCGACCTGTCCGGCCTCGGCCTCACCGGCGCCCGCCAGGCCACGCTGCGGGCGCTGGCCAGCGCGGTGGCCAGCGGGCGGCTCTGCCTCGACCCCGGGGCCGACCCTCAGGAAACCGCCGCCCGGCTCGGCGAGCTGCCCGGCGTCGGGCCGTGGACCGTCAGCTACGTGCTCATGCGGGCGGTGGCCGACCCGGACGCCTTCCCCGCCGCCGACCTGGGCCTGCGCCGGGCGCTGGGCCGGCTCGGCAGCGGTCCCGCCCGCGCGGAGCGCTGGCGGCCCTGGCGCGCCTACGCCGCGCTGCACCTGTGGCAGCTGCCCGCGCCCGCCGTGCCCGCGGCCGCGGCGCGGCCGGCCGCCCGCGAACCCGCCCTCGCCGCCGCCGCAGGAGAGTGACCATGCCCGCGCCCGCCATCATCGCCGCCACCGTCGCCACCCCGATCGGCCCGCTCAGCCTGCTGTCGCACCAGGACATGCTGGCCGGCGCGGGCTTCACCGCCGACCCGGCGGACCTGCACCGGCGCCTGCACCGCTCGCTGCGGCCGCTCCCCCTGCTCCCCGGCGAGCTGGCCTGGGCCGCCAAGCGGGTCCGCGACTACTTCGACGGCGACCTGGCCGCGCTGGACGCGCTGCCGGTCCGCCAGCCGTCCACCCCGGGCCGCGAGCGGCTGTGGGCGGAGCTGCGGGCCGTGCCGCCGGGCACCTCCATCAGCTACACCGAGCTGGCCCGCCGGGCCGGCAACCCGCGGGCGGTCCGCGCCGCGGGCGCCGCCTGCGCCGCCAACCTGGTCGCCCCGATGATCCCCTGCCACCGGGTGCTCCGCTCCGACGGCAGCCTCTGCGGCTACTACTACGGCCTGGACCGCAAGGCCTGGCTGCTGCGCCACGAGGGCGCCCTGCCCGGGTGACCGGCCCCGGCCCGGCCTAGCGGCGCCAGCGCCAGTTCACCTCGATGGGGGTGGGCGGCGGGCCCTGGAGCTCCGGGCCGCCGCTGGCCAGCATGCCGGCCTGGATGAGGGCAAGCTGGCGCCGGCGCAGCTCGCGGGTCCGTTCCGGGTCCGGGACCCGGATCGCGGCGCACGCCTCCAGCAGCAGGGTGAGGTCGCCGTCGGCGAAGTCCGGGCGAACGCGCCCGGCGGAGCGGGCCCGGCCCAGCAGGGCGAGGGCGAGCTCGTTCGCCCGGACCGCATCCGCTTCCATCTGCGGGGTGGGGGCGAAGGTGCCTGCCAGGTGGACGGTCAGTGAGTGGACGTCCGCGTCCACCACGGCCCGCAGGAACCGGCAGAGGGCCTGCCAGGGATCCCGCTCGCCCCCCGCCGCCTCCGCCAGCGCGATGAACTCCAGCAGCCCGTCGTGGCACAGGCGGCGCAGCAGGTCCTCCTTGCCCGGGTACCGGCGGTAGAGCGCGCTGATGCCCACCCCGGCCCGCTCGGCTACCGCGGCGATGGGCGCCTTCGGGTCGGCCAGGAACACCTCCCGGGCCGCCCGCAGGATCAGTGAATCGTTGCGAGCCGCCTGGCCGCGCCGGCCCGGCAGGGCGGCCGCGGCCCGCTGACCGCCCCGCCAGGGCCGGACCAGCCCGCGTTCGACCTGGTGATCCCCTCGCTGCCGGGATTCGGGTTCTCCGGCCCGACCCGCAGCCCGGGCTGGAACCGCTACCGCACCGCCCGCGCCTGGGCGGAGCTGATGCGCCGTCTCGGCTACCAGCGCTACGGCGCGGTGGGCAACGACGCGGGCTCGATGGTCTCGCTGGAGGTCGGCCGGGTGGACTCCGAGCACGTCATCGGGGTGCACGTCACCCAGCTGTTCTCCTTCCCGTCCGGCGACCCGGCCGAGTTCGAGGGGCTCAGCGAGGCCGACCAGGCCGCGCTGGCGCACCTGCAGTGGTTCTACGACCACAAGTTCTCGTTCAACGTGGTGCAGAGCCAGCAGCCGCAGACGCTGGCGTTCGCGCTGGCCGACTCCCCCGCCGGGCTGCTCGGCTGGCACGCCCAGCTGTTCGGCGAGACCCTGGACGAGGACTTCATCCTGGCCAACGTGGCTCTCTACTGGCTCACCGGCACCGCGGCGTCGGCGATCCGCTTCTACTACGAGGACGCGCACGCGGAAGCGCCGCCGGCCGGGCCGACGACCGTGCCCACCGGGCTGGCGATGTTCGCGGGCGACTTCCAGTCCATCCGCGCCTTCGCCGAGCGGGACCACGCGAACATCGTCAGCTGGCACTCGTACGGCCAGGGCATCCCCGGGCAGCGGGACGCGGCCGGGCACTACGCGGCGCACGAGGCGACCGGCGTGCTGGCCGATGACATCCGGCGGTTCTTCCTTACCCTGGCCTGACCGGGCAGGCAGGAGGAAGGCGATGACCGCACCGGTGCTGAGCACCCGCGCGCTGAACCGGGGCGCAGCCCACGAACTCCGCATCAGCCGTGTGTGACCCGGCACGGTCAGGGCACCTGCCCTTGCGGGCCGCGCCGCCGCCTGAGGCCCGTCCTCACCCGCCGCTGCGCGCTCACCTAGACTCACCGGCAGCTACGAGGAGGGTTTAGTGCGCAAGGTTCTCATCGCGAACCGGGGCGAGATCGCCGTCCGCATCGCGCGAGCATGCCGGGACGCCGGGCTCGCCAGCGTCGCCGTGTACGCGGAGCCAGACCTCGACGCGGTCCACGTCACCATGGCCGGCGAGGCCTACGCGCTCGGCGGGGAGTCAGCCGCCGACAGCTACCTGCGCATCGACAAGATCCTCGCGGCGGCCGCGGAGTCCGGCGCCGACGCGGTCCACCCCGGGTACGGTTTCCTCGCCGAGAACGCGGACTTCGCCCGGGCCGTCATCGACGCCGGGCTGACCTGGATCGGGCCGCCGCCCGCGGCCATCGACGCGCTCGGGGACAAGGTGGCGGCCCGCAAGATCGCCGCCCGGGTCGGCGCGCCCATGGCCCCCGGCACGGACAGCCCGGTCGGCTCCGTGGACGAGGTGGATGCCTTCGCCGCCCGGCACGGCCTGCCCATCGCCATCAAGGCCGCCTACGGCGGCGGCGGGCGCGGGCTGAAGGTGGTCCGCTCCCCGGACCAGATCGCCAGCCTGTACGAGTCGGCGGTCCGGGAGGCGGTGGCCGCGTTCGGCCGCGGCGAGTGCTTCCTCGAGCGCTACCTGGACCGGCCCCGGCACGTGGAGACCCAGTGCCTGGCGGACGCGCACGGCAACGTGGTGGTGGTGTCCACCCGCGACTGCTCACTGCAGCGGCGGCACCAGAAGCTGGTGGAGGAGGCCCCGGCCCCGTTCCTCACCGAGACGCAGACCGCCATCCTGTACGAGTCGTCCAAGGCGATCCTGCGGGAAGCCGGCTACACCGGCGCGGGCACCTGCGAGTTCCTCATCGGGACCGACGGCACCGTGTCGTTCCTGGAGGTCAACACCCGGCTGCAGGTGGAGCACCCGGTCTCGGAGGAGGTCTCCGGCCTGGACCTGGTCCGGGAGATGTTCCGGATCGCCGACGGGCAGGAGCTCGGGTACGGCGACCCGGTGCTGCGCGGCCACTCCATCGAGTTCCGGATCAACGCCGAGGACCCGGGGCGCAAGTTCCTGCCCGCGCCCGGGACGATCACCCGGTGGCGGGCGCCCTCCGGGCCGGGTGTCCGGGTCGACGCGGGATACGCGGAGGGGATGACCGTCCCCCGCTTCTACGACTCGCTGCTGGCCAAGCTCATCGTCACCGGGGCCAGCCGGGAGCACGCGCTGGAGCGCTCCCGCCGGGCGCTGGACGAGTTCGACGTCGGCGGCATGCCGACGGTGCTGCCCTTCCACCGGGCGGTCGTCCGCGACCCGGCGTTCACGAGCGAGCCGTTCTCGGTGTACACGCTCTGGATCGAGAGCGAGTTCGCCGGGGTGCCGCCGTACGTGAAGGACGCCGCCCCCGGCGGGGACGGGGAGGCCGGCCGGGAGCGGATCACCGTGGAGGTCGGCGGCAAGCGGCTGGAGGTGGTCCTGCCCGCCGGGCTGGGCCTCGCCGCCGCGCCCGCGGCGGCCGCGCGGAAGCCGGCCGGCCAGGGCCGCCGGTCCCGGCACGCGGCGGCCGGGGGCGGCGGTGACACGCTCACCAGCCCGATGCAGGGCACGATCGTCAAGATCCTGGCCGAGGAGGGCCAGCGGGTGTCGGCGGGCGACCCGGTCGTGGTGCTGGAGGCCATGAAGATGGAGCAGCCGCTGACCGCGCACAAGGACGGGACGGTCACCGGGCTGGCGGTGGAGGTGGGCCGCACGGTCCCCGCTGGCACCGTGATCTGCCACCTGAAAGACTGAAGGTGTGCGCAAAGCCCGGCTGCCCGGTGACCCGGGTCCGCTCGGCTGGCTGCGCTTCGCGTTCGGCTTCCGGCTGCCGGAGAAGAACATCCACTGGGTCCGGCACGAGCTGACCGACGCGGGCTGGCGGTGGCGGACGGTGGTCCGGCATCTGGTGGTCATCATCCCGGTGTGCGCGGTGCTGGTGGTGGTGCTGGCCGTGTTCCTGCCCGCACCGGTCTGGGTCAGCGTGATGATGGTGGTGCTCATCCTGCTGGGCAGCGTCTCCACAGTCGCCCTGTACGCCGACGACATCCGGGCCGCCCGGCTGCGCCAGCACGGCCTGCCGGTGCCCAAGGACCCGGACCTGGGCCGGCCCACGCACTGACCGCCGGCCCGCCCCGGCCCGCCGCGGCGGGCCCGTCAGCGCGTCATCAGCCGGCGGGCCGCCTCGGTCAGGCTCCCCGACAGCGACGGGTACACCGCGAACGTGTGGGCCATCTGGTCCACGGTCAGCAGCTGCTCCACCGCCAGCGACACCGCGAGGATCAGCTCGCTGGCCCGCGGCGCCACCACCACCCCGCCCAGCACGATGCCGCTGCCGCGGCGGGCGAACAGCTTCACGAACCCGTCCCGGAAGCCCTGCATCTTGGCCCGCGCGTTGGTGGCCAGCGGCAGCTTCACCACGGCGGCGTCCACCTGGCCGGACTCCACCGCGAGCTGGGACACCCCGACGGTGGCGATCTCCGGTTCGGTGAAGATGGTGGCGGCAACGTTGCCGAGCCGCAGCGGCTGCACCGCCTCGCCGAGCGCGTGCCACATGGCGATCCGGCCCTGCATCGCCGCCACCGACGCGAGCATCATCACGCCAGTGCAGTCCCCGGCCGCGTAGACGCCGGGCGCGGAGGTCCGGGACACTTTGTCCACCTGCACGAAGCCGCGGTCGTCCAGGGTGATCCCGGCCTCGGCCAGGCCCAGGCCGCGGGTGGCCGGCTCCAGCCCGACGGTCAGCAGGCAGTGCGAGCCGTGCACGCTCCGGCCGTCGGCCAGGGTGACGATGACCCGGTCCCCCTTGCGCGCGACCCCGGCGGCCCGGGACCGGCCCAGCACGGTCATCCCCCGCCGCCGGAACACGTCCTCCACCACCATGGCCGCGTCCGGGTCCTCGTGCGGCAGCACGTGCTCACGGGAGGACACCAGGGTCACGTGCGACCCGAGCGCCTGGTAGGCGCTGGCGAACTCGGCCCCGGTCACCCCGGAGCCGACCACGATCAGCTCCGGCGGCAGCTCGGCCAGGTCGTACAGCTGCCGCCAGGACAGGATCCGCTCGCCGTCCGGCTCCGCGCCGGGCAGCACCCGGGGCACCCCGCCGGTGGCGATCAGCACCACGTCCGCGTTGATGTCCCGGCCGTCCACGGTGACCGTGTGCGCGCCCGCCAGCCGCCCCCGCCCGGTGATCACCGTCACGCCCTCGGCGGCGAGCCGCGCCGCCACGTCCGCGGACTGCGCCTGGGCCAGCGCCTTGACCCGGCCGTGCAGCCGCGGCGCATCCACGGTGACCGGGCCGGCCGGCCCGCCCCACCGCTCGTGCCCCTCGATCCGGATGCCCAGGCCAGCCGACCCGCGCATCAGCGCCATGGTCTCCGACGTGGCGATCAGGGTCTTGGACGGCACGCAGTCGGTCAGCACGCAGGCCCCGCCGAGCCCGTCGGAGTCGACGACGGTGACGCGGGCCCCGAGCTGGGCCGCGACCAGGGCGGCCTCGTAACCCCCCGGGCCGCCCCCGAGGATCGCGATGTGTGCAGGTGGCTGGCTCACGTTGCCCCATTCTCGCGCATGCCGGACGCGGCCCGTTCCCCGGCCGCGCCGCCAGCCGGCCGGACCGGACCCGCGGCCCCCCGCTGGCTCGTTACCCTTTCCCCGTGGAGTTGTACGCGGCCTACGGCAGCAACATGGATCCCGCCCAGATGGCGGAACGCTGCCCGCACTCCCCGCAGCGCGGCAGCGGCTGGCTGGAAGGCTGGCGGCTGACATTCGGCGGCGAGGACATCAACTGGGAAGGCGCCCGGGCCACCGTCGTCGAGGACGCGGCGGAGCGGGTGTTCGTGGTGCTGTACGACGTTCCCGACATCGATGAGCGGATGCTCGACCGCTGGGACGGCGCCACCATCGGCTACTACCGGAAGATCCGGGTGCGCGTGCAGACGCTCGACGGTGAGGCCCTGGCCTGGCTCTACGTGCTGGACGACTACGAAGGCGGGCTGCCGTCAGCCCGCTATCTGGGCATCCTCGCGGACGCGGCGGAGAAGGCGGGCGCGCCCGCCGACTACGTGGCCAGCCTGCGCGCCCGGCCGTGCACCTCGGTCGGCGGCTAGCGGCCGCCGCCCTGGTCCAGGAACGACCCGATCGCCGCGCGCAGCGACCGCGCGTCCAGGCCGTGCGCGGCCTGGTGCTCCTCCGGGGTGCCGTAGCGGCGCAGCTCGGTCCGGCCCACCCCGAGCCCCAGCACGCGGTGCGGGATGTCCTGCAGCGCCCCGGTCACCTGCGGCACCGAGGTGCCCGCCAGGTACGGCTCCACCAGCACCACGGCGGGCGCGCGCAGGGTGCGGCGCAGCGTCACCGCGTCGAACGGCCGCACCGTGGCCGCGTACAGCACGGTGACGTCGAGGCCGAGGGTGGCGTCGATGACGGCGTCGGCGAGCGGGCCCGCCACCACCACGGTGCCGCGGTCCCCGGTCCGCAGCACCGACAGCCTGCCCGGCGCCCGGGCCAGCGGCACCGTGTTGGCCTGGGTGGACAGCCGCAGGTAGACCAGGCCGTCCGCGCGGGCCGCCGCCCGCAGCTGCGCCTCGGCCTCGTCCGGGTGGCCGGGCACGTGCACGGTCCAGCCCGGCAGGGTGTCCAGCAGCGCCACGTCGCCCGGTGACTGGTGGGTGCGCCCGGACGACGAGTAGTCGTAGGACGCGCCCGCGCTCACCAGCACCGCGCCGGCGCCCTGATGCACCAGGTCCAGCTTGACCTGCTCGAACGGCCGCTCCACCAGGAACGGCGCGAACGTGTGTGCGACCGGGCGCAGGCCCGCCAGCGACAGCCCGCCCGCGACGCTGACCAGCAGCTGCTCCCGGATGCCGAGGTTGATGACCCGGCCGGGGTGGCGCTGGCGGGCGGCCGCGAACAGGTCGGCGGAGATGTCGGCCAGCACCACCGCCAGCCGCGGGTCGGTGTCCAGCAGGCCGGTGGTCACCGCCGCGAACCGCTCGCGCATGGTCTGCGGCGCGGTGGCCGGCGGAGCGGCGGTCACCGGGCCGCTCCCTGGTACTTCGGCTCGGTGACGGCGACCACCAGGTGCGGGCGCCCCGGGTGCGGCGCGGTCAGCGCCGCTGCCAGCGCCGCGTGGTCGCGGCCGCTCACCCGCGCCGCCGACCAGCCCTCGGTGACGAACCGGGCCTCGATCCCGCCCGGCCAGCCATGGCTGGCCGAGGCGTTGTCCACCACGATCGCGTGCAGCCGGTCCAGCCCGGCCCGGCCGGCGAACGCGATCGCCTCGTGGCCGGAGCCCTCGTCCAGCTCGGCGTCGCCGGTCAGCACGAACACCCGCGGGGTGGCCAGCCCCCTGGCCCGCAGGCCCAGCGCGGTGCCGACCGCGAGCGGCAGGCCGTGCCCGAGCGAGCCGCTGGAGATCTCGGCCCCGGGTACCAGGATGCGGTCGGGGTGCTGGCCGAGGATCGAGGCGAACGAGCCGAACCCGGGCAGGACCGCCGGGTCCAGGAAGCCCTTCGCGGCCAGCACCGCGTAGAAGGCCATGGGGCCGTGCCCCTTGGACAGGAAGAAGCGGTCCCGCAGGTCGTCGCCGGCCGCGGCCGGGCTGACCCGGAGCACCCGGTCGTACAGCACCCACAGCACGTCCAGGGTGGAGGTGGCGGCGGGGCCGTGTTTCTCGTCCCCGGTCATCATGGACATGAGCGCCGGCAGGTCCTGGTAGCCGGCCAGGGCGGGCGCGGGGCTGGTAGCGGTCATGCCCGCCATGCTGCGACCTGAAGCCCGCTTGAAGTCAACCCGCCCGGGACGGCCGGCCCGGGCTGCCGCGCAGCCGGGCTGGGCTACAGCGCGGAGATGACCGCGAGCGCGACCGCGGGCACCGCCATGGCGGCGATCGGCCACCAGGCCCAGCGCACGGTCAGGCTGCCGCCGGCCGGGTCCTGCGCCTGCTCGGCGGCGGCCCGCTCGGACAGCTGCGCGACGGCGAACTCCGCGGGCGATTTGCGCATGAGGTCCCGGGCGTCCGGCGGCAGCTCGGCGTAGCGGGGCGGCGCCGTGCGGCCGAGCAGGCCGCCGCGCCGGGTGCGCAGCTCCGCCCGGGCCTGGCTGCGCCGCGAGGACACGATGGCCCAGCTGCTGAGCACCTTGTCCTTCCGGCCGGGCCGCTGGCAGTGGACCCGGAGGGTGTCCCGCAGGTCCACCTTGCTGACCGCCCCCCAGCTGACCTGGTGGTCGCGCAGCGGGTTGGCCACCGTAATCCCGGTGCCGTCGGCGACCACCCGGGGCCGCAGCGCGCACGCGTACATCACGCCGGTGATGAGGACGACGACGGCCGCCACCACGGCGGCGAAGTGGCCGCGGGCCTGCAGCCCGATGTCCACCAGGTTCGCCACCGCGAAGACCAGCCACGCCCACCACAGCACCACGGCCGGGCCGGAGCGGTACACCTGCCGCTCCCCGGCCGCGGCCACGCCGCTGGCCGGGGGAGCGGGCTGCTGCTGGGAAGACACGCCCTCCACTGTAGGCCAGCGCCGGGGCTAGGAGACCGGGCCGGCGGCGTGGGCGCTCAGGTCACGGCCGGTGCGGGGGGCGCTGTCGGCGAGCGCGGTCACCGCGGTCGCCGACATCAGCCGGACCCCGATCCCGATGGCCCGCTCGTCCACGTCGAAGGTGGGCTGATGGATGTCGAAGTCATCGGCCGACCCGGGGGTCCGGGTGCCCAGCCGGGCCAGCGAGCCGGGGACGGACTCCAGGTACCAGGCGAAGTCCTCGCCGCCGAGGCTCTGCGGGGTGGGCACCACCGCGGCGGGCCCGAGCACGCCGGTGGCCGCGGCCTCCAGGATCGCGGTGCTCACCGGCTCGTTGACGGTGGGCGGCACGTTGCGCTCGTAGTCCACTTCCGCGATCACGCCGTAGGCGCTGGCCACCGGCTCGATCAGCGCCTTGAGCAGGTCCGGTGCCCGGTGCCAGGCCTCGTCGTCCAGGCAGCGCACCGTGCCCTCGGCCACGCCGTCGTCGGGGATGGCGTTGGCGGCGGTGCCCGCGCTCACCCGGCCCCAGACCAGGCTGAGGCTGGACCGCGGGTCCACCCGCCGGGACAGCGCGGCGGGCAGCTCGGTCACGATCTTGCCGAGGGCGTAGACCAGGTCGGCGGTCAGGTGCGGCCGGGCGGTGTGCCCGCCGGGGCCGGTGACCCGCACCCGGATCCGGTCGCAGGCGGCCGTGATCGGGCCGGTCCGGGTGCCGACCTTGCCCACGTCCAGCCGCGGGTCGCAGTGCACCGCGAAGATCCGGTCGACCGCCGCGATGCCGCCGGCGGCCAGCACGTCGAGCGCGCCGCCCGGCACCTCCTCGGCGGGCTGGAAGATGAGCCGCACCCGGCCGGGGAGCGCGCCCGCCGCCGCCCGGCCCGCCAGGAACAGCCCGGTTCCGAGCAGGACCGTGGTGTGCACGTCATGACCGCAGGCGTGGCAGGCGTTGGCCACGGTCGAGCGGTAGGGCACGTCCTTTTCGTCGGCCAGCGGCAGCGCGTCGATGTCGGCGCGCAGCCCCACCAGGGTGCCGGGGGCGCCCGGGTCGCCGATGTCGACCATCAGGCCGGTGCCCTTGGGCAGGATGACCGGCCGCAGGCCCGCGGCGGCCAGCCGCAGCGACAGCCGCCGGGTGGCCCGGTGCTCGTGGTAGCCGATCTCCGGGTGGGCGTGCATATCGCGGCGGAACTCGATCAGCTCCGCCTCGTGCCGGGACAGGAACGCGTCCAGCTCCCCGGCCAGCTCATCTGCAGGCATGCGCCGCCTCCCCGGGACCGGCAGGCGGCTGGTGCCCGCGCCCGGTGGCGAGCCTGTTCACGACGTCCATGGACTCCTCGAACTCACTATCCGGCCCGCTCAAACCCACCTTGGCAGACCAGCGGTCGGCGTATCCCCCAAACGATGACCGCCCTGCTCGATCCGAGCCCGGGTCGTGCCCGCCCCAAACGGGCCCGACGCGGTCAGCGCCGGGCGACCGGGGCGGCGGTGCGGAGGACACACGAGGGGGGAGGTATGTACCCCCGCCGCGGATTCACACCGGGAGCTGGCCGGAGATCAGATTCCGGCCCGAGCTCCGGCTGCCTCTGCCCGGCTAGCTCGCTCAGCGCTGCATGGGCGCCATCAATGCATCCCGTCAAACGGCTGGCGGAATGCGTTCCGGCGCAGGAAATTATCGTATCGCGCGGGCTGGTGATCCGCTTGAGTTGTGCAATTGTCGCCAGCAGATCGGCTTTTCGCCCGGCCCGGCGGCCGGCGGCGTCAGCGGGCGTCGGGCGGCTGGTAGACGCCCCAGACCTCGCGCAGGGCGTCGCAGACCTCGCCGACGGTCGCGCTCGCGCGCAGCGCTTCGCGCAGCGGCTCCAGCACGTTGTCCGTGCCTTCCGCGGCTTTCCGCAGCCCGGCCAGCCGGCGCTGGACCGCTGCCTGGTCACGCCCGGCGCGCAGCCGCGCCAGCCGCTCCGCCTGCTGCTCCTCGATCGCCGGGTCCACCCGCAGCGGCACGTACCGCTCGCCGTCGTCGGTGGCGAAGCGGTTCACCCCGACCACCACCCGCTCGCCGCTGTCGATCTGGCGTGCGACCTGGTAGGCGGACCGCTCGATCTCGTCCTTCTGGAAGCCCTGCTCGATGGCGGCGACCGCGCCGCCGAGGTCCTCGACTTTCGCGATCAGCGCGGCCGCGGCCTCCTCGGCGGCGTCGGTCATCGACTCGACCGCGTACGAGCCGGCGAACGGGTCCACGGTGGCGGTCAGGTCGGTCTCGTGGGCGATCACCTGCTGGGTGCGCACGGCCAGCCGGGCCGCCTTCTGGCTGGGCAGCGCGATGGCCTCGTCGTAGGAGTTGGTGTGCAGGGACTGGGTGCCGCCGAGGACCGCGGCCAGCGCCTGCACGGTCACCCGGGCCAGGTTGACCTCCGGCTGCTGGGCGGTCAGCTGCACCCCCGCGGTCTGGGTGTGGAAGCGCAGCATCTGCGAGCGCGGGTCGCGGGCCCCGAACTCGTCGCGCATGATCCGCGCCCACAGCCGCCGGGCGGCCCGGAACTTCGCGACCTCCTCCAGCAGCGTGGTCCTGGCCACGAAGAAGAACGAGAGCCGCGGCGCGAACTCGTCGACCGCCAGGCCCGAGGCGATCGCGGCGCGGACGTACTCCTTGGCGTTGGCCAGCGTGAACGCGATCTCCTGCACGGGCGTGGCACCCGCCTCGGCCATGTGGTAGCCGGAGATCGAGATGGTGTTCCAGCGCGGGATCTCCCGGCGGCAGTAGGCGAAGGTGTCGGCGACCAGCCGCAGTGACGGCTGCGGCGGGTAGATGTAGGTGCCGCGGGCGATGTACTCCTTGAGGATGTCGTTCTGGATGGTGCCGCCCAGCCTGCTGGCGGGCACCCCCTGCTCCTCCGCGACCAGCTGGTAGAGCAGCAGCAGCACCGCGGCGGGCGCGTTGATCGTCATCGAGGTGGTGACCTCGCCGAGCGGGATGCCCCGCAGCAGCAGCCGCATGTCCTCGAGGGAGTCGATGGCGACCCCTACCTTGCCGACCTCGCCGTGTGCCAGCGGGGCGTCGGAGTCGTATCCCATCTGGGTGGGCAGGTCGAACGCCACCGACAGGCCGGTGGTGCCCGCCTCGATCAGCTGGTGGTAGCGCTGGTTGGACTCTTCCGCGGTGGCGAACCCCGCGTACTGGCGCATGGTCCACGGCCGTGCCGTGTACATCGTGGGATAAATGCCCCGGGTGAACGGATACTCCCCGGGCTGGCCCAGCTTCCGGTCCGGGTCGAAGCCGGGCGGGTCACCGGGGCCGTACACGGGCTCGACCGGAAGGCCAGACTCAGACTCATGTCCCATGGGCCAAGCGTAGGCCGGAAGGCGTACCGTGACCTCTGCGAGTTCCGGCATACCGCCATACCGGTGCCGGAGGGGGCAGGCCGGTGTTCTGACTACAGAGAGTCAATGCTTAACTACTCTTCGTGAACAGACAGCACTTCCCCGGCAGCGGGGATACCCAGCACAACCAGCACGGGGCAGGGGCTAGGGGGACGAACCCGGGCCGCCTGCGCCCGGCTGGCCGGCCGCGGCTGACCGCGGCCCGGCGGGCCAGCTTCCTCAGCGTCGTCAGCCTGGCCAGCGCGCTGGCCACCAGCGCGGCGGCGCTGCCCGCCGTGCACCACGGGCCCGGGGCCGTGCAGCACGGGCCCATGGCCGTGCGCCACGGGGCCCGGGCCGGCCACCCGGCCGGGGCAGCCGTCATCGGCGGCCCGCAGCTGGCCCGCCGTGGCGTGGTCGTCAACTACCCGGCGCACGGGCACCTGCCGCGGCTGCCGTGGGTGCCCGCATCGGCCTACGTGGTCGCCGACGCCGGCACCGGCCAGGTGCTGGGCGCCAAGAACCCGCACGGCAGGTTCCTGCCCGCGAGCACGCTCAAGGTGCTGACCGCGGTGTCCCTCATGCCGGTGCTCGGCCCCGGCCAGCTGGTGCGGGCCTCCGCCTGGGCGGCCGCCACGGAGCCCAGCAAGGTAGGGCTGATCGCGGGCCGCTGGTACCGGGTCGGGGACCTGTTCAGGGCCCTGCTGATGATCTCGGCCAACGACGCGGCGGTCTCACTCGCCCAGGCCACCGGCTCGTACCGGAAAGGCATGGCCATCATCAACGCCGAAGCCCGCCACCTGCAGGCCGATGACACCGTGGCCAAGCGCCCGAACGGCCTGGACGCCCGCGGCCAGCACGTCTCCGCCTACGACGAGGCGCTGTGGGCGCGGGCGGCGCTGGCGCTGCCCGAGTTCATGCGCGACGAGGCGCTGCGGACCTGCCGGTTCCCGCTCCGCCGCCGCCACTCGATCACCCTGTACACCCAGAACACCATGCTCGACACCTTCCCGGGCGACCTCGGCGGCAAGATCGGCTGGACCACGGCGGCCGGGGCGACCTTCATCGGCTGGGCCCGGCGTCATCACCGCACGCTGGTCGTGACCATCCTGCACGCCACCCCGCTGACCGAGCTGCAGACCGCCGCCACCCTGCTCAGCTGGGGCTTCTCGGTGGACGGGAAGATCAATCCGGTCGGCACGCTGGTCAGCCCGCTGCCGGTGGCCACCGCGAGGCCCCGGCACCCGGCCCGCCACCAGCCCGCCCG
>JBLMWU010000018.1:0-46245 GCA_050257395.1 Gemmatimonadota bacterium | reverse complement strand
GGAGCCCCTCGGCGAGGACCGGTGCGCGTTCGAGCCGGGCTCAGACCATCCGCAGATGCTCGCCCTCTACCTGGGAATGCTGGACGCGGACTTCACCATCGTGGACTCACCAGAGCTGGTGAACGCGCTGTACGAGCTCAAGGGACGCTATCAGCGCGCGATCGACGCCAGCCAGCGAGAGCCCAGGTAGCCCGCACCAGGCGGGCTGCCTGGTGCCCGGGCTGGTCAGCCGTCCTCTAGTGTTCCCTGGATGCGGCGGCGGGTCTCGCCGGTCAGCCGGGTGAGTTCGTCGAGGGCCAGTTCGCTGCTCATGTCCAGCAGGCCGCCCGGGTTCGGCGGCGCCATCCTGATCGCCAGCGCGACCGACAGCCGGGCCTGGCTGGTGAAGGCGGCATTGCCGTAGCGGCTCGCGAGCCCCAGCACGTTCTCGGCCCAGATGACGTCGAAGCCAGGCTGGCCGTAACTGTGGTGCTCCTGGAAGTACGCCATCGCCTTCCCCGCCAGCTCGACGGCCTGGCCGAGCGGATACCGGGCCGGGTCCACCTCGGAGAGCGCGGCCATGGCGGCGACCATGACACCTTGGTTGTACGTGTATTTGGTGGTGTCGACCGTGACCGGGCGGGTGCTGCTGTCCACGTGGTCGTTGTACAAGCCGGTCGCCGGATCGAACAGGTGCTTGCGGAGCCAGCCGAAGATGCGCTCACTCCACCTGAGGTAGATCGGGTTGTGGGTCCGCAGGTAGAGCTGAACGCCCAAGATCACGGCCGGCGCGTTCGACACCACCACTTTGTCCTGGTTGCTCGCGCCGGGCGCGTGCTCCTCCCAGTAGACACCGCCCGCCCGGGAATCCCAGTTGCGCCGGGCCAGGGCGAAGACGTCCTCGGCCCGCCCGAGCAGCGCCGGATTGCCGGTGCGGGCATAGGCGCGCATGAGCGTGAGACCCATCCAGAGGCTGTCGTCGACGCGGGGGAGGTCCGAGCCGAGGTGGAGGACTCGGGGTCCCTGGTCGTAGCCGGGCGGGAATCCGGGCAGGTACCCGTCCCAGTAGGCGCCGTCGATGGCCGCCAGGTTCTGCTGGAAGTCCCGGTAGCACTCCCCGCCACCGGGCAGCAGAGAGGCGACGTACAGCGCGTCGAGTGCATGGAAGCTCGGCCACACGCTGGCGTACACGCCGAGCTCGTCGCCCTTGAACACGTGGTTCCCAACACCGAAACCCGATTCGAGACGGGCGCACGCCCCCGCCGGGTGTGCGGCGGGGAACGGGAAGGCCCTGCCCGCCGCGGCCCTCCCGTCCGAGACGGCCAGTTGCGCCGCCAGCGCGGCCTGGGCGTGACCGGGTATGCCCGGCACCGATTCCACGCCGCCGGCGGCCACCCCGGCGAGCACCACCACGGCGAGCCGCCGCCGCCAGCGGCATCGTCGCTGGGCGGTGCGCGCCGCCGGGACCGCCGCGTCGCCCGCCGCGGTTTCCGGCGGAGCCTCCCCGGTACTCAACGAGTCCGCTGCCATATGCCGGACACCGCCGCCCTTCAGCTGGCACCCGGAGGCCGGGCAGCCTGCTTCCTCTCCGCAGGCAGCGCGTGATCGGCTCGGTCAGCCGCTTGCCCCGCGGCGCTGGGAAGACGCTAGAAGTCAGCGGCCGGAAGCGAAATGCGGCTAGAACCCGTATTGAGGGTGGACCTAGGTACCCGGCTCAGCGATTCCACAGGAGAACGAAGAAGCCTTTGACGGCGAGACCGGGAGGAGCATGGCCGGGAGCTTGCGATCCGGGTGCGGAACAATGCCGGGCGCAGGGTCGCCGGCGGCCGGCCTATGACTCGGTGGCCGGGTAGCGGTCGGCGCCGACCAGCAGCACCGGCCCGCAGTCCGCGAAGATCACCCGGAAATCCGCGCCCGCGCCGAGCCCGGCGAGGCTGCTGATGGCGGCCTCGTCCAGCCGGATGGTCCCCGAGCCGAGATACTCGACCCGGCCGGGCGGCACGATGCCGTACTGGTCCGGGACGAACGGCCCGCGGACCGGCTGACCGGCCGCCGGGATCCCGGCCAGGCCCGGTCCCAGGTCTGGGCCGGACCGGCCCGCCGGGCTGGCGCAAGGCCCGCTGGCCGGGCGTGCCCGCCCGACGCCGACCAGATGGCGGGCCTCGGCTACGGGCATGTGCACGAGGTAGTAACGGCTCATAGGAGCCTCGTTTCACAACACGGCACTAGGGATGGCACGGGCCCGGACCGGGCGTGCCGGGAGCACCGGGCGTGACTGCACCCCGGACAGGCCCGCTCGTGAGGGTGGCGCCGGGGCCCGGGAATGCGACGCTCCCGGGTCCCCACGCCCCCGATGCTCGCAGCGCCCCCGCACCCGGGCGCCGCAGCATCATCTCTTCCTCTCCCGTCATGGCCAGCGATCATCACCCGAGCATGAACCGTCTCAGCCGGGGTGCTTCCCCGCACGCTGACCGTGCCCCCACGGCAGAGAGTAGGAAGGCCTGCCCAGATCGGGCAATCGGGAGAATTCCCTAGTGCGGATCGGGAGAGCTGGCGAATCCGTGCTCGAGCGCGAACAGCACCGCGCCAGCGCGGGTGGATACGCCGATCTTGCTGTAGAGCCGCTGGATGTGGTGGTCGCAGGTCTTGGGGGAGATCCCCAGCCGGCGGGCGGCCTGCTTGGTGGTCAATCCCTGTGCCAGCAGCCCGAGCACGTCGCACTCGCGCCCGGAAAGCCCGGCCGGGCGCCGCAACGGCGGCCGCGGCTGCTTGGCCGCGGTCAGCACGGCCTCGACCGCGTCCGGCGGGAGCCTGTCTTCATCCGCCTCCCGGCACAGCTGATCGGCGGCGACAGCCGGTGACAGCGCATCCCGGTAGGCCCGCGTTTCCCGCATCGCCTGGTAGCAGTCGGCCGCCGCCAGCAGCCACGCCGTCAGCGGCAGGTCACCGGCCCGGCTGCCGCGGTGGTAGCCGGACCCATCGCAGCGCTCGCCGTGTGAGCCGGCCAGCCTGGCCAGCGGCAGCAGCCCGGCAGCCGCGCTCAGCACGCGCTCGCTGTGGTAGGCGTGCAGCCGTACCTGCTCATGCTCGTCGCGGTTCAGCGGGCCCGGCTTGGCCCAGACATTGACGGGCACCGCGACCCGGCCGATGTCGTGCACCAGCGCCGCCTGGTGCAGCAGCCGCACGTCCGGCGCGGCCAGGCCCGCCACCATGCCTGACTCCCTGGCAAGCTCCGCGACGTTGCGGGAATGCCCGGCCAGCCACATGCTCTTGAGGTCGGCGAAATCCGCCATCGCGGACAGGCACGCATCCAGCCGCTCCCCGCTGACCACCGGCTGCGGCCCGGGCTCGGCGAGCAGCGTGCCCTCCCAGATGGACGGCGCGTCCATACCCTCGTACACGTCATCACCCAGGCCGAGGAACGCGCTGACAGCCTGCGGGTCCAGGCCCGATCCGGCGCGCTCGGCCAGCAGCGGGTTCGCCAGCGCCGTGCCACCGTGCTGCCAGGCCATGTCAGCGTCCTGCGCCACCTGCATGATCCGCACTGCCAGCGGGATCTGGTCGCCCTGCAGCACCCCGGGCATGCCTCTGCCGTCCCAGCGCTCCCACAGATGCCGCAGCGCCTGCTGGACCGGCTCGGGAAAGCCCATCCGCACGCCCAGTACCCGGGCGACGTCGCAGTGGCTGGCGGCCCACCGGCGGAATTCCGCGACGCCCCCGAACGCCGACCTGGCCATCACGGCTGCCCGTGCCAGCCGCGCCCGCCCCGGATGGACCACCTGCACCGCCGTTGAGATCAGGTCCAGCCGGCTTCCGAAGGCCACCGCCATCATCTGCGGGCGCGCCGCCATTTCGTCCCCGAAAAAACGCGCGTCGATCTCGCTTTCGGCTGTGCAGCCCGCGAAATGCAGCAGGCTCACGTAGAAGACGGTCACCTGATCGTCTTCCGGCAGGCCCATCGCCTGCGCCAGCCGGACCGCCAGCACCGCGGTCCGCAGCCCATGCTCCAATGGCTGGGCCATCGCCAGGTCCGTTGCCAGCGACAGCACGCCGACGGCTTCAGCCAGCCGTAACGGCCGCGAGGACGCAGTCATCACATTCCCACACTCCCCAGGCTCCCGGAACGGGCGCCGCATAGAGCCTAGGCCAAACTAGATCAATTAGAGCAAACTGGCGGCGGGAAACGCCCGCTGCCAAGGAACCGCGACGGCGAGCGGGTCCGCCAGGGGAAGGCAGACCGGGTCAGGCTCCCCGGCATCGACCGCTGGGTAGGGAACCCGCATCACCCCCAGCACTGCGGGGCGGTGGGACCCAGCCACCCGGACGCTCACAGCACCTGCCTGAGAACGAGGAGGCCCAGTGTCACAGGTCGCGATCGTCGCCCGCGTCACCGTCAAGGAGGGCAAGGCCGGGCAGTACGTTGCCGCGTTCGCGCCCTTGCTCGAGCAGGCGCGCAAGGAGCCCGGCACCCTCCTGTACGCCGTTCACCGGTCCAAGGACGATCCGGACCTGTTCTGGACCACCGAGATCTACGCGGACGAGGCCGCCTTCGCGGCCCACGGCGCGAGCGACGTGCACGCCGCGGCCACGCCGGTGTTCACCGAGCTCATCGCCAGCGCCGATGTCATCATCGGCGAGACCCTCATGGCCAAGGGGCTGGGCGGCTGATCAGGCAGCCGCGCCGGCATACCGCCGGCGGCGCCCGGAACGCCAGGCCCCTGAGGTCACTTCTTGCGGCCGACGGCGCAGTAGGAGTGGGCCTCGGCGGTGCCGGGGGAGTCCTCCGGGTCGGGCCGCCAGTGCGGGACCGGCACCAGGCCGGGCGGCACGAGTTCCAGGCCCGCGAAGAAGCGGGCCAGCTGCTGCGGGCCGCGCAGGTGGTAGGACTCGGCCCCGCTCTGGTTGTACTGCCGCTGCGCAGCGAGCAGTCCTTCGCTGGTGCTGGACCCGTGCGCGATGACCAGGTGGCTGCCGGACACCGTCCCGGCCATCAGCCGCCTGATGACCGAGGCCACTTCGTCGTCATCGCGGAAATGGCCCAGGATGCCCAGCAGCATCACGGCCACCGGCCTGGTGAAGTCGAGCGTCCGGGCGGCCGCCGCGAGGAGCGGCTCGGGCTGGCGGAAGTCGGCATCAAGATAGGCGGTGGCGCCCTCCGGCGAGCTCGTCAGTAAGGCACGCGCGTGGACGAGGACCAGCGGGTCGTTGTCCACGTAGACGATCCGGCTCTCCGGGGCCATCCGCTGGGCCACCTCGTGCGTGTTGTCGAGCGTGGGGAGACCCGTGCCGATGTCGAGGAACTGGCGGACGCCCGCTTCACCGGCCAGGTACCGGACCGCCCGGACCAGGAACCGCCGGTCGCTGCGCGCGAGGTCGACGATCGCCGGGTAGGTCTCCCGCAGCTGCCTGCCGACCTCGCGGTCGATCGCGTAATTGTCCTTGCCGCCCAGCCAGTAGTTCCAGATCCGGGCTGAGTGCGGGACCGTCGAATCGATCTTCGGGACGGCCGGGATGTCATCCGGTCCGGTGTCAGCCGCCATCCGGCACGGTCCCTCCCGCCAGGGCGTTCCGCCGCTTTCGCGAATGATGCCTGCCATTCCCATTATGGCGGGTATTGCACTGGAATATCCCGGACTCGGGCGCTTGCCTCAGCCGCCCGGCCGGTGCAGGCGCTCACGGGCGCTGGCCAGGATCTCGCCGATGGGACGGCCCGGCCCGGGCACACTGATCACTCCCGCCTCAGCGCGGGCTGCGGACGTTCCGTGGATGGTGGGGCCGGTCCGGCGGCCGGGGTGCTCAGGCGGCCAGCCCGCCGGACCGGGCGGTCAGGCCGCGCAGGCCGAACCGTTGAGCGTGCAGCCGGACGGGCTGGTCGCCGTTCCCTGCGCGTCGAAGGTGAGGGTCAGGCTGTGACCGGGCGCGATCCCGCTCTGCAGCAGCGCCTGGTCGAAGGTGACCGTGTCGCCGTCGGCCTGGTAGGCCGACCCCGAGGCGGAGGTCACGTGGTCGCCGGGCAGGGTGGCGACCAGCCGCCACCCGTTGAGCCATGAGCCGCCGTTGTTGGTGATCACGAACTGGCCCTGGAAGCCGCCGTTCCACTTCTGGACGAGGGTGTACGTCACGGTGACGGCGGGCGGCGGCCCGGCCGGCTGCGTAGCGGGAGCAGCCGGGGAGGCAAGGACCGGGCTCGGCTTTGCGGTCCGGTGGGGGTGCGGCTTGGCGGTGTGCCGCGGCCGCGGTTTGTGGGTCCGGCTCGGGCTTGGGCTCGCGGACAGGCTGGCGATCGCCGGTGACGGCAGCGCCGCGCCGCACGTCACCCCGCAGGCACTGACCAGGGTCTGGGTGCTGGAGTGGTGCGGCATGAGGCTGACGGCCGCCACCCCGCCGCCGATGAACACCAGGCCGGTGCCGATCGCGACGTATCCGCGGCGCCGGGCCGCGGGTCTTCGCCGCCGCTGGGCGGAGGGGTGGTGGCGCCCCCTGCTACCCATGGCCTCGCCCGTGCACGCCCAGCTCAGGAAGTGTTAAGCCGCTCATCCTCATCTGCCCCTCTTTTTCGGCTAGACGACAACGCGAAATGTAGCAACGACAAACTGCGCGTGGGCGTCATAACCGAACAATACTTTTTAACCGATTTGCCCGGATAATGGCGAGCCGGTTCAGGGGGCGCTGGTGCTGGTGCTGGTCAGGGGCCCGGTTCGATGTAGCGGCGCTCTTCGGGGGCTTCGGCCGCCATCTGGGCGCGACGCCGCCAGATCAGCATGCCGACTGAAATGCCCAGGCCGACGATGCCGCCGATCATGAGAATGACGCCCATGGCCTGGATGCTCACGTAGCTGGGGCTCCACAGGATGGCAAACCGCAGTATGGCCCCGATGATGATGAGAGCGATGCTCCCGCCGATGGTCACGAGCCCTCCCTTCGGGCCGGGCCGCGGCCCCGGCGCTGTTGCCGGCCCGCATGAGCCGGCGGCCATGCCCGCCCCCGCCGTCCGGTCGCGCTGCCGAAGCGGCGATGGGCCGGCCTGTGCGGACGTCACACAGCTATCAGTCTAGCGCCCTTTCCTCAGCCATTCTTTCGCCCAAACGGGGATAAGGACGGCCCGTCCCGCTCACCGGTGCTGGCCTCGCCGAAGCGGCAGGCAGGGCGCGCGGCCGGCCCGGCACGGGGGGCCGGCCGCGCCGCGGGCAGGCCGGTCCGGGCGGCTCTCACCCTCCGCGGATGGCCCAGCGGGGCAGACCCGTGAACCATACTGAAAAACGTGGACCCGCTGGAGGCGCTGCGTTCGGTGGGCAGGCGGGTGGCCGACCCGGCGGAGGCGCTCGCCCAGCGCATCGCGGAACGCGTGACCGAACTGCTGGTCGAGGCGCTGGATGTGAACGCGCTGCTCGACCGGGTGGACATCAACGCCCTGCTCGACCGGGTCGAGCCGGACCGGCTGCTGGACCGGGTGGACGCGGATCGGCTCCTTGACCGGGTGGACGTGGACCGGCTCCTTGACCGGGTGGACGTGGACCGGCTGCTGGAGCGGGTCGACCCGGAGCGGCTGCTGGAGCGGGTCGATCCGGACACGCTGCTGGCGCGGGTGGATGTGAACCGGCTGCTGGACCGGGTGGATGTGGACGCGCTGGCCGCCCGGCTGGACGTGGACCAGGCGGCACAGCGCATCGACCTGGAGGAGCTGCTCCGCAAGATCGACGTGGCCGCGCTCGCCCAGCGGGTGGACATGAACAAGCTGGTCGAGAAGATCGACATGGACGCCCTGGTGCAGCGGACCGACCTGGCCGCGGTCATCGCCCGCTCGTCCGGGGGGATGGCGGGCCAGGCGCTCGACGTGGTCCGCAGCCGGGCGGTGCTCATGGACGAAGTAACCGCCGGCCTGATGGAACGGCTGCTGCGCCGCCGGGCCCGGCACGGTCCGGCCGTGCTCGCGGAATCCGAAAAAGCCGAGCTGGACGCCGTGCTGGGCGGCGGGCAGGCGGTGCCGGATGACGGGCAGGTGGTCCTGCCCGAAGGCGGCCCCGCCGCCGGGCCGGATGACGAGCCCGCGTCCCCGCCGGACTGGTAACCGGCGCGCCGCCGCCATGCCGCCCCTTGTGCGGCCCGCGTCACTGCCGCCGGTCATGGAGCAGGACCTCGTCCGCGTCGGCGATGTGCTGGAGCAGGCGGCCCGGCGTGTCGCCGTGCGTGAGTGCCCCGTCAGCTAAGCGCCGGGCGCACCAGACCAGGCCGGCCTCGACCGTGGACACCGTCCATGCCTCCCACCTGGGGGCGATGGAGTGGCGCACCCGGCGCAGGGCCTCTTCTTCCGGCAGTCCCGCCCAGGGGTCATTGCTGTCACACGCCACGGCTGAACCCTCCTCTGACTCGGTGATCGGCAGCTGCAGGGCCACGCTACTCCAACAGCTCCAACAGTTCCATCAGATGCGACAGTGCCAACAGGTGCGTGGCAGGACGCTCTGGGGCAAACCAAGATCGTGAGGGTGCCGCCGCGCCCGCCTCGCATCCCGTACCTGGCGATCGCGGACGCGCTGAGGGAGCGGCTCGATGCGGGGGAATGGCTGCCCGGGGAGCAGCTGCCGTCCGCCCGGGAGCTGGCGCGTCAGTACAGCGTCAATGCCTCCACCGCCGCACGGGCCGTGCAGGTGCTCGCCGCCGAGGGCCGGGTGACCGTCATCAGGGCGTGGGGCGCCTTCGTTGCGGAGCGGCCGCCCAGCTGAGCCCGGCACGCCGCGAGGCGGCCGGAGGAGGGCGCCAGGCCACAGGGCCGCACTGGACTAGCCTGCCGGCGGCCTTCAGTCCAGCCCGCCCCGCGAGGGCGGGCGATTCCATGAGCCGTTCATTCCGGACCCCCTATGGAGGGTCCGAAGCGAACGGCTGATGAAACCGGGACCGGCTACCCCGCCGGGCCGGAGCTTGCCGCTGGCCCCGGCTGCGCCGCCTGCTCCTCCTGCGTCGCGTCCGCCGCTGGCTCCGGCTGCGCCGCCTGCTCTTGCTGTGCCGCGCCCGCTGGCGGCGTGCCCTGGCCGCGGACCAGGCGGCCGACCTCGGCCCGCAGATGCACGAACGCGGGCAGCTCCCGGGTGGTGATCTGGTCACGCGGCGCGGGGAGGTCCACCTGCAGGTCGGCCAGTACCCGGCCGGGCGAGGGGGTCAGCACCACCACCCGGTCGCCCACGTAGACGCTCTCGTCGATGTCGTGGGTGACCAGCAGGATGGTCATGTCCCGTTCCCGGCGGACGGCGAGCAGCAGGTCTTCCAGGTCTTCCCGGGTCTGCGCGTCCACGGAGCCGAACGGCTCGTCCATGAGCAGGAGCACCGGGTCGCAGGCGAGCGCGCGGGCGATCGCGACCCGCTGCTGCATGCCGCCGGACAGCTGCCACGGGTACTTGCCCGCCGTGTCCGGCAGCCCCACCGTGGCCAGCGCGGCGAGCGCCGCCTCCCGGCGCTGGGCACGGGAGCGCCCGGTGCGGCGCAGCGGCAGCGCCACGTTGTCGCGCACGCTGAGCCACGGCAGCAGCGAGCGGCTGTAGTCCTGGAACACCACGGCCAGCCCGTCGGGCACCCGGTCCACCGGGGCGCCGCGCAGGGTGATGGCGCCGCCGGACGGCCGCACCAGCCCGGCCACGCAGCGCAGCAGGGTGGACTTGCCGCAGCCGGACGGCCCGACGATGCTGGCCAGTTCGCCGTCGGCCACCTCCAGGGTCACCTGGTCGATGGCCAGGTGACCGCCGCCCACGGGGCCGTAGCGGTGGGTCAGGCCGGTGATCTCGAGCATGCGGTCAGCCACCCCTCTGCCGGGCGCCCCGGTGCCAGCGCAGCACCCGGTGCTCGACGGCCAGTTCCAGCAGGTTGAGCGCGTTCCCGAGGACGGCGATGAGCACCAGCGTGGCCCACAGCCAGATCGTGTTGAACGAGCTCTCCGCGTTGTTCATCTCGTAGCCGATGCCGTTGCTGCTGCCGGCGAGCTCGGCGAACACCATGAGGATGAGCGACAGCGACACCGCCAGCCGCAGCCCGGCGAAGAACTTCGGCAGCGCCGCCGGGACGATCAGCGTGGTCAGCCGCTGCCAGGCCGGCAGCCGGAACGCCCGCACGGTCTCCACCTGCACCGGATCGAGGGATCGGGCGCCGTCGGCGGTGTTGAGCAGGATCGGCCACACGGTGCCGAACGCGATCGTGGCGACTTCCATCTGGGTGCCGAGCCGGAAGATCGCGATGAACACCGGCACCAGGGTCACGGTCGGCAGCGCCCGCGCGAACTGCAGCACCGGGTCCAGGTAGTCGGCCAGCGCCCGGGACCGGCCGAGCGCCACCCCGGCCACCCCGCCCACGGCGACCGCGATGGCCAGCCCGGCCAGCACCCGGCCCAGGCTGGGCAGCAGGTTGCCGGTGGCGTTGCGGGTGAGGAACAGGTGGGTGGCGGGCCCGGAGAACCAGAGCCGGTACATGCGGGCCGCGATGACCGACGGCGGAGGGAAGAACGAACTGCCCGCAGCCCGGGCACCCAGCTCCCACAGCGCGACCACGGCGACGAGGACTCCCCAGCGCGCCAGCGGGCTGAGCGACCGGAATCTCATGACGCCTCCCCCAGGTAGGCGTGGTGCCAGGGGAGGAGGCGGCGTTCGGCCCACAGGAGCAGGCCGTTGAGCGCGAGGCCGAGGGCGCCCGCCCACAGGGCCGCCGCGAGGACCAGCGTGGTGTTGCCCGCGCCGGTGTTCGCCTCGGCGATGAACGCGCCGAGGCCGCTGCCGCTGATCCGGCCGGTCAGGAAGCCGGTGCTGATGTTCAGGATGATCGCCACGGCGGAGGCGAGCCGGATGCCGGTCGCGATGAACGGCGCCGCGCCCGGCAGTGACGCGAACCGCAGCACCGCCAGCCGCCCGAACCCGAAGGCCCGCAGCGTCTCCTTCGCCACCGGGTCGGCGTCATCCAGCCCGTAGATGGTGTTGAACAGCACCGGCCACACCGCCGCGTACCCGATCAGGATGACGTTCATCCGCAGGCCCGGCCCGATCAGCAGCTCGACCAGCAGGATGAGCGCCACCGACGGGATCGGGCGCAGGAAGTCCACCAGCGCCCGGGTGGCGGTGCGCACGATCGGCACGCTGCCCAGCAGCAGCCCGCACGGGACCGCGACCGCCACGGTGATGGCCATCCCCAGCGCCCAGGCCGCCAGCGTGGACGCCAGGTCGGCCAGGAAACGCGGGTCGGCGGCCAGCCGGGCCGCGCGGGCGAGCACGGTGGAGGTGAGCGGCAGCACCGCCGGGCTGATCAGCCCGGCCCGGCCGAGCGCCTCCGCGACCAGCACGATGATGACCACGCCGGCCAGCCCGCGCCACCAGCGGGTGGCGCGGGCCAGCCGGAGGCGGGCCGGGCTGCGGAGCGCCAGCCCGGCGCCCGCCGCAGTTCGTTCGGTATCCGGGTCGCTGGTCACCGTCAGCGGAAGATCAGCGGCTGCACGCTGAACCGGGACTTCACCAGGCCGCCGGACAGCATGAGGTCGGCGACCCGCTGCAGCGTGGCGGGGTCAGTGGCGGTGGGGAAGGAGTTCAGGCTGATGCCCTGCGCGGCCTGCGCCGTGATCTTGGTGTAGGTCGGCAGGATCTGCTTGACCGCGGCCGGGTCGCTGCTGGCCAGCGCCTGCGCTTTGGCCATGGCCCGCTGGAAGGCGCGGGCCGTCTTCGGGTACTGCTTCGTCCACGCGGTGGTGGCGAAGTAGCCCGACAGCGGGAACTTGGCCGTGGGACCGGAGCATTCGGACATCACGACCTTGGCGCCGAGACTGTGCACCGCCCCGGTCAGGAACGGCTCGACCACGCTGATCGCGTCCACCCGGTGCGCCTTGAGCGCGGCGGCCATGTCGGGGAACGGGATGGCCACGTACTTCACCGACGCCGCGTTGACCCCGTCTGCCTTGAGCACCGCGCCGGTCATGAGGGTCTGGATGTTGTTGGTCAGGTTGACCGCGATGGTCTTGCCCGCGAGGCTGGCCGGGCCGGTGATGCCCGAGCCGGGCAGCGCGACCACAGCGAAGCTGGACGGCTGGCAGGCGGTGGCGGCGGTCAGCACCCGGATGCTGAACGTGCCCTGGGCCTGGCCCTCGAAGTAGGACACGTAGTTGCCGCCGCCGATGATGTCCACGGTGCCGTGCAGCATATCCGGCAGGGCCAGCGTGCTCTGGGTGATGATCTGCGGGGTGACGGTCAGCCCCTGCTGCTTGAAGTAGCCACGCTTGATGGCCAGGAAGAGCGGGGCGTCGTCGATGATCGGGAGTGCCCCCACGGTCAGGTGCGTCTTTTCCGGGCCGGTCCCGGAGCCGCCGGACGGGGTGCCACCGGAGCCGCCGCAAGCGGCGAGCACCAGTGCTGCCAGACCAAGGGCGGCGACTAAAGCCGTGTTCCTCCGCATGAGCCTCATGGTTCTCCTTACCGGCACAGGCTGCCAGGGACGAACCATCACAGTAACGAACATCGCAATCACTAATGCGACATACTCGTCTACCTGCCGCACGAGAGTGCGGGATGCGGACAGACCAGGACAGGCTGGCTTTTCACCCCGAAAGGATGATGCCGGCGCTCCTCCGGCCGGGAACCGTGAGGTCATGGCCAGCTATCGCCATGCCGACGAGTGATTGGACGGGACATGAGCGACATACACGCCAGCCAGCCATCGGGGCAGGGCCGCCCGGTGTATGCGGAGGAACCCACCCGCGTGACCGGCTGGGTCGGATGGATCATCTTCGCGGGCGTCACGATGATCGTGCTGGGCGCCTTCTCGATCATCGAGGGCCTGGTGGCTGTGTTCCAGCGCAGCTTCTACGTCGCGACCACCAACCAGCTGATCGTGCACGTCAACTACGCCACCTGGGGATGGGTTCACTTCGGGATCGGCGTCGCTGCGGTGCTCGTCGGCTTCGGGGTCATGACGGGCCAGATGTGGGCCCGGGTCCTCGGCATTGCCATCGCGGTCATCAGCGCGATCGTGAACCTGGCGTTCATCGTGGCCTATCCGGTATGGGGCATCATCATCATCGCCATCGACATCGTCATCATCTACGCGCTGGCCGTGCACGGCCGCGAGATGAAATACGTCTAGCGTCGCCGGGCTGCGGCCGGCCAGCGGCCCGGCGCAGCCGGGATGCCTCGCGGCGGCCGCCTGCCCGCGGCCTGCGCGCCCGGCCGGTCGCGGCCCCGCCCTGTTCCGGCCCGGGGCGGGTCCGGGGCCGGAACGACGCCACCAGCCGGGCCACCAGCGTGGCCAGGAAGACCTGGCCGAACAGGGCCTCCATCACCGCGACCGCCTGGCCGCCGCTGGCGGCGGCGGTGTAGTCGCCGTACCCGAGCGTGGTCAGGGTCGTGAAGCTGAAGTACTGGAACGTCTTGACGTTGGCGGACGCGTTGCTGGCGAAGAACCCGCCGCCGCCGAATCGGTTGATGGCGGAGTAGAGCGCGGCGAACATCAGCCCGAGGATCATGTACGCGGCCACCGCGCCGAAGATGCTCTGCAGCGTGATCACCGTGTGGGTGAGCACCCGCCGGACGATCACGACCGCCGCGAACAGCAGCACCAGGGCCGCCCACAGGCTGGCGGCGCCGGCGCCGGCGTCGGCTGAGTGGGTCAGCGCCAGCACCACCGCGGCCGCTGACCCGGACACCATGATGATGAGGGCCATCCGCGCGTTCCGCCGCCCAATGCGCCCGGTGCGGGTGGCGAGGGCTGCGACCACCACGAACAGCACCGTCTGGACGGCGCTCACCCACGCGCCGGTCACGAACGCCGACAGGATGTAGGTGGCGATCAGGACCAGCAGCAGCAGCCCGAAACGGTCACCCGACCCGTCCGGCTCCGCGGCCCGCGGCCCGGTCCAGCGGAGTCGGCCAGCGCGCGGGCGGCCTGGCATCCGCGCCGCCCGGCCTGTGCCCGGGCCCGCACGCGGGCGGCCGGGCGCCTCGCGGCGGCCCGGCCCGGGCGTGGCCGGCACCGGTCAGCTGGCGGAGGCGCCGGCCTGGCCGCCGTGCAGGGCCTCCTGCAGTTCCTTCTCGCCTTCCTTGGTCAGCGAGGACTTCAGCACCGTGCCGCCGTACTGGCTGAGGGCGTCGACGGCCTTGTCCGGGGTGACCTTCTCGACCATGAGGAACAGCGCGGACGTGCCCGGCTGGAGCATGTCGCGGACCTGGTCCTGGAACTCCCGGTCGATGCCGGACTTGGTGATCTTGCCCATGAGCGCGCCCATCCCGGCGCCGATGGCCAGGCCGAAGAACGGGATGAAGAACAGCAGGCCGAACAGCAGCCCCCAGAACATGCCCCAGGTCGCGCCCGCGCCCACCGGGTGGTGGCTGGTGTGGACGTGGAACTTGCCCTCGGTGTCGCGGGAGATCACCGCGATCGCGTCCGGCTCGATGATGAGGTCCTTGGCGAGGCGGCGGGCCTCGCTGGCGGCGAGTTCCGCGGTCGTCTCGTCCGGGTATCCGATAGCGATCAAATCAGCCATGACGTCGTCTCCTTCTGCTCTCACATTGCCGGAGACAGTCCACCAACCGGGCCATCGGCCGCGCCCCACCCGCAGCGGGTGAAGCCCGCCGCCGGGCCGCTCAGGCGGGTTCGGGCGGCGCCAGCTGGCCACGCTGGGTCATCGGCTGGTCCGCCGGGGCCGGCCCGGCCAGGGCCGCGGTAAGCCTGAGCGGCATGACCGCGGCCGGCAACGGTCTGGCGGGGACGGCCGCCGGAACGGGCACTGCCGGGCTGGCGGGCACTGCCGGGCTGGCGGACGCTGCCGGGCTGGCGGGCACTGCCGGGCTGGCCGGCTCGGCCAAGGTGGCGGGCTCGGCCGGCGTGGCCGGTGCCAGGGTGGCCGGCCCGACCGGCTCGGCCGGCGTGGCCAGGGCCGCCCGGATCTCCGGGTTGACGAGTCCTGGTCCTGGCAGCGCCGCGTAGACAGCCAGCACCGCCGCGCGCAGGCTGGGCTGGAGCCCGCCCCGGCCGAGGCGGCCGGCCAGCCCGGCATCTGCAAGCTGCGCGCGCACCTTGGCGGAGGCACTCGCGAGGCGGAACCGGATCCCGCAGCAGGCCAGCCGGTCCAGCAGGCCCTGCAGGGCCTCGGCGCCGCAGTCGTCCAGGTCGGTGCCGGTCCCGAGATCGAGGATGACGGTGCCCGGCGGGCGGCGCTCGGCCAGCACCCGGGTCAGCACCGCGCCGATCACCGGTGTCGCCTGCTCCGGCTCGAGGGTGCAGGCCAGGGCCAGGATCGGCAGGTGGGCCGGTGACCGTGCCCCCGGTCGCCCGGCGGGTTCCCGGGGCCCGAGCAGCGACCTGAATCGCGAGCGGCTCACCTGGCCTCCCCGTCCGGCGTCGTCCTGCGGCCTTGCGTCGGTCCCGGCACCGGCCTGGGGCCGGGACCGGCTCGGGGTGACCGGCATCCAGCGTGAGTGCTGCGGTCTGGGTGGTCATCACCCTGTCGGGGCGAGAGTGAGAGGACCTGTGGTGTTTTCTGGCCCGCGCCGTGCACTTTGGGCTAGTCGCTCGCCAGCGCAGCCGGGGTGGGCTGGTGGGACGCCTCATCCCTGGCAGGTGACTGCGGGCGGGCCAGGGCGGCCTAGGGTGCCGCCGTGACCCCGCGACAGCGGCCGGCCAGCGGCGGCCATCACCGTGACCAGGCCAGGCCCGGCGACCCGGGCCCGCGCCCCGCTGGCACGTCACCCACGACCGGCCCGGCGGCGGCCGGGCCGGCAGCGGCCGGCCAGCCTGCCACAGGCCAGGGCGCTACAGGCCAGGGCGCTACAGGCCAGGGCGCCACAGGCCAGGGCGGGCCGGCCGCGGACGCAGCACGGCCGCCGGGGGATGGGCCGCCTGCGGGGCTGAACACCGGGCCGGCCGGGGGGCGGTCCCGGCTGAACAGCGGCGGTCTCATCTACGGCACCCTGGTGGCCGCGGTGGCGGTGGCGATCGGCAGCTCGCACGGCAACACCCCCGGCGACCTCGAGGACGCCATGCTGTCCACCGTGATCATCTACTGGCTGGCACACGTCTACACCGCGACTGTCAGCGGGCGCCGGCCGGGTGAGGGGCCGCCACTGTGGCAGCGGGCCTGGAAGGCGGCCAAGCACGAGGCGTCGATCCTGCTCGGAGGCGTGCCGCTGCTGGTCCTCGTGCTGGTGCTGTGGCTCTCGGGCGTGAGCGTGACCGGCATCGCGCTGGCCGCGCTGGGCGTCGCGATGGGCGTGCTCGCCGTGGAAGGCGTGCTGGCGGCCCGGCAGGCTGGCGTGTCCGGCTGGCGGGTGCCTGCCGAGGCGCTGGGTGCGGCGGTGTTCGGCGCCCTGGTCGGCCTGCTGATGGCCGGCCTGCACACCTGACGCAGGCCCGGTCGCTGGCTTGCCTGACCGCGGAGGGTCCCCGGTCGTCCTGACCGGAACCCGCGGCGTTATCGCGGCAGATCACGGGCTTGATGCCGATGGGAGCCGGGGTCGCCCGGTGCGGGTGAGGTGTGAGATAGCTCGCGGGGCGAGAGTTGTCGCATGAGTGCCATGCCCGCGGCCCGCCGCCGGGCCGGACTGCGGGCCGCCCGGGAGCGGGCCGGCTGGCAGACCCCGGCCGAGCGGGCCGCCGCCGGGAAAGCGGCGCGGGCCGCGGTGCCGCGGGCCAGTCACGCGGAGTTCAGCCCGCCGCCGGACCGCCCGGACCCGGTCGGCCTGCTGGAGGAGCAGGCGGTGTCCCGGCTGCCGGACCTGGTCCCGATCCGGTACGGCCGGATGCTGGCGTCGGAGTTCAGCTACTTCCGCGGCGCCGCCCTGCCGATGGCCGCCGACCTGGCCCGCACCCCCAGCACCGGGCTGCTGGTGCAGGCCTGCGGCGACGCGCACCTGGTGAACTTCGGGCTGTTCGCCTCCCCGGAGCGCAAGCTGGTCTTCGACGTCAACGACTTCGACGAGTGCCTGCCCGCGCCGTGGGAGTGGGACGTCAAGCGGCTGGCCGCCAGCCTGGAGGTCGCGGCCAGGGGCAACGGGTTCGGCCGCCGCGAGCGCACCGCGATCGTGCGGGCGGCCGCCCGCCAGTACCGGCTCGCGATGCGGGGGTTCGCGGGGCTCGGCAACCTGGCGGTCTGGTACGCGCAGGCGGACATGGACGGCCTCCTGCGCGACTACCAGGACCAGCTGCACGGCCCGCAACGGCGCGCGCTGGCGAAGGCCGGGCCAAGGCGCGCACCCGGGACAGCCGGCAGCAGCTCGGCAAGCTCACCCGCACGATCGGCGGGCGGATCCGGATCGTGGCGGACCCGCCGCTGGTGGTCCCCCTCGCCGACCTGGTCCCCGCGCAGCTGGGCGGCAGGGACACCGAACGGCGGCTGCGCACCCTGATCCGCTCCTATGCGCGCAGCCTGCAGGCCGACCGCCGGGTGCTGCTCAGCCAGTTCGAGTTCGCCGACATGGCACGCAAGGTGGTCGGGGTCGGCAGCGTGGGCACCCGCTGCTGGATCATCCTGATGCTCGGCCGCGACGACCAGGACCCGCTGTTCCTGCAGGTCAAGGAAGCTCAGGAGTCGGTGCTGAGCCGGTTCGCCGGGCCCAGCCCATTTGCGAACCAGGGGGAGCGGGTGGTGAGCGGGCAGCGGCTCACCCAGGCTGCCAGCGACATCTTTCTCGGCTGGCAGCGGGCGGCCGGGCCGGACGGGCGCACCCGCGACTTCTACATCCGCCAGCTCCGGGACTGGAAGTACTCGCTGCCGGCGGAGGCGATGATCCCGCGCGGGATGCGGGTGTACGGGCAGGTGTGCGGGTGGACGCTGGCGCGGGCGCACGCCCGGTCCGGGGACCGCATCGCGATCGCCGCCTACCTGGGGAGCGGGGACGTGTTCGACCGGGCGGTCGCGGAGTTCGCGGCCGCGTACGCGGACCAGAATGCCCGCGACTACGCCGCGCTGGCCGCGGCCGAGGCGGGCGGCCGGATCACGGCCGAGCGCGGGGTCTTAGCAGAGCCGCGGCCGCGGGACGCGCGCAGAAATCCCTCCGCTCCGCTCGCTGCGCTCGCTCTTTACACGCTGCGGGATTTCCGCGCCCGCCCCGCTCGGGGAGCGAGAGGCTGCGTGGGGCAGGCTGTTAGCGGCAACCTGGCGGGAGCATGGCGGAGAGGGTCGGTAATGCCTGGCGATCGGGTGGTGGCGGTCGGGTACGGGCTCGGTGAGGAGTCCGAGCAGATCACCCGGGAGGTGCTGGGCGGCGACGCGGAGGTCGCGTTCCTCGCGGGCCTGCCGGAGGGGGAACGGCGGGAGGTGGTGCGGCGGGCCACCGCGGTCCTCAGCTGGCGTCCCAAGGGGGAGTTCCCGGGGGACATGCTGGCGCGGGCGGAGCGGCTGGAGTTCATGCAGTTGCTGTCGGCCGGGGTGGACCACATCGACCTGACCGCCATTCCCGGGCAGGCCGCGGTGGCGGGGAACGTGGGCGCGTTCGCGCCGCCGATCGCCGAGCATGTGCTGGCGATGACGCTGGCGCTGGCGCGGCGGCTGCCGCAGCGGCACGCCGCGCTGGCGGCCGGCCGGTGGGAGCAGGACAAGCCGCTGCTCACCCTGGACGGCGCCGTGTGCGCGGTGCTCGGCTACGGCGGGATCGGCAAGGCCACCGCGCGGCTCATGCGGGCGCTCGGAGCCAGCATCTGGGCGGTGAACAGCACCGGGACGACCGATGAGCCCACCGGCTTCACCGGCACCCTCGCCGACCTCGACCGGGTGCTGGCCGCTGCCGACGTGCTGGTGATCTCGCTGCCGCTGACCCTCGCCACCCGGGGCCTGATCGGTGCGCGCGAGCTCGCGCTGATGAAGCCCGGCGCGATCCTGGTGAACGTCGCCCGCGGTGACATCGTGGACGAGCAGGCCCTCTACGAGCACCTGCGCGCCAACCCCGGGTTCGGCGCCGGGCTCGATGTCTGGTGGCACGAGCCCACCCGGCGCACGCCGTTCCGCACGGACCACCCGTTCTTCGGGCTGCCCAACGTGATCGGCTCACCGCACAACTCCGGCACGGTCGCCGGGGTGATGCAGGGCGCGGCCCGGATGGCCGCCCAGAACGTGCGGCGGCACCTGCGCGGCGAGCCGGTGCGCGGCCTGGTCCGCCGCGAGGACTACCTGGTCCCCGGCTGACCGCACCGCGGGGCGGCCGTCAGGACACCAGCCCGATCAGCCCGTCCGCCGTCTCCCAGACGCCCAGCACCGCCAGCACGATCACGATCAGGGTCCGTTTGTTCCGGGCCATCCAGGCATCCGCCGCCCGCAGCTTCGGGATGGTCCACCCGGGGGCGAACACGAACAGCAGGATGGGCACCTCGATCGTGATCAGCACCAGCGCGGACACCAGGATCACCCAGGCCACCAGGGCCCCGACGCCCAGCCGGGAACTGCCCACCCGCTCCAGGGCGGACAGGTACACCGGGGACGGCAGGTACATGGCGATGCCCACCAGGAAGACCACGATCAGCCCGCCCTCCTTGGCCCGCCGGGTCCAGTCGGCCTGATTGGCCAAGGCCCGGACCCTGGCGATGAGCCCGGGTCTGTTCCCAGGGCCGCCCTCGGCTCTCGCCCCGGTGCTGGCGCCGGCCTCGGCTTCGGCCCTGGCCACGGCTTCGGCCTCGGCTTTGGCTCTGGCCCTGGCTTCGGCCCTGGCCTTGCCCCAGCGGGTGGCCGGCCAGCGGGCCACCGCCACAGCCGCGATCATGAGCAGCAGGCCGAAGGCCAGGCGGACCCCGTAGTGAGCCGGCCGCTCGCCGCGGTGCGCCAGCCCGGCCCCGCGCAGGGCGAAGACGACCGCGAAGCCGACCGCGAGCGTGCAGACGGCGGCGCCGATCAGGAACGCCCCGGCCTTGGCCCGCGGGCGCGTGGCCGCCGCCAGGACCAGGACCATCGCCAGCCCGAGCGGGTACAGGCTCGCCAGCAGAGCCTGCGGAATGGCCTGGACCGGCACGCGGATCAGTCTCCCTCTGCGCCGTGCGCCGTCCCGGGGCGGGCCAGGACGGGTGCAGTTGTCCCGGGGGATCTGCTGTGATCACTACCCGGGCGCAACGCCCGCGACGCGTGCGCCCGGCTGGTCAGCTGGAGCGGGGCGGTCAGCTGGAGCGGGGCGGTCAGCCGGCCGGGTCGTGCCAGTTGTCCCGGGCCGGCAGCAGCCGGTCGGCTTCGCGGGGCCCCCAGCTGCCCTTGGCGTAAGGGTGCACGGGGACCGCATCGCCCAGGATTGGGTCCACGATCCGCCAGGCCGCCTCGACCGTGTCCTGCCGGGCGAACAGCCAGCGGTCCCCATCCAGCGCCGCGCCGATCAGCCGGTCGTAGGGGCGCATGTCCTCACCGGGCCGCTGGTCGAAGGTCAGTTCCTCAGTCTGCGGCTCCCAGCCCGCGCCGGGCTTCTTGCCCGCCAGGGACACGCTCATGGCGGTTTCGGGCCAGACCCGGAAGCGCAGTTCGTTCGCTGGCGGCAGGGGCGCCAGCCCGAAGATGTCCCGCGGCGGGCGGCGGAACCGCACCGTCACCTCGGTGGCCGTGACCGGCAGGCACTTGCCCGCCCGGATCAGGATCGGGACGTCCGCCCACCGCCACGAGTCCGCTGCCAGCCGCACCGCCGCGTACGTCTCCACCGTGGAGTGCTGATCCACCCCGTCCACCTGCCGGTAGCCCTCGTACTGGCCGCGCACCGTGTGCTCGGTGGACAGCGGCATGAGCGAGGCGATCAGCCGGGACTTGCTGTCCCGCCAGCCATCCAGGCCCTGCCCGACCGGCGGGTCGGCCATCACCGTGGCCAGAACCTGCAGCATGTGGTTCTGCATCACGTCCCGGATGGCGCCGGTGCGATCGTAGAACCGGCCGCGGTCGGACACGTCGAACGCCTCGGCCATGGTGATCTGGATGCTCTGCACATACGTCCGGTTGAGCAGTGGCTCGATGACCGAGTTGGTGAACCGGGCGAACAGCACGTTCTGCACCGGGTCCAGGCCCAGCCAGTGGTCGACCCGGTAGATGTCGTCCTCGGCGAAGAACTGGTGCATGGTGGTGTTCAGCTCCCGGGCGCTGGCCAGGTCCGAGCCGAACGGCTTCTCCACCATCACCCGCGACCCCTGCGCGCGGCCCGCCCCGGCGATGCCGTGCGCGATCCGCCCGAACAGCGACGGCGGCACCTCCAGGTAGAACAGCACCCGCTGCCCCGGCCCGATCTGCTCGGACATCGCCTGGTAGGTGGCGTCGTCCCCGAGGTCGCCGTCCACGTAGCGCAGCAGGCTGAGCATCTTGGCAGCGGCCGGGCTGGCCGCGTCCATGTCGTTGAGCTTGAGTGAGGCGGCGGCGTAGTCGCGGAACTGGTCCAGCCCCCAGCCGCTCTTGGCCACCCCGATCACCGGCACGTCGAGCACCCCCCGCCCGACCAGCCCGACCAGGGCCGGGAACGTCTCCAGCTTGGCCAGGTCCCCGGTGGCGCCGAAGATGACCAGCGCGTCCACGCCATGTGCCGCCATGCCCGCTCCCTCGCAGTCGCCTGGGCCTGTCCCTGCCCATCCTGCCCCCGTTGGCACATCGGCAAGGCGGTCAGCGAGTGGTGTTCCCCCCGAATTCGCTCAGATCAGATGAGGTGCCGGAAGAAGTCGATCAAGCCGGTGATCCACCCATGGACGGTGTCACCGGCCAGAGACGGGTTGGAGAACACCCAGATAAGGACCCCGATTACCACAGCCGCGGTGAGAACTTTCTTTAACAAGGCTCTCGCCTTCCCGGCCCGGCTGGCCGCCACCAGCAGGCCTCGGTCGCGTTGCGGGACTAACTGCGGGCGACCGAGTGGTCCGAAAACCCTCGCTCTGCCCGTTCTATACCCCCGTTTGACCCGGATATTGGATCCGCGGCCCGGCGCCGGGAAATGGTGACGCTCCGGGATGGCAAGCGCCTCAGGGGCACCGCTGGCGCAATAGCGGCCAATAGCCGCATACGGTCCGTGGCGGGCAGGTGCGGGAACGCCGGGGGACCGCGCGGCAGGGGGGCGGCTAGGCTAGGGTAATGGTCACTTAATGTAGTCGATGACTACGGAAAGTGCACGTGCTGGGACGGCCGCGGGGATCGGCTACGGCCGGGAGGCACCTGGGGGAGGTGCGATGGCGCTTGACCTTGCCCGCTGGCAGTTCGGCCTGACAACGGTCTTCCACTTCTTCTTCGTGCCCGTCACGATCGGACTGTCGATGCTGGTCGCGGTGATGCAGACCCTCGCCTACCGGCGGCAGGACGAGACCTGGGACCGGCTGACCCGGTTCTTCGGCCGGCTGTTCCTGATCAACCTGGCGATCGGCGTGGTCACCGGCATCGTGCTGGAGTTCCAGTTCGGCATGAACTGGTCTGCGTACTCGGTGTTCGTCGGGAACATCTTCGGCGCGCCGCTCGCGATCGAGGGGCTGCTGGCGCCGGTGCTGTGGGTGACGTACTGGTCGTTCCGGATCATGATCGGGATGGGCATCCTGCTGCTGCTGATCTCCGCCTGGGGCGTGTGGAGCGCGCGCAACCCGAAGTTCGCGCACACCCGCTGGTTCGCCGGCATCGCGCTGACCGGCATCGCGCTGCCGCTGATCGCGAACACGAGCGGGTGGATCTTCACCGAGATGGGCCGCCAGCCGTGGGTGGTGTACGGGGTGATGAAGACGCTGCGGGGGGTGTCCCCGACCGTCCCGTTCGGCGAGGTGCTGACCACGCTGATCGGGTTCACCGCCATCTACACGGTGCTCGGGGCCGTGGACGCGGCGCTGATGATCCGGGCGGCCCACCGCGACCTGGACGCCCCACAGCAGCCCGGGGAGCAGCAGGCCCCGAGCCTCGTCTACTGACCGCGCGCCAGCGCACCGGACCGGGAGGGGAGCAGGGGTGCCGGCTGCAGTCCTCAACACCACGTGGTTCGCGCTCATCGGGCTGCTCTGGGCGGGCTTCTTCTTCCTGGAGGGCTTCGACTTCGGGGTGGCGATCCTCACGCCCTTCCTCATCGCCGACGAGACCGACCGGCGGCTGTGCCTCAACGCCGTCGGGCCCGTCTGGGACGGCAACGAGGTCTGGCTGCTGGTCGCGGGCGGCGCCACCTTCGCGGCGTTCCCGGTCTGGTACGCGCACCTGTTCAGCGGCTTCTACCTGGCCCTGTTCCTCATCCTGCTGGCGCTGATCGCGCGCGGCATCTCCTTCGAGTACCGCGACAAACGCGACAGCGCGGGCTGGCGGGCCATCTGGGACTGGGCCAACCTCCTCGGCAGCCTCATCCCGGCCATCGTGCTGGGGGTGGCGTTCACGAACCTGGCGCACGGGGTGCCGCTCGGCCCCGGCGGCGTCTACACCGGCGGTCTGCTGGGTCTGCTGCACCCGATCGCGATCATGGGCGGGCTGGCCAGCCTGGCCCTGTTCTGCCTGCACGGCGCGCTGTTCCTGGCGCTCAAGACCAGCGGCGGGCTGGCCCGGCGGGCCAGGCGGTCGGCCGGCGGGCTGGCGGTCGCGGCGGCGCTGCTGCTGGCCGGGACGCTGGCCTGGCTGTCCGCCGACAGCCGGCCGTTCGTGCCGTGGTCGCTGCCGGCCGGGGTGCCGCTCGGGATGGCGGTGCTCGCGGTGGTGGCGGCAGCCGCGGCCGGCGTGCTGGCGGTGATGAAACGGGAGGGCGCCGCGTTCGCCGCCACCGGGCTGGCCATTCTGGCCGCCGCGGGGGCGGTGTTCTCCCGGATGTACCCGGCGGTGCTGCCGTCGAGCACGGTGGCCAGGAACACGCTCACCATCGGCGCCGCCTCCGCCGGGCACAGCACCCTGGTGGTCATGACCTGGGTGGCGGCCATCTTCACGCCGATCGTGCTCGGCTACGAGGCCTGGAGCTACTGGGTGTTCCGGCAGCGGCTCATCCGCCCGCCGCAGCGGCCGCCGGCGGCGCCGCCCGCGCCCGGGCTGGCACCCGCACGCCGGTAACGCCGGCGGCTGCCAGGAAGGTCCGCACGCCCCCGAAAGCCCACGGCCGCCCCTTTCCTGCCGGTACAACCAGGAATTGTGGCGCGCCGGCGCGGCGGTTGTTTGATCGGCGGCCACCCGTGGCTGTTGGCTCGCTGTGTCAGCTCGCGGTGGTGCGGACGGGGCGGAGGAACGGCATGGGGCGCGGGGAGCCGCTGGGCCGGGAGTTCGGGTGGCTGTGGGCGGCCTATGGCGTCAGCACGGCGGGCACGATGCTCGCGTTCGACGCGTTCCCGATCGTCGCCATCCGGGTGCTGCACGCCACCGCGGCGCAGGTGTCCCTGCTGGCCGCGGCGGCGCTGGCCGCGGGCGCGCTGATCGCGGTGCCGCTGGGCCCGTGGGTGGAGACGCGCCGCAAGCGGCCGGTCATGATCGCCATGGACCTGCTCCGGTTCGCGGCGATGCTGACGGTGCCCGCCGCCTACGCGCTCGGAGCGCTGACCCTGGCCCAGCTGGTGGCCGTCTCGGTGGTCGCGTCCGCCGCCAACGTCGTGTTCACGGCCGCCAGCGGCGCGTACCTCAAGGCGCTGGTGCCGGCGGGGAACCTGCTGCGGGCCAGCGCCAGGTTCGAGTCCACCACCTGGACGGCGACCGCGGCCGGGCCGCCGCTGGGCGGGGCGGCCATCGGGATATTCGGGCCGGTGACCACGGTGGTGGCGAACGCGGTCAGCTTCCTGCTGTCGGCGCTCGGGATCGGCGCGATCGGCGCCGGCGAGCCACGGCCCGGGTCGCGGGACGGCGTGCGCGCGGACGATGTGCCGGCGGCTGGCGCGGCTGCGGGCGGCGGCGTCCTGGCAGGCTGGCGGCACATTTTCAGCCACCCCCAGCTCCGCCTGCTGTACTTCTACAACAGCCTGGTCGGCGGGCTCATCCTGGCGACCGCGCCGCTGCTCGCGGTGCTGATGCTCGGCGACCTCGGCTTCGCGCCCTGGCAGTACGGCCTGGCGTTCGGGCTGCCGTGCGCGGGCGGGCTGGCCGGCTCACGGGCCGCCCGGCGGCTGGCGGCCAGGTACGGGCAGCGCCGGGTGATGCTGGCCAGCGGCACCCTGTCAGCGTGCTGGCCGGTGACTCTCGCGTTCATCCAGCGCGGGCCCGGCGGCCTGCTGCTGGTCATCGTGGCCCAGTCCGGCCTGGTCACCTCCCTGGGGGTGTTCAACCCGATCTTCGCCGCCTACCGGCTCGAGCAGACCGGCGCGGCGCTCGTGACCCGGACCCTCTCGGCCTGGTCGGTGACCAAGAACATCACCATCGCGGCCCTGACCCTGGCCTGGGGGCTGCTGGCGGCCGTCACCGGCCCGCGGGCCGCGATCGCCGCCGCCGGCCTGCTCCTGCTGGGCACCCCGCTGCTGCTGCCGTTCCGGCGGCGGGCCCACCGGGAAGAGCGGGCACCCGCAACCCCTGATGCACCGGTGCGGCCGGGGGCGGCCTGCCCCTGAGGCCGGCCGGATGCCGTCCCCGGGCGGGCAGGAGAGACAGCGCAGGGCAGCATCGCAAGCCCGCGCGGGCTCGCGGGCCAGCGGCCGCGCGGGTCAGCGTGCTGCGGGCTGGGCGGCACCGTTCCGCCAGGCAGCGGTGCCGGCCGCGGTGGCGGCGCGCGCCTTGGCGAACTGCTGCCTGGCGAGTTCGGACGGCGGCACTTCCCGGCTGTTCAGCCAGCGGCGGGTGGCGTCTGCCATCGCCGCGCCGCTGATCACCAGCCCGGCCGCCCCGAGCAGGCTGCCCAGGGCGGCGAGGGCCGCACCGGTGAGCAGCATCCCCGAGTTCACCTGGAACGGTGCAGGCTGGTTCTGCATTCGTGTCATGGGCACCCTGGGCACCTTCTTCTGTCGTGGCCGGCCACCACCGTCCCCGCCGGGCCGGGGCGCGGTCATCACCCCCGGCGGGTGGTTGCGCGGCCCCGTCACCGCGCAGCCCGGGTAGCCGCCGCCGTCCGGTGGCTGGCGGCCCCGGCGGTCAGCGCCGGACCAGCGGCTCAGCCCGCCAGCACGGGGCCGGTACCGTTCCCGGTGCCGGCGGCGCCGAGCCAGGGGATGAGCCGGGGGGCCACCGCGGCAGCGACCGTGGCGCCCGCCGCCGAGCCGCCGGCCATCGCCCACGCGACCGGCCCGAGCGGGGTGCAGCCGAAGAAGTGGCTGACGCCCGGGATCTCCACGATCGCCACCAGCGCGCCCGCCGACACCGCGCTGGTGGCGACCACCAGCGGGCTGCGGCCGCTGGTCAGCAGCGTCTGGCCGAGCTGGGTGAGCACCAGCGTGGACAGCGCCATGGTGCTCGCCCGCCGCGACCGCCCGGTCATCCGGCCCGCCTGCCAGGCCACGGTCGCCCCGAGGGCGGTGGCGCCGCCGCGCAGCGACAGCACCCGGGCCAGTTCCGGCCCGGCCAGCGGCCCTACAGGCCCGGCCTCCGCGAGCCGCTGCTCCGCGCCCCGCGACCGGCCCGCGCCCGCCAGCGCGACCGCGAGCGCCGGCAGCATGTCGGTCAGGGTGTTGACGAGCAGCAGCTGCCGGGTGCTGAGCGGGGCCCGGCCGGTCAGCGCGGTGCCCAGCAGGGTGAACGCCACCTCCCCGGCGTTCCCGCCGACCAGGATCGACACCGCGTCCCGCACCCGGGCCCACAGCGCCCGGCCCTCCAGCAGCGCGTCGATGATCGGCAGCGTATCCGCGCTGGTCAGCACCAGGTCGGCGGCACCCCGGGCGGACCGCGACCCGCGGGAGGTCACCCCGATGCCCACGTCGGCGAGCCGGATGGCGGCGGCGTCGTTGGTGCCGTCCCCGGCCATCGCCACCACATGGCCGGCCCGCTGCAGCGCCTGCACGATCCGCACCTTCTGCTCCGGCGACACCCGGGCGAACACCGTGCTCGCGCCGATCCGCTCCACCTGCCGGGCCTCCGGCAGGCGGCTGATCTCGGCACCGGTGAGCACCCGGTGGGCGTGCGGGATGCCGAGGCGGCGGGCGACCGCCACCGCGGTGGCCGGATGGTCGCCGGTGACCATGGTGACCCGCACGCCCGCCTCCGCGAGCTTGCGCACCGTTTCCCTGGCCGCCGGCCGCGGCGCGTCCGAGATGGCCACGAACCCCGCCAGGGTCAGGTTCTCCACCAGGTCGCCGTCGCCGCCGGGCCGGGCGGCCTGCGGGCCGGGACGGTGCCCGTTGGGGCCGCCGGCCCCGTTGCCGGTGAGGTGGTAGCGGCCGGGCGGGCCGGGCAGGTCCCGCTCGGCCACCGCGAGCACCCGCAGCCCCTGCGCGGCCAGGTCGTTGAGCACGTCCTGGGCGGCGCGCCGGCGCGCCGCGGTCAGCGGCACCGCGCGGCGGCCGGCCGCGGCGCGCCCGCGCCGCCGGCCCGCCCCGGCCCGGCCGGGCTCCGCCCGGCTGGCCTGGGCACCGGGCTCGATCGACGTGCATCGCGGCAGCACCACCTCGGGTGCGCCCTTGACCGCCAGGCAGGTGTGCCCGGCATTGGTGCCCAGCGACGCCGCGTAGCCGCGGGTGGCCTCGAACGGCAGTTCGTCGGCGAGGTCCCACGGCTCATCCCGGCCCGCCTGGCTGCGGGCCGCCTCCACCACCGCCCGGTCGGTGGCGTGGAACAGCGTCCGCTGCCCGCCGCCCGCGGGCGGGCAGGCCCGGGCCGCCACCTGCAGCACGTGGTCGGCCTGCGGCGCGGCGATGGTGATCGTCCCGTCGGCACCGGCCACCCGGCTGACGGCCAGCCGCCCCTCGGTCAGCGTCCCGGTCTTGTCGAAGCAGACCACGTCCACCCGGCCCAGGGCTTCCAGCGCCCGGGACGACCGCACCAGCACGCCGGTCCTGGTCAGCCTGCGGGCCGCGGCGAGCTGGGCGACGGTGGCCACCAGCGGCAGCCCTTCGGGAACGGCGGCGACCGCCACCGCCACCCCGGACGCGATCGCGTCCCGCAGCGGCACGCCGCGGATCAGACCGAGCCCGGCCACCGCCAGCCCGCCCAGGCCGCTGGCGGGAACCGAGATGCGGGTCAGCTCGGCGAGCCGGGCCTGGATGCCGGTGGGCGGTGCTGCCCGCCCGGCCGCGATCGCGGCCCGGCCGGCCTCGGTGGCGTCGCCGGTGGCGACCACCACGGCCAGGCCGGTCCCGGCCAGGATCGTGCTGCCCTCGTAGACCATGCAGGTGCGCTCGGCCAGCGGCGCGCCCGGCGCGGGCCCGGCGGTCTTGCTGACCGGCAGCGACTCTCCGGTGAGGGTGGACTCGTCGACCTCCAGATCGTCGGCTGCCAGCAGGCGGGCATCGGCGGGCGCCACGTCGAACGGGCGCAGCGCGATCACGTCGCCCGGGCGCAGCGCGGCGGCCAGGATCTTGTCCTGCGGGGCGCTGCCGAGCGCCGCCAGGCCGGTCCCGCCCTGGCGCAGCCCGGCGGGCGGCGGCGACCAGCGCACCAGCCGGGCGTGCGGCTGCTCACCGGCCAGCAGCCGGCCCAGCGAACGCTCCGCCCGCATCCGCTGCGCCCCGCTGATCAGCGCGTTGCCCGCCATCACGCTGCCGACCAGGGCCGCGTCCACCCCGGAGCCGACCACCGCCGACGCCATCGCGCCCAGCGCGAGCACCGGGGTGAGCGGGTCCTGGAGTTCCTTCCGCACCGCCGCGGCCAGTTCCACCGTGCCCCGCAGCGGCGCGCCGGCCAGCCCGGCGAGGCCGCGCGGGCCCCCCGCGGCAGCGGCCGGGCCGGCCAGGAAGGCGTCCGGGACGGCCGGGCCCGCGGCCCGGCGGGCGGCCAGCCGGGCCAGCACGGCATCCGCCGCCATGGCGTGCCAGTCGCCGCGCGGCGCGGTGACCGGCTCAGGCAGCCGGGCGACCGACCGGGCGCCGAGCACACCGGTCCCGATCGCCAGCAGCGCCGCGCTCTGCACCGGGGCGATGCCGGCCCTGGTGGCCCGCGTGCCGCCGCCGACGGTGACCAGCAGCGCCCCCAGGGCGGACCCGCCCAGCGACAGCCGGGCGGCCCGCTCGCTGGCCAGCCGGGCGGCCTTGACCGCGCACAGGATGCGCCACGCGTCGCGCAGGCCCGGCCCGCACACCAGGTCGGCCGACCAGCTCACGCCGTGCTCGGCGGTCACCACCGCCACCCCGGCGTCGGCGGCCGTCAGTGCCTGGTGCTGGCCGGCCGACAGCACCAGCACGCCGTGCCCTTCCTCCTGCAGCCGCCGCACCTGCCGCGTCAGCGACTGGCCCGGCGGGATCACCTCGTCCGCCCACGGCGCCAGTTCGGCGGTGCTGACATGGCCGGTGAGCAGGATCCGCCCGGCGCAGTCGCGGGCCGCCCCGAGCACCGCCTCCGCCTGCTGGTCGAGCTCGCGGCCGGCCAGGAACCGGCCGCGGGTGCGCCCGCCGGGGTCGGTGAGCTCAAGGGTGAGGCCGTCCGGCCTGCTGAGGTCGCCGCCGCCGTGCCCGGCGCGGGGCCGGCTGCCGTGCGGACGGCTGCCGTTCCCCTGGCCGGCCAGCGCAGCCTGGTCGCCCGCGCCGGTTACCCGGGACAGCCGCCAGCCGCCGTCCGCCCACGGGCCCGGCCCGGCCAGGTCCGCCAGCGGGCGGCCGGCCAGGATGCGCTCGGCCGCCTGCCAGGCCTCCAGGTCGGGGACGCCGCCGTTGCCGTCCCCCGCCTTGCCGCGGCCGGGTCTGCCGTTGCGGGTCTGGCCGCTGCGGGGGTGCCCGTTGCGGGCGCTGCGGGCCTGGCCTTCCCCGCCAGGGCCGGCCACCGGCGCCAGGATCCGGGCGTAGGGGGCGCACAGCACCGCGGAATCGATCACCACCGCGCTGATCCGGTCCAGCCGGCGCAGCGCCGCGCCGTCGAGTGGCACCACCCCCTGCCGGGCCAGCTGGGTGCCGAGGGTGCAGGCGAAGCCCTCGCGGCCCAGGTGCGCGGCCCGTGGCACGGTGGCCAGCAGCAGGCTGGAGGCCCGGTCCGGGTCCCGGGTCCAGCCCAGCAGGGCGCCCGCCCCGGCCATGGCCGCCAGCGAGGTCCGGTCCGCGGTCCGCTCGACCGGGCCGGGCGGCAGCGGCACCGGCCGCGGGTACTCCCGCGGCCGCTCCTGCGGCAGCGCGTGCCCGGTCGCGTGCAGCTCATATTCCTTCTGGCTCCAGACCGCCTGCCGGGCCCGCAGTTCGATGAGCTGGATGAGCCGGTGGGTCGCGTCCACAGCCAGCGGGGTGTAGCCCTGGGACAGCCCGTGCGTGACCGCGTTGCCCAGGGTCAGCAGCAGGTCGGCGCCGGCGGGGCCGGCCCGCTCGGCGATGGCCCGCCGCAGCCGCGGCTGCGCCTGCGCGAACGCGAGCGGCGTCCGGACGCCGCGTGGCAGCGGGGTGAGCCGCAGCATCCGGGCGGTCACGGCGGTGGCCATCCCCACGGCGTCGGCCGCCAGCGCGGTGGCCGCCACGGCGAGCGGCCCGTCGTCAGCCGGGTGCGCCGGGGCGGACCAGGAGAAGGTGCCGTCCTGGGTGCCGTGCGCCTGCTCGACGGCCTCGACGATGTCCAGCAGCGTGTCCGGGTCGGCCTGCTCTTCGTCGAAGTCGATGAGCACCTGGGCGGTCGCCGCGTTCACTTCCGCCCAGTGCACGCCCTTGTGGCTGCTCAGCGCCGCGGTGACGGCCCGGGCGAGCTGGCGGTGGGCCGGCCCGGAACCGGTCAGGCCGCGGACCTCTATGTGGGCCCGGCCGCCTCGCGACCACACCCGCCGCCGGGTGCGGCGGCGGCCCATGTCTGCCGCCGCCACCACGGTGGCCGCGGCCCGCTCGCCTGCGTGCCACAGCTCCCTTGCGGGCCCGCCGATCCGGCCCGGTGCCCGCCGCAGCTGGCCCGCTGCCGCAGCCGCGCCCGGGGCGGCCGCGGTGGCGGCTGCCATTGCGCCCTGAGCGGTGCTGGCCATCCCGGCGGCGGCTCTGGCCGCGCCGGACGCCGCTGCGGCCGCGCCGGAGATGACGGCGGGCGTGCGCCGGGCCGTCCCGGAGGCGGTCCGGGCGGCGCCGGACGCCGTTCTTGCCGTACCGGAGGCAGCGGCCGCACCGGACGCCGCCGCGCTGGAGGCGGCGCCGGCTGCCATGGCGGCAGCTGCGGAGCCCGCCCGCAGCGGCGCCGAGGCCGGCCCGCTCAGGTACCCGAGCGGCGCCGTGAGGCGGCCAAGCCCGGAAAGCTTCACCCGGATCCCCCCTGTGCCCCGGTCACGCCGGGTCCTGCCCGCGCCCCGGCGCCGGGCCCACTCTGCGGCCCCGCCGGCGCGGCGCCCGGCCAGCTGGCCTGCTGACGGCACGGCCGGTCGCCCGGGGCCGGCTGGCAGCCGGGCCCTGCCGGTCCCCGGCCCGGCCGATCCGGGCCTGGCAGCCCGCGCTTGCGGCCCCCTGACCTGCTGTTGCGCGGTACGTGACCTGCTGGTGTGCTTACCCGGCCCCGCGGGGCTTTAGCCGTGCCCGCCCTGCCCGGCTGGTCCCCGGCACGGTCCCGGCAGCCGGGCCGGAGGCCGCCCCGGCCCCGCTGGCCGGCGGGCGGCGGGGATGGTAAGGCGTGGGCGCGCGGGTAGGTATGCCCTTGTCAACGGGGAGGAGTAACTGTCATGCCGACCGCCGCATCCCAGCGTGCCAGCCGGGGACGGAGCGCCGCGAGCGAGGCGGGCCGCGGGGCAGCGGCTGCCGCGCGGCAACCGCGTGCCCGCGAGCACGACCGGGAAATGAGCATCAGTGTTGAGGTGGACCAGATCGCTGACGCGATCACCGGAACCGTCACCAAAGCCGGCCACGCGCTGACCGCCAGAGGCGGCCTGCCGCTGTACCTGGGACTGGGGGTGCTGGCGGCTGCCGACGTGATCGCCTGGCCCGTCGCCGCGGTCGCGGGCCTCGGCTACGCGGTGGTCCGCCGGTGGAATCCGTTCCGCCAGGCACCCGCGCCCAGGCGCGGCCCGGGCCGGGCGAGGGCGGGCGCACCCGGCCCGGCGAGGCCCGCCGGGCGGGCCAGGACGGCCGGGACCGCGGCACGCGGCCGGTCCACCGCCCGCGCCACCGGGGCCCGCGCCACCCGCACGCGTGCCACGGGCACCCGCGCGACAGGGACCCGCGCGACAGGGACCCGCGCGACAGGGACCAGGGCGACCGGGACCCGGGCCACCGGGACCCGCGCGACAGGGACCCGCGCGACAGGGACCCGGGCGACCGGGACCAGGACGGCCCGGACCCGGGCCAGCGGCACGGGAACCGGCGCCACGGGGACCAGTGGGACGCGCGCCAGTGGGACGCGCAGCAGCGGGACCGGGACCACCCGGTCCCGGTCAGCCGGAACCCGCACCGGCGGCAGCCGGACCCGCGCCAGCGGGACCGGGGCCACCGCCCGGTCCAGCCGGGCCAGCGGAACGCGGGCGGGCACCAGCCGGTCCGCCAGCACCACCAGCAGGTCAGGCAGCACCACCACCAGCCGGACGGGCAGCAATACCAGCAGCCGGCCGGGCAGCAGCACCAGCCGGCCGGCCAGTGCCAGCAGCATCAGCGGAGCCGGGGCCAGCGGCGCCAACGGAGCGCGGGCCAGCGGCAACGGCTCAGCGCGCAGCGGCCCCGGGCCAGCCGACGGGCCGCGTCGGCCCTGAGCCGGCCAGGCGCGCTGAGTCGGGGCGTCCTGGGCTGGCCCCTGCGGCTGCCCGGTAGCGCACAGGCAGGTGTCCGGCAGGAAAACAGCCCGCCAATATCCAGCGCCGGGCCCGGCCGCGCGCGGCGCCGTGTCATGCCCGGCCACGGTGGGCCTGACATGCCACAATCGGTCCGATGCGCAGTCCTGGGCCGCTGCTGCTGGGCTCTGCCCAGATGATCATCGTGGCCGCGGCGGTCACCGTTATCTACTACCTGCTGCCGGCCGGCGCGGTGCTGCCAACCGGCTGGTGGATCGCGCTCTTCGCGGGCGGCCTGGTCGTCATCGCCGCCCTCATCGTGCTGCTGATCGCCCGGATGATGGCGGCCGGCACGGAAATGCGGATCCGCGGCATCTTCACGGTGCTGTGCGTGGCGGTCTTCTTCTTCGCGGAGGCCGACTACCTGCTGGCCCGGCTGCCCGGCGAGTTCGCGGGCCTGCACACCAGCACCGACAGCCTGTACTTCACCGTGAGCACGCTCGCCACGGTGGGATTCGGGGACATCCACCCGTCCGGCCAGCTGGCCCGGGCCGCCGTCACCCTGCAGATCGTCTTCAACCTCGTCTTCCTCGCGTCCGCCGCGGCGGCCTTGTTCGCTCCCATCAAGGCCCGGGCGGCCCGGCGAGTGCGGCAGGGGAGCGGTTCAGGGCCCGGCGCCCCGCCGGCCTGACCGCCGGCCTGACCCGGCGCGGCCTCACCCGCAGCGGGTGAGGAGGGACGTGGCCGCCCCGCGCCCGGTTCGGCGGCAGCCCGCCAGGCCGGCGCCGCGGCAGCCGTTCATCCCCTGTCACCAGGGCTTTTCCGGCCAGACCGGCCTGTCCTGGCTGGCTAGCCGGGGTTGGCCCCGCGCGCCGGGGGTACTAGCCCACAAAGGACGAGGCTGGATATGCCTCACGGGATGGGGGATGCCTGGTCAACTGCCGCAGGTCTTTCGGGGGGAGATCAATGGCACGCACCATGGGCAGGCAGGGAACAGCGGAGGCTCCGGGCGCGGGCAGGCGGGCTGCCGCGCGGGCCGCGGGCCGGCCGGGATTCCTGGAGGACAAGCTCCGGGTGCCACGGCCCAGCTTCCCGGTGCTGCGCCGGCGCCGCGTCTCCGGCCTGCTGGAAGAGGCCACCCGGCACCGGGTGACGCTCGTCAGCGGCCCCGCGGGCGCGGGCAAGACCGTCGCCTGCGCGTCATGGGCCAGCGCCGGCCCGGCAGGGCGGCGGGTGGCCTGGCTCACCCTCGACGCAGCGGACCGGCAGGAGTGGTTCTGGGCCTACCTGTGCGCCGGCCTGACCCGGGTCCGGGCCGCCCCCGCCGACACCATGCGGGTGCTGGCGGACGGCCCGGCGGACGGCTTCCCGCTCCGGCTGGTGCAGGCCGCCCAGGCCTTCCCCGAGCCGGTGGTGCTGATCCTCGACGACCTGCACGAGCTGACCGACCAGGCCGTGCTCCGCGGGCTGGACGTGCTGATCCGGCACGCGCCCCCGTCCCTGCGGCTGGTCCTGTGCGCCCGGCAGCAGCCCGGGCTGCAGCTCGCGCGGCTGCGGGTGGCGGGCGAACTGGCGGACATCAGCGGCGCCGACCTGGCCTGCACGGCCGCTGAGGCCGACGCCTACTTCGCCATGCTGGGCCTGGAGGCCGAGCCCGCCGAGCGGGACGAACTGCTGCGCCGGACCCAGGGCTGGATGGCGGGCCTGCGGCTGGCCGCCATGCGGGCCGGGCCGGACGGCGGGAAGATCACCGCCCTGGCCGGGTACGAGCCGATCGTCACCGACTACCTCCGGGACGAGGTGCTCGGCCGGCAGCACCCGGAGACGCGGGCCTTCCTCCTGCGCACCTGCATCACCGGCAGCGTCTGCGGCGACCTCGCCGACGCGCTGACCGGCGGGCACAGCGGTGCCCGCACCCTGGAGCGGCTCAGCCGGGAGAACAGCTTCGTGGAGCCGGCCGCCGGCGGCGGGGGCGAATACCGCTACCACCCGCTGCTGCGCGAGTCGCTCACCGCCCAGCTGCACCGGGAGCTCCCCCAGGAGGTTCCGGCCCTGCTCAGCCGGGCCGCCCACTGGTACGCCGGGCACGGCCGGGTGCTGGACGGGGTCCGCTGCGCCGCCGAGGCCGGGGACTGGGACTACGCCGCGCGGGTGCTGGCCGACGCCGGCCCGGGCACGGTGCTCTCACCCGGCCCGGCCGAACTGGAGGCGGTGCTGACCTTGTTCCCGGCCGGCCGGGCCGCCGACGACGCCGCGGTGGCCACCGCGTGGGCGGCCGCCCGCCTGTGGGGCGACGACCCGGAGGGCGCGGGCGTGTACCTGGACAGCGCCGAGCGGTCGCTGGGCCGCTGCGCCCCGGAACTGCGGCCGGTGCTGGAGCCCGCGCTGGCCGGGCTGCGGCTGCTGCAGGCGGCCGGCCAGGGCGGCCCGGACGGCGCCCAGGTCCGCCGCGGCCTCGCCCTGGCCGAGCAGGGCGAGGCGGCCGCCGCCACCCAGGGCGAGCACCGGGCGCTGGGGCTGCTGTGGTTCGCGCTGGGCGTCACCGCCCTGCGCCGGTGGGAGATCGCGGCCGCCCGGCACACGCTGCGGCACGCCGACCGGCAGTTCGGGGCGGGCGGGCTGGCCGGGTTCCGGATCCGGGCCCGGGCCTGGCGGGCGCTCGCCGAGGCCTGGCACGGGGACCTGATCGCCGCCCGCAGGAACGCGGACGAGGTCAGGAAGGCCGCGATCAGCGCGCCGCGGGTCGCGGGCCACCCGGCCGGGCAGGGCGCGCCGCAGCAGGCGGCGCGGCTGGCGGTGCTCGCGTACGCGCACGTCAGCCTGGGGCAGGACGATCTCGTGGCCGCGCAGCGGCTGCTGGACGAGCTCGAGGCGGACCGGGTGGGGCACTTCCCCGGCGAGCCGCCGGTCACCGAGGTGGCCAACCTGATCCGGGCCCGCATCCTGCTCGCCGACGGGGACGCCACGGCCGCCCGGGCCACGCTGTGCCGGCTGCGGGAGGTGTGGGGCGCCGCCGACCCGGCGGTCGCGGACCTGATGACCGTGGCCGAGGCCGAGGCCGCGCTGCGGGGCGGTGACACGGGCCGGGCCCGGGCGCTGCTGCTGATGGCGGAGGCGGCGGCGCCGGGCTGGCGGGCCGACGTCTGCCTGACCCGCGGCTGGCTGATGCTCGCCGACGGGGAGTTCCAGGCGGCGCTGGACGCGGTCCGGCCGTGGCTCGCCGGGGCCGGGGGCGGCCTGGCCGGGAGAGGCGCTGGCGGGGCCCCGGCCGGGCAGCCGCTCGGCACCCGGCACGACCAGATCGCGGCCCTGCTGGTGGCGGCCGTGGCCTACCGCCGGCTGGGCGAGCCGACCGAGGCCGTCGCCCACCTGGAGCAGGCGCTGGCCCAGGCCGAGCCCGAGCGCGCCTACCGGGTGTTCCTCGACGGCGGCTCGATGGTCCGCTCGGCCCTGACCGTGCTCATCCCGCCCACCAGCCGCCACGCCGGTTTCGCGGGCCGGGTGCTGGAGCGGTTCGACGCCCAGGGCAGCCGCCCCGCCATCCTGAACGGGGACCAGGCGGTGCGGCTCACCGACAGCGAGCGGGCCGTCCTGTGCTTCCTGCCCTCGCACATGACGAACGAGGAGATCTCCCAGGCGCTGTTCCTGTCCATCAACACTGTCAAGACCCACCTGCGCTCCGCCTACCGCAAACTCGGCGTCGGCTCCCGCCGGGAAGCCATCGCCCGCGGCCGCCGCCTCGGCGTGCTCTTAGCGGTGTGACGCCGGGTCAGCCGCGGGCGGCGGTGCGGGCGGCGGTGCGGAGCTGGAAGGCCAGGAACGCCAGCAGGACGCCGTAGCACAGCAGCCAGATGCCCAGCACCACGACCAGGATGGTGAGGGAGATGGCCGGCCAGAACATCACGATCAGCCCGGCCGCCAGGCTCAGGATGCCGACCACCGCCACCACGCCGCGCCCGCTGCCCGGCGGGGCGCTGACGGCGACCACGATCTCCACCACCCCGTGCACCGCCCAGAACAGGCCCACGATGAACGCCAGCAGCACCACGGTGACCGAGATGTGCCGCAGGCCGTACAGGCCGGCCAGGATCGCCAGGATGCCGATGATCACGTAGGCGACCCGCATGCCGCCGCTCTCGTCGGCTGCGGTGATGCCCTGCACCAGCCGCAGGATGCCGGTGACCAGCAGCGCGATGCCGATCAGGATGGCGGCCACCACCACGGTCTCCCGCGGCCAGATCAGCAAAATCAGCCCCAGCGCGAAGAGCAGCAGGGCCGCGATCGCGATCGCCTGCCAGGTGCGGCCCCAGCCCAGCCGCGACGCCGGGAACACGCCGCCCGGTGGCCCGTCCGGTGCGCCCATGGGAGCTCCTTCCCCCGGGTGTGTCCGCGTCATCGTCCGCCACCGGCCTTCCCGCGCTCACCACCCGCACCGGGTGAACGTCGGATCTGCCCGCAGGCTGCACGGGGCCCACCGGGGAGCGCACTAGACTTGGCCGCCGTAAATGGAGCGCAGGCGATCAGGGAGTGACGCCGAGTGAAGACCGACGTCGAGGAGCTGGGCCCCACCCGGGTCAAGCTGACCATCGAAGTTCCGTTCGAGGAGCTGAAGCCCAGCCTCGACAAGGCCTACCGTGAGGTCGCCAAGCAGGTCCGGGTGCCGGGCTTCCGGCCCGGCCGGGTGCCCCCGCAGATCATCGACCAGCGGTTCGGCCGCGCGGTGGTGCTGGAGCAGGCGGTCAACGACGCCGTGCCGAAGCTGTACGGGCAGGCGCTCGAAGAGCACGAGGTGTACGCGCTCGGGCAGCCTGACCTGGAGATCACCAACCTCGACGACGGCAAGCAGCTGGCGTTCACCGCCGAGGTGGACATCCGGCCCAAGTTCGAGCTGCCCGACCTCGAGGGCATGCCGGTGACGGTGGACGACGCCAAGGTCACCCCGGACGAGGTGGAGGAGTACATCGGCCGCCTCCGCGACCGGTTCGCCTCCCTCAAGGGCGTGGACCGGCCGGTGGAGCAGGGCGACTACGTCTCCATCGACCTGTCGGCCGCGGTGGACGGCAAGCCCGTCGACGACGCGCAGGCCAGCGGGCTTTCCTACGAGGTCGGCAGCGGGAACCTGCTGGACGGCCTGGATGAGGCGCTGATCGGCATGTCCGCCGGCGACACGGCCACCTTCACGGCCGAGCTGGCAGGCGGCCAGCGGGCCGGCGAGCAGGCCGAGGTCACCGTCACGGCGCACAGCGTCAAGGTCAAGGAGCTGCCGGAGCTCGACGACGAGTTCGCCCAGTCCGCCAGCGAGTACGACACGCTCGGCGAGTTCCGGGCCGGGACCCGGGAACGGCTGGAGTCGGTCAAGCGCATGCAGCAGGCCAGCCAGGCCCGGGAGCGGGCGCTGGACGCGCTGCTCAACCGGATCGACATCCCGCTGCCCGAGCGGGTCGTGGCGCAGGAGATCGAGCGCCGCGAGGAGTCCATGACCGAGCAGCTCGAACGGGCCGGCTCCACCCGGGAGCAGTACCTGGAGGCGCGCAGCCTGACCTCCGGCGAGCTGGACAGCGAGCTGTCGGCCGACGCGCGGCGGTTCGTCAAGGCCGGCTTCGTGCTGGACCAGGTGGCCATCGCCGAGAAGCTCGGCGTCGAGCAGGAAGAGCTCAACGCCTACGTGATCGAGCAGGCCTACCGGCTCGGCGTGCCGCCGGACCGGCTGGCCAAGGAGATCACCGACCGGGGCCAGCTAGGGGTCGCCGTCACCGAGGTGCTGCGGTCCAAGGCGCTCACCCTGATCGCGGAGAGGGCGGCCGTCACCGACGAATCCGGCGAACCGGTCGACATCAAGGCGCTGATGGAGGCCGAGAACGCGGAGGCCGCTGGTGCCGCCCCGGTGGACGGGACCGTGGAGGCTGACACCGCGGAGGCCGGCACCGCGGAGGCTGGCACCGCGGAGGCTGACACCGCGGAGGCCGGCACCGCGGAGGCTGGCACCGCCGGCGGCGAGGCGGCGGACGCCAGCGCCCCAGAGCCCGCCGGGGACGAAGCGGACTGACCAGGCTGGCCGGCCTAGCCTGCGCCCACAGCGAACAGACCCCCCTCGGCGGACGATCCGTTCCGGGGCCGGGGTTATGGTCACTGACAACGACAAAGGAAGCGAGCGGATCACGTGATCCAGCCAGGCACGCGGACGGGGAGAGCACAGTGAGCGACGCGCCGCAGCAGCCAGCAGCGAACGACCAGAGGCTCGTGACCGCGCCCCCCATGCTGGCGGAAGTAGCGCGGACCGTGCGGGACGCGGGCGAGCCGACCCCCATGCCCGTGGGCGACCAGCTTTTCCAGCGGCTGCTCCGGCACCGGATCATCTTCCTCGGCCAGCAGGTCGATGACGACATCGCGAACCGGATCTGCGCCGAGCTGGTGCTGCTGGCCGCCGAGGACGAGAAGCGGGACATCAGCCTGTACATCAACTCGCCGGGCGGCTCGGTAAGCGCCGGGCTGGCGATCTACGACGTGATGCAGTACGTGCCGAACGACGTCGCCACCTACGCGATGGGCATGGCGGCCTCCATGGGCCAGTTCCTGCTCTGCGCCGGCGCGGCGGGCAAGCGGTACGCGCTGCCGCACGCGCAGATCCTCATGCACCAGCCTTCGGGCGGCATCGGCGGCACCGCGTCGGACATCCGGATCCAGGCCGAGCAGATCCTCTACATCAAGCGGACGCTGGCCGACCGGATCGCTTTCCACACCGGGCAGTCCGCGGAGCAGATCGAGCGTGATTCCGACCGGGACCGCTGGTTCACCGCGGAAGAAGCCAAGGACTACGGGTTCGTCGACCAGGTCGTCCGCAACGCGACCGAGGTGCCGTCGGCCGGGCCGGTCTCGTAACCAGGATCCGGAGCGGAGGAACAGACAGTGAGCATCGACTACCAGGCACTGGCCGCCCAGGCCCGCCGCGCGGATCCGCAGGCACGCTACGTGCTGCCGTCCTTCGTGGAGCGCACGTCGTACGGGATCAAGGAGATGAACCCGTACAACAAGCTCTTCGAGGAGCGGATCATCTTCCTCGGCGTGCAGATCGACGACGCCTCGGCCAACGACGTCATGGCCCAGCTCATCACGCTGGAGTCCATCGACCCGGACCGGGACATCCTCATCTACATCAACTCGCCAGGCGGGTCAGTGACCTCGATGATGGCGATCTACGACACCATGCAGTACATCCAGCCGGAGATCCAGACCGTCTGCATCGGCCAGGCGGCCTCCGCCGCCGCGGTGCTGCTGGCGGCCGGCACCCCCGGCAAGCGGATGGCGCTGCCCAACGCGCGCATCCTGCTGCACCAGCCGGCCACCGAGGGCGGTTACGGGCAGTCCAGCGACCTGGAGATCCAGGCGCGGGAGATCCTGCGGATGCGCAGCGCGATGGAGAACATCGTCGCCCGGCACACCGGCCGGGACGAGGAGCAGATCCGCCGGGACATCGAGCGCGACAAGTTCTTCACGGCCGAGGAGGCCAAGGAGTACGGGCTGGTCGACGAGGTTCTCACGAGCCTGAAGCGCAAGGCCGAGGTAGCCTCTTCCTAGGCCTCCGGGCCGGGTCCCCAGGGATGCGGAATCTCCCGCCGTCAGGGCGGCGGGTGACGTCGCGCTCAGGGGCGCTGAGGCGGTAACGTCGGAGATAAGACACCAACCGGGCTGGCGGGCGGGATTGCCTGCCGCAGGCGGCGGCCATTGAGCCGCCGTGGTGGCCCCAGGTAAAGGAGTGGCTGGGTGGCACGCATCGGCGATGGCGGTGACTTGCTGAAATGCTCGTTCTGCGGGAAGAGCCAGAAGCAGGTCAAGAAGCTGATCGCCGGGCCAGGCGTGTACATCTGCGACGAGTGCATTGATCTCTGCAACGAGATCATCGAAGAGGAGCTCGCCGAGCCGTCCGAGCTCAAGTGGGACAGCCTGCCGAAGCCGCGCGAGATCTACGAGTTCCTCGACGCGTACGTGATCGGCCAGGAGAAGGCCAAGAAGGCCCTGTCGGTCGCGGTCTACAACCACTACAAGCGGGTCCAGTCCGGCGGCGAGAGCAGGGCCGGTGACGACGGGGTCGAGCTGGCCAAGTCGAACATCCTGATGCTCGGCCCGACCGGCTCCGGCAAGACCCTGCTCGCCCAGACCCTGGCCCGGCTGCTGAACGTGCCGTTCGCCATCGCCGACGCCACCGCCCTCACCGAGGCCGGCTACGTGGGCGAGGACGTCGAGAACATCCTGCTCAAGCTGATCCAGGCGGCGGAGTACGACGTCAAGAAGGCCGAGACCGGCATCATCTACATCGACGAGATCGACAAGATCGCCCGCAAGAGCGAGAACCCGTCGATCACCCGCGACGTGTCCGGTGAGGGCGTGCAGCAGGCCCTGCTGAAGATCCTGGAGGGCACGACCGCGTCGGTGCCCCCGCAGGGCGGCCGCAAGCACCCGCACCAGGAGTTCATCCAGATCGACACCACCAACGTGCTGTTCATCTGCGGCGGCTCGTTCTCCGGGCTGGAGAAGATCATCGAGTCGCGGGTGGGCAAGAGCGGCATGGGCTTCGGCGCGGTGCTGCGGGTCAAGAGCGAGCGGAGCGCGGCGGACGCGTTCGCCGACGTGATGCCCGAGGACCTGCTCAAGTTCGGCATGATCCCCGAGTTCGTGGGCCGCCTGCCGGTCATCACCAGCGTGCACAACCTGGACCGGGACGCCCTCATCCAGATCCTCACCGAGCCGCGCAACGCGCTGATCAAGCAGTACCGGCGGCTGTTCGAGCTGGACGGCGTGGACCTGGAGTTCACCTCCGACGCCCTGGAGGCCGTCGCCGACCAGGCGATCCTGCGCGGCACCGGCGCGCGCGGGCTGCGGGCCATCCTCGAAGAGGTCCTGCTCTCGGTGATGTACGAGGTGCCGAGCCGCAAGGACGTGGAGCGGGTCGTCATCACCGGCCCGGTCGTCCTCGAGCACGTCAACCCGACCCTGGTGCCGCGCGGCGTGTCCCCGCGCCGCACCCCCCGCGAGAAGTCCGCCTGACCCGGTCCCCGGGCCGCCGCTGAGGGTGCTGTGCCCCGCTGAGCCCGGTCAGAGGCGGTAGACGCGGGTCGCGGTGGCGCTGAAGAGCTGCTCGCGCTCGCTGGCGGTCAGGCCGGCGGTGATCTGGCCGAACGCGTCCCAGAGCTGCCGGTAGGACGAGTACAGCCCGTCCACCGGGAAGTTGCTGGCGAACATGCAGCGCCCGGCGCTGAAGATCGCGATCGTCTCGAGAACGAACGGCCGGATCGAGTCAACGGTCCACTGATGGTCGAGCATGCCCAGCCCCGAGATCTTGACGGACACGTTCGGCGCGGCGGCGAGCAGGCGCATCCCGGCCTGCCACTCGGCGAACGAGGCCGCGTCCCGGCCGATCGGCATGCCGGTGTGGTTGAGGATGACCGGCGTGGCCGGGAAGTCGTGCGCCAGCCGGGCGGCCGCGGCCATCTGCCCCGGGTAGATCTGCAGGTCGAACGACAGCCCGTGCTGCTCAAGCAGCGCATAACCGGCCCGCCACGCGGGATCAGCCAGGTAGTCGTCTCGTTCGGTAAATCGGTACTGGCGGTCCGGGTGCCAGTTGAGGATGTGCCGCACGCCGCGCACGTTCCGGTGCCCGGCGTGCCAGGCCAGCGCCTGCCCGGCGGCCGGCGCGTCGAGCGGCACGTGGACCACGATCCCGTGCGGGAACCCGCGGGAGTCGGCGATCCGCTGCAGCCAGGCGGTCTCCAGCCGCGGGTCACCCGCGGACGCCTCCACGTGCACCGACTTGGCCAGCCCCAGTCCCGCGGCGTCCGCCAGCAGGTCATCGAGCAGGTAGTTCTTGTGGATCGGGGTGGCGTCCCCCTGGAACTCCAGCTTCCCCTCGCCCTGCAGCCAGGGGTAGCGGTGGGACAGGTCCCACAGGTGGTGGTGCGGGTCGACGATGCCGGTCTCGGGCACGGGGTTCCTCGCTCAGGGCCGCAGGTGAGCGCTGACGGGCTCGCGGACCATCCTCTCCCCATCGGGTGCCCGGCGAAAAGCCGGGCTGATCCCGGTCCGGGCGGGTACAGTCCCGGGCGTACCGGGATCAGCCCGCGCGAGGAACGGCGAGGAACGATGACCGACGGGAACGACGCCCCCGGGTCCGGGTTCAGCTTCGACGCCAGGCGGTGGACGCCGCGGGAGCGGATCGTCGGCGGCGGGACCGTGATCCTGCTGATCTCCCTGTTCCTGCCGTGGTTCTGGATCGGCTACAACGGCACGAGGGTCGGGCAGGTCTCCGGGCTGCAGGACAGCACCCTGCTGATCGTCCTGGTCGTGGTCATCATCATCTTCGTGCTGCTGCTGGTGAAGGCCGGCCTGGGCCGGATCCCGTTCGCGCCGCCACCGGGCGACCGGCAGCTGCTGGCGGGCGCCGCCTGGCTGAACTTCCTGCTGGTGCTGGTGACCTTCCTGGTCAAGCCCGCCTACGGCGGGCAGCCGCCGACAGCGCTCGGCTGGCAGGCCGGCGCCGTCATCGGGCTGGCGGCCGCGACGGTCGCCGCGGTCGGCGCCGGGCTGCCCCGGCTGTCCCGGCGGCCGGCGCCGCGTCAGCCCCCGCCCCGTTCCCAGGGGGACGACCGCGGCGGCCGGCAGGGCCCGCCCGGCCCGCTGTGAGCCCTTTTCCATGTGACGCATCCCCCATGTGATTTCCCGCATAGGACCAATGGCCTGTCAGCACGGGCACGAAGGGCTCTGCCGGCGCCTGCCCGTGATCTGGTGCGGTAATCGTGGCGCCGGCGCGCAACGGGCGACCGTGCGTGTCAGCCCCTGGACGCCGGGACAGCCGACCGGCCTGCCGCACGGAGCGGCCGGCTGCGAGGATGGGAGGCACCGGCGTGAATGCGCTCGATCTCGCGCGCTGGCAGTTCGGGATCACCACCGTCTACCACTTCATCTTCGTCCCCCTCACGCTCGGCCTGTCCATCCTGGTCGCCGGCATGCAGACGGCGTGGGTGGTGAAGAAGAAGCCCGAATACAAGCGGCTCACCAAATTCTTCGGCGCGCTCTTCCTGATCAATTTCGCGATGGGCGTCGTCACCGGGATCGTCCAGGAATTCCAGTTCGGGATGAACTGGTCGGCCTATTCGCGGTTCGTCGGCGACGTCTTCGGGGCGCCGCTGGCCATGGAAGGGCTGCTCGCGTTCTTCCTGGAGTCCACGTTCCTGGGGGTGTGGATCTTCGGCTGGGGCAGGCTGTCACCGCGGCTGCACCTGGCCACGATCTGGCTGGCCGCGATCGGCAGCAACCTGTCCGCCTACTTCATCCTGGCCGCGAACTCCTGGATGCAGCACCCGGTCGGCTACCGCATCAACCCGGTCACCCACCGCGCCGAGCTGACCAGCATCTGGAAGGTGCTGTTCAACTCCACCGCGCTCGCGGCGCTGCCGCACGTGATCTTCGCCGGGTTCGTGACCGCGGGCCTGTTCCTGGTCGCGGTCAGCGCCTGGCATCTGCGCAAGCGCAACGAGACCGGCCTGTTCCGGCGGGCGATGCGGCTCGGGCTGGCCGTCACGCTGGTGGCCGGCATCGCCACCGCGGTCACCGGCGACATCCAGGCGCGGCTGATGGACAGCCAGCAGCCGATGAAGATGGCCGCCGCCGAGGCGCTCTACAACACCTCCACCCCGGCGTCGTTCTCCCTGTTCACAGTCGGGTCGCTGAACGGGAACAAGGAAGTGTGGAGCGTCCGGGTGCCCGGGATGCTCTCGTTCATGGCCACCCTCAACCCGAACGGCACCGTGCAGGGCATCAACAACATCCAGCGCGCCGAGACGGCCAGGTACGGGCCGGGTGACTACAAGCCCTACATCCCCGTCACCTACTGGTCGTTCCGGCTGATGATCGGGTTCGGTGCCCTGGCGGGCCTGCTGGGCCTGGTGGGGCTGTGGCTGACCCGCAAGGGCAGGCTGCCGCGGCGCCGGCTGTTCTACGCGGCCGCGATCGGGGCGGTGTGCCTGCCGTACCTGGCGAACACCATGGGCTGGCTGTTCACCGAGATGGGGCGGCAGCCGTGGACGGTGTACGGGGTGCTGCAGACCCCGGCCAGCGTGTCCCCGGGCGTCTCGGGCGGGACCGTGCTCACGTCCATGATCGTCTTCACCGTGCTCTACGCCAGCCTCGCAGTGATCGCCGGGTACCTGATGATCCGCCACATCAAGCACGGCCCTGAGCCGGCGGAACCCGCTGGCACCGGTGGCACCGGCGGCACCGGCACCGCCGAACCCGTCCCGGTCTTCACCTACTGACCGCCGTCACTGGAGGATTGTCGTGACCCTCGCCGAATTCTGGTTCATCCTCATCGCGGTCCTGTGGACGGGCTACTTCGTCCTGGAAGGCTTCGACTTCGGGGTGGGGATCCTGCTCCCGTTCCTCGGCCGCGGCGACACCGAGCGCCGGCTGCTCATCAACACGATCGGCCCGGTCTGGGACGGCAACGAGGTGTGGCTGCTGACCGCCGGCGGTGCCACCTTCGCCGCGTTCCCGCTCTGGTACTCATCCCTGTTCAGCGGGTTCTACCTGGCGCTGCTGGTGATCCTGGTGGCGCTCATCGGCCGGGGCGTGTCGTTCGAGTTCCGCAGCAAGGTGGACAGCCCGCGCTGGCGCGCCAACTGGGACCGGGTGATCTTTGCCGGGTCGCTGCTGCCGGCCCTGCTGTGGGGGGTGGCGTTCGCCAACATCGTGCGCGGCGTGCCGCTGAACGCGGCCCACATCTACACCGGCAACCTGCTCACCCTGCTCAACTGGTACGGGCTGCTGGGCGGGCTGGCCACGCTGGCCCTGTTCACCCTGCACGGGGCGATCTTCCTCACCCTCAAGACCACCGGGGACCTGCGCAGGCGGGCCCGCACCGCGGCGGTCACCGCCGCCGCGTTCGCGGTGCCGCTGGCCGCCGGCTTCCTGGCGGTGAGCCAGTACGAGTTCGGCCGGCTGGCGACCGACATCACCGCGGCCGTGGCCGCAGTGGCCCTGCTGGGCGCGGTGTACGCGGCCTGGCGCGGCCGGGAGGGCTGGTCGTTCGGCGGGCTGGCGCTGACCCTGGCGCTGACCGTGGCGACCCTGTTCGGTGACCTGTGGCCGGACGTGCTGCCGTCCAGCACCAACCCCGCCTACAGCCTCACCATCGCCGGCTCGTCCTCGTCTCACTACACCCTGCTGGTCATGACCTGGGTGGCGGTCATCTTCACCCCCGTGGTGCTCGCCTACCAGGGCTGGACCTACTGGGTGTTCCGCAAGCGGCTCACCGCCCCGGCCGCGTCGCTGCCGCCCGCGCCCGCCGCCGGCCCGTCCGGGCCGGAAGGCCCGGCCACCGGGACCGGCGGGACGGGCGGCGGGACCACCCGTCCGACGGTGCCACGCCCCACCGGCGCGTGAGACGCGGATGAGGCCGCTGGACCCGCGGCTGCTGCGGCACGCCCGGGCGGCCCGCGGCTACCTGGCGCTGACCGCGGGCCTCGGCGTGGTCACCACCGGGCTGGTGCTCGGGCAGGCGGGGCTGCTGGCGCACCTGCTCGCAGCCGCCGCCCGTGGCACCGGCCTGACGGCCCTGGCCACCGTGCTGGCCGCGCTGGCGGGGGTGGTCGCCGCCCGGGCGGCAGCCAGCTACTGGGGGGAGGCGGGC